>URRJ01000046.1 GCA_900550205.1 uncultured Collinsella sp. | reverse complement strand
GGCGTCCGCGCACCAGCAGCCGGTGGGTGTTGATGCCGTAGGGCGTGCAGGTCATGAGCGTCACGCGGTCCTCGCCGGCGGTCACGCGCAGCTTGGAATCGTCGTCGGGCTCAATCACGTCTATGCGGTCGATCTTGTAACCCAGCTCCTCGCCCATCACCTCGATGTAAAACGAGTCGCCAACCTGCAGTTCGTCCAGGCGCGTGAACAGGAGCGAGCCTGGCACGCCGCGGTGGCCGGTAAGCACGGCATGCGTGCTCGCGCCGCCCACGGGCAGCGATGTTCCATATAGGTGGCCGGCGCCCGCAGCGAGCACCTCGGTGGAGGTGCCATGGTACACGGGCAGGTTCACGTCGATCTTGGGTATACGCACCGAGCACATAAGGCCCGAACCCGCGTCGAGCAGGCCCTGGTACGTGGTGTCTTGCGAGGCGATGGAGTCCTTGGCACCCGTTGCGGTGGAGGCGCCGGAGGTGCTACCAAACGGGTCCACAACCTCGCCGATGACGTCCTGACCGTCGGCGGCCAACTGCTCGTTGTAGGCGCGCGCGGCCGCGAGGGCCTCCTCCGCTTGCGGATAGGGCCAACCATCCACGGTGTTTTGTGCCGCGGTAACTGCGGCCGTCTGCTCAGCCTGGGACATGGCGCGCAGGACGAGGGGCGTGGCCACGATAACAAAGCCGGCGGCAAAGCACAGAAGGGAAAGCAGGCGCAGGACGAGGGGCGGTTTACGTCGGCTGGTGGAAGCCGGGTTCGAACCGCCCCTCGGCGTGCGCATCGTCGATACGGGCTTGATTGCCTCCATGTGGTTCACCTCCGGGGGTGTGGGTGCGAGGACACGGTTAAAGCACCGACCCCGCCGCGGGTCCAAGCGCGACGGGGTGCGGCGAAAGGGAAGATGAGAACGCGGCGCGCAGGCGCTGATAGGAGACGACGATCGCCCGCTCGCCGCGTCATCAAGCTAGGGAATTAAGCGCGCATACGTGCACTCAGGGCGAAGGCGGCGCCAGCAGCCATGAGCAGCACGCCCACGGTGATGAAGACCTTGATGCCCAGGTCACCGGTCAAGGGCAGCTCGGTGAGGTTCTTGGCGTTCCAAATCTTGATGGTCGAGTTCTCAACGGAGACGCGAGAGTCGTTATCGTTTGTACCCTTGGCATAAGAAACGGCAATGATGGTCTTCTGACCCTCGGGATTGTTGGCATTCACCGTAGCGGATACCGTAAAGTTGAACTTCGGCAGGGAGAGGGCGGTGTAACCATTGGGAGGAACGATCTCCTCGATCTCATACGTGCCAGCATCGAGACCATTGAAGTCGATGACGCCATCAGCTTTGGTGGCGAACACGCCGGCTTCGGCACCAGCCTGAGTATCCTTCGGAGCCGCGGGCAGGGTCTTCCATGCGCCGTTCTCGTAACCGAGATAGCTGTCTCCCGCCTTAATCGTGAACTTAGCACCCCGGAGCTTAGTGGTCATGTCCTTGGCGGTCTTCAAGATGTTGAACTTATAGGAGTAGACATTCACCTCGTCACCAGGAATGGTCTGCTCATCGGAGGTGTTGTTGGGGTTGTGCGACCAGGTGAGTGAGTCCTTGTTGGGGTTGCCCTTGATGTCGGTGGAATCAGAAAGCTTGGCATCAGCATCAAGGGTGGCACTCACTAGTACGGTCACCTTTGCGCCCTCGTCCAGCTTAGTGGCGCCCTCACTCTGGTTCACGTATTTGCCAAGGTCGATGACGGTATCTACACCATTGGCGTACTTTTCATCGATATCAGTAGTGGCAGCATAGGAAACACTGTAGTCGGTATCCGCCTTAAGAGTAACGTCTCCAACCTTGACCGATACAACGTTTACGCCTTTGGGGGCGTCATCGACAAACGAAGAAATGGCAGAACTAGCAGTGTCGTTGATCTTGAACACACGGCCGGTCGAATAGCCGGTGTAGTAAGGAACGGTAGTCTCAAGCGTGTAGTACACGGTGTCACCCACGGAGAAGGACGGCTCATTGTTGTAGGTGCCGTCAGCATTGGCAAGATGCTTGGAGATATTCGGAATCACGTTCTTCACGGTAACGGCACCATCGATATCGGTGTCCGGAATGCTCGTCGGCGTAATGATGGGCAGTGAGAAGGACTCCTTGTCAGCAGCGGGACTGGTAGCGTCCTTCAGGAACCAGATACCCGGGACTTTAAAGGTTTTCACATTGGCGTTGTTGTTCGTAGCCGTGGTGAACGGGGTTGCAGTAGAAGCCTCAGGGAAGGTCTGGTCCTCGAGGTTCTGGGCAAAGGTGCGCAGCGCGGCGTCGTTGTTCCAGGGCGAGGAGAGGTTAGGGGTTCCGGTATTGCTAAACACATGCATGATCAGGAAGCCCATAGGGTTGTTCGACGAGTTGCCGTCGGACACATAATAGTTCTTGTCCTGCTTGTAGGCAGTAAGCACGTTCTGGGCATTGCCCGTCTTATCAATGACAGCATTGAAGTCCATCGCGGCCTCGATGGTGCTCACGAGCTTCTCGTTGGTATCAATCGTATAGGCAATCGACTTGTCATTGTTAACAACAACGTCCTTCAGCTCGGCAAGCTGCCAGCCGTTGAACTCGTGATCGGCAGCATCCGTCGACTGCTTGTTGATCGTAATGCTGTAGGTGGGATCAGCCTTGGCCACAGGCGCTCCACCCACCAGGCCGGTTACGACGATCGCTACGGCGGCGGCGCCGGCGATCAGCTTTTGTACGAATCGGTTCATGATTCCCCTTTCAGAAATGAGCCCGACATTCATAAACATCTATCTACCAGCGCCATCGGACGGGTCGTCCTGGCGGCGCTTTGTAGCGAACCAATACGCTCCCGCAGCGATGCCGCTCAGAAGCATGAGACCGGCGCCCACGAGGAGCATGGAGTTTTCGGTCCAACCCGCGCCGGTGAGCGGGAGGTCCGTGAGAACTTTCACGTTGGTGAAGGTGGAGGTGGGGATGGCGTCGGGCGCGGCGGCGGAGGGTTGAACCACGACGCCCTGCCCGTTCTCACCCAGGGCGTTGCCCATGTCGTCCTTCACCTGGGTGACCGTGGTCGAGGTGGTGAGGCCGGTGTACTTGCCATCGACCATGACGGCCTTCACCGTGACGGCAACCTGGTACTCGGCCTTGGAGTAGCGGAGCTTGTCGATGGCATCGGCGTTAGGCGCGACCTCCTTCACCGTGTAGGTGTAGGTCTTGGCGTAGTCACCCGCCGTACCGGAGGTATCGGACAGGTGCGACTTGTTGAACGTCATGGCGCCAAAGGTCGCGGTGACGTCGTTGAGCTTAGTGGAGCCTGAGGGAACGACGGAAATAGTCGTCGGTTCGGGCTTAGGTGCGTTACCCCTATTTTCCCCTGTAGCCTCGATGCTGAATTTGAACGCAACGTACTTATCGCTGGAATCCTTCGGCCAGTCCGTATTGCGAACAGATTTGGTCACCGGGATCGTCACGGACGTAGTGGTAAGAGAATCGGAGATGTACGCGTTGCCGCTCTCGTCAATAGACGGCTTTTTATCCTCGGTCCACGTAACGGAGCCGTCCTTGGACACCTTGAACTCGTAACCCGCGTCATTCAAGTTGTAGCCAATCGGAGCCTGGGTCTCAACAAGCGTGTACGTACCCGGCAGCAAGCCCTCGAGCTTGAACTTGCCAGACGTGCCATCAATGTCTTTCCACGTGATCTCACCCGAATCCGACTGATCGCTCACGGTCCAGGACTGGTTAACGTCCGTACCATCGGCGTCCCTGGTCTTGGTGAGCTTCCACTCAGAACCAGCCAAAGGAGTGTGTCCTGCGTCGCCCTCCGCCACCTTGGTCCAAAACACCGTACCGGTGATCTTGGTGTTGGCGATGGCGCTCTGCGGACTGGAAATCTCGTTGCCGTTTGTGTCCACGTTGCCCACAAGGTTGAGTTCATCGCCCGTGTGGAACATCTTCGAGGTATAGATCGCATTGGAAAGCTCGTAGCCCTCCGGCGCCTTAGTCTCGCGAATGTAGTACGTGAAGTAGTCTTTGTCATCAGGGTTGCCAATATTGGCCTTCTGGTTCAGGTAGTTGAACTGAATGGTGCCAACGGCAGGATCGGAGTCATTCTTGCCGTTATCCACAATGGAGACGATACGTTTCTCATCCTTCCGTGCATTGTCCTCAGTCGCGTAGATGGCCCACTCGGAACCCGCGAGCGGTTTGTCGTCCGCCGCATCGACCTTGCTCCACGCAACGGCGGAGCCGCCGGGCGTGTAGGTACCGGACCACGGGAAGTTGTGACGCTCCTGGTCCATGTCGATAACGGAGGCTGTATTTCCCTCACCAAATGTTGCGGCAATCTTCGGGCTGTTCATTGAGAAATCGACGCCCACATAAACGCGGCCGTTGGTGGTCACATGGTCATCGAAGCTGCCATCGGGTACAAGGATGCTGCCGATCATAGCCGCCGCAGGATCGTCGTCAGTCCACTTGGCACCAGTGGTTGCGCCACCGTATTCCCAGTCCGCGCGGTCCTCTCCCGCGATGCCGCCCCGAATGGTAAGGCTTTGCGTATCGACAAAGTTCCACATGACGGATTGAGAAGCCGTCGCGTATGCCTCGCCCAGCGGTGTGCCGGAATATCGAGTTTCGTAACCACGCGAAATCTCGGTACCGTTCCACCAAAAGCGCCAGCCATTGTGGAACTCAATATTCGATAATCCAGTAACGTTCACAACAACCGAGGCGCCCTTGGGAATGCCCTCGAATGCGAAATCAACGCCACGATAATACTCGTTGTTGTATGTATTGCTCAGCTGAGAAGCATCGATGGTGAACACCTGCTGCATAGAGGTGTTGTCACCCTTAAACTTGATAAGACGCTCGCTATTCTTGAATTGCCTACCATTGAGCGACGTATCGGCGCAGTCCGTATTGATGGTCTTATACGACTCATCAAACACCAGGCCATAGCTACAATTCGTCTTGTCGTACTTGTTGATGATATAGCGGTTGTCCTGATGGCACGCCGGAGCAACGCTGCAGCTCACTTCGCCCGTCTTCGCGAACGAATTCAGCTGGTTAGAGAGCGTGGTGAGATAGCCTGTCTCTCCGCTGTAATTCGAATAGTCCTTGCCATTAATGTTGTTGAGGAAGTTGACTTGTTTGAACAGCGAACTTTCGTCCGCATTTTCCCCTTCATAGTAGTTGCCCTGCGTCTTCACCACAGACTGGCGCTTGTTGTCAGCATTCCAATTCTTGCCAGGATTCCAATAGGTAATGGGACCGGCGATCTGCGCGGTGTAGTCATAGCCGGTATTCTCTTTCGACTTGCCGACCCAGGCACCCTTGGTCCAAGCACCAACCGTCGCAGTATTTAAGGTCGATCCCAGACCGGTGTTCATGTTCTCAATCGAGCTCTTTATACCGGCGACCGCAAGCACCGTGCTTCCCTCACTGGGACGAAACTGCGAGCCAAAACCAACGGTGCCGAAACGGAAGCCATCGCCGCTCCAACTCTCCTTGACAGGATTCATGGCAAGCTTGCCACGGACCACGGTAAGGCCCTCCGCCTCAGCGGCATATGAGCCGGTGGGGGCATTGCTCGCATTAAGAGTATTAGTGTCGCTCGGCTTACCACCGATGTACATGTCGCGGCCGACGTAGGTGGCAACGCCGGGATCGGAGGTGGAGACATTGATATTCGTACCAATACCGATGGGCGTTGGCTTGTAAATGCCCGGAGTGAGATGTCCAGCATCTTCCGCGCTTGCGGTGGAGACCGCGCTAAACGGCGACAACAGAGTGCTCACTACGAGAACAGTTGCCATAAAGCTACATGCGGCGAACTTCTTCACTTTGAGCACCCCATTACAGTTTCCTCGGTAAAAACTGTCTGGGTGTCGCTGGCGATGGCCTGCGAGATCGGGGGCATAACGAGCGACAGTACCAGGCTCAAAACGGAAGCTCCGCACAAAACACCTGCCAGCACACGATGTGCCGCTTTATTGTCCTGCTTAGATTTATCTGAATTTGCTGTCATCGATGTCTCCTCCCCAAGAGACCGCGATCTTGCTCTTTCACGAATTAGTATAGAGCGCGCAACCTATAATTGCTCGCGCAAGATATACATATTATTACTCATTGTTTAAACAACGAAAAGCCCGATTCTGTCAATTTCTTTTCTCAGAGTCTTTTCCTTGACATTTGTTTAATCATGCTGTGTTATTCGATTTTTCAATTATGGAAAACCGCAGGTAGAACTGCTGGCAAATATAGAGAAATGACACTCTGTTGTTATTTGTACAACATTTTGTTTTAACCTACTCAATCTGTGAACGGTCGATATTTGGCTGCGAGTGGTCGTTTGTTCACCGCGTCGATTCGCCTCGGAACAATAAGCGTCCCGGCAATCGGTTGCCGGGACGCCTGATCGAACCACCACAAAGGTGCCTGTCCCCTTCGTGGTGGTTTTTGTCCAGCGCGCAGTACTACAGCAGGTGCTCCTGGATAAAGATCGCGATACCGTCTTCGTCGTTGCTCGCGGTTACAAAGTCCGCCGCGGCACGGGCGGCGTCGCTGCCGTTTGCCATGGCCACGCCCACGCCGGCGTCGGCCACCATGCAGGTGTCGTTGTCCGCATCGCCAAACACGCAGATGTTCTGGAGCTCCATGTCGTTGAGCTCCGCCACGCGCACAAGGCCGCGCGTCTTGGACACGCGCGGATCCATGAACTCGTAGAGCCACTGCGTGGTTTGCAGAGCCGCTGCCTTGACAGTGTTATCGGCAAACGTCGACGCCCGCTCAATCACCCGCGGCATTACCTCGGGCGCCATGGTAAACATCACCTTGGGCTGCGGCTCGCGCAAGAACTCGGCAAAATCGACCACCTGGTAAGGCACGCCGTCGACGCGCGACAGGTGCTCGACGCACGCGTTGCTCTCGGGCACGTAGAACACGCCGTCTCGGGGGCAGACGGGTGTTGCCGGAAGGTCCGCCATGTGCTTACAGATGCGCGCGATGGTCTCGCCCGGCAGCGGATAGCTCAGCTCGTTGATGTCGTGCGCGCGGTCGATGACCCCGGCGCCACCGCAGCCCACCATCACGTCTACCAGGCCTTCGATGCCCCAGAGCTCGTACATGGCCTCGGTCGCGTGGGCGTCGCGCCCGGTGCACAGGCCAAAGAGCACGCCGCGCTCGCGCAGGGCGCGGATCGCCGCCACGGTGCGCGGGGACACCGTGTGCTGGCTCGTGAGCAGCGTACCGTCGATATCGCAGAACACAGCTTTGATGTGGCTGAAGGTGGCGTCCATGGGGGCCTTTCTGGGTTGTGCGGCGGTGTGGGGTGTATTCGTGAACGGCGTACATGGTATACCAAGGCGCAGGCGCGGCCCGTCAAAGCAAAATCCACCACAAAGGTGCCTGGCCCCTTTGTGGTGGCCGGATCCGCAGAGGGGCTTGACTCGCAGGATGGCCTGGCCCAGAGCGCAAACCATCACAACATTCGACGTTTTTCGGCAAAATCGCGATTTTCATCGAATGTTGTGATGGTTTCTTACTGCTTTACGGCACGTTCCAAGTGATTGCGTCCAAACAGCAGCAGCGCCGCGGGAACCGCCGTCACGACCATGCCTGCCCCCACGAGTGTCCGTTGTACGCCAAATGTTGCCGCCAGCCACGGTGCAACCGCCAGAGGGGCCACGCCGGCGAACATGTTGCCAAAGCCCATGACCGAGTTGACGCGACCGAGCTGCTCGAGCGGAGCCGTCGTTTGCACGATGGTGTTGTGGAGCGGGTTGACGACACCCCAAGCTATGCCCAGGGCGACCTGGCCGACAAAGGCCACACCCACGTACGGTGTCCCCACATAGAGCAGGCTTCCCAGACCCACAGACATAAGCGCCACGAGCAGCGTTTTAAGGTTGACCAGGTGCGGCGGCAAGCGGAGCGCGACCACGGCGCCCAGCACCGCGCCCACGCCCGAGGCCGACGAGAGCCAGCCCATCCACTCAACGCCGACGTGCAGGACATCGCGGTAGAAGAACGACTCCAGCGGATCGAAAGCACCGTAGCCAAAGTTCGAAAGAAAAATGATGCAGAAAAGTAGCGCGAGGACGCTGTTGGTGAAGACTGTCTTGATGCTGGCTGCGAAGGTGGCGCGGGTGGATGTGCTGGGGTTGGAGCTTTGTCCCGCACGCTCCCCTTCCTCTGCCGAATCGGCATCCGCATCTCCGGCGACATGGCTGGTCTGCGGCCTAAAGCCCCAACCGGCGACGAGCGCCAGTACGGTAAAGATCATCATGAGCACGAACACCGCGCGCGACGACGCAGCCGCCGCGACAAAGCCGCCCAGCGTGGGGCCAACGATGATACTCCCGTTTGAGAGCATGGCGATGGCGGAGTTGATGTCTTTGAGCTCAACGGGGTCGTCGGTGAGATACGCCGGATAGGACGTGGCGATGGGCTGGGCGAATCCCATCACAAAGCCCAGGAGCACCGCGCCGGCAAGGACTGTTCCGGTCGCGCTGCCAAAAACGAGGATCGCCGCGCCAGTTGCGAGAGCGCCGATGATGCTCAGCAAGAAATGGCGGCGCGGACCCCAGGCGTCGAGCGCCGCGCCACCCGCAAAGGATCCCATGATCACGAATACATTCATAAACAGGACGGCCAGCGATGTCGCGACGACCGAAGCGCCGTCCGCATAGGTGAGCGTCCCGATGACGCCGATAAAGTAGCTGGTCTGGAAGCCGGTGTAGATGAGAAAGCGCATCGCCACCAGGCGCTTGGCCTGCATGGACAGCGATGATTGAGGCTTTGAGAAAAGAGAGGCGAGCATGGAGACTCCTTGTTTCATACGAATACGGGCGGTGGGCATTCGCCACCGTCTGTCAAATCAATCTATTCGCAAGAAACACTAAGGACGCATCAAGCCCCTTCTCTCCGTTTTTCGCCCGTCATGAACTACTTGGTAGATTGTAAGGCATGCCCCACACATCTACCAAAGCAAAATCCACCACAAAGGAGCCTGGCCCCTTTGTGGTGGATATGACGTTTGCCAAGATAAAACCTGCCAAAATAAACCTGTCCCCTTTTGACAGGCTTTAGGCCAGATAATCTTGGATCAGGTCGCAGATGGCTCGGGCGTCGTTGATGTTGATGGCTCGGGTTGCAAAGCCGGCGTCGAAAGCCTGGCGTGCCAGGGCCTCGTTGCAGGCAAGCGCCAGCGTACGGCCGTCGACCAGGTCGAGCGAGCTCTTGCCGCGCAGACGGTCGACACCGGAGCGCGCGACCACGATGTTGTCGAAGCCCTCGGTCTTGTAGCCCTCGATGATCACCACGTCGACATCGTTGTAGCGCGACAGCAGCTCGCGCGCGGGCATCTCGTCCCCCTCGCGCGTGTCGGCGTACTCCGCCCAGCGCGTGGCGCAGATGAGACCCACGTGCTTGGAGCCGGCCTGGTGATGGCGCCAGGTGTCCTTAGCGGGCACGTCGATATCAAAGCCGTGATGCCCGTGATGCTTGAGCGAACCCACGCGCAGGCCGCGGCGGGTGAGCTCGGCAATGACCTTCTCGACGAGCGTGGTCTTGCCCGAGCCGCTGGGGCCGAGGACGGCGACGAATTCGCTGTCGCGCAGGTTGAGGCTGACCCCGTTGAGCGCTGCCTGTGTCAGATCGCCGGTGGTGTATTTCTTTTCGATATTGATAAGCTGAAGCATTGGCCTGCCTTTCCGGCAGCAGAACGGGGGAGTGTCTGCTGACCTGTTCCGCCCGACATTTGTGGACGGAGAGGGAAACATAGTATCTGTTTGATTTTATCAGAAGAATATGAACAATTTATGTCGTAACGGGTGCCAAGTTCTGTGTTTTCTGCCGAAGGATGGAAAAGCGTTGCATCCTGCGCGGAAAAGCGTCCCAAACCAGGAGGATGCGGCAGATGTGTCTTGATTTTTGGAGCGGTTGATGGTATTCTTGAGACAATATCCATGTTAATATTTTCAGTGTTCCAAAATTCGACGAAAACTGACGCAAATTTGTCGTTGCAACTCCTTTCGACGCTCCATACAATTTTATACAGTATAGTATGAAGTAGTTTGTCCGGCATAAGTGGATGGGCCGGGCAGATGGGGTGAGGAGGATGCAGAATGAAACAGAATGTCCCATTGGTGAGGAGTTTTTCGGCGCTGGAACCGTATCAGGAGGCGTATACCCTTGCCTGTTCTCTGGAGACGGAGGGACAGGGCTGCTGGCTGACCGTGAGCCGGACAAAAGCTCCGGACGACCCGGCAGACACGGCCCGTACATGGGTCCCGGCCCCGGAAGAGGAATGCGGACGGCTGCTGCAGTTTTTGTATGAGAACTCGGTCCAGCCGGAGCTGTGGCAGGATGCTATTTCCTGCTGGTATCCGCAGGCGGAGCAGGCAGAAAACCTGCGGGAAGGGGGCGCGTCGTGTGAGTTATGAGGAACAGGACGTCATATGGCGCGTAGCTCTGGCCAGTTATGACCCCAGAGAGATGCGGGTATGGACACGCTATCTTGAGGAGCGCAACCCGGCCATCCGCTGTACGGGCTACCGCAGCAGCCGGACGCTGCTGGAACGGCTCGAGCAGGGCGATGTGGACGTTCTGGTGCTGGGCGGCAGACTGGAGGACATGGACAGCATCCAGTTCCTGCCCAAGATACGCGGCCTTGCCCGCAAGCCTCTGGTGCTTCTGCGGGACGACGGACGCAATGAGAAATCGGCTGTGGAGAGCCTGAGTCAGGAGGACGCATGCTACCTCATCCGTCAGGCCACACTGGAAGATATGCTGCAGGAGCTGCGCGTTCCGGCCCACCGCCCGGCGGAGAGTCTGGAAAAGCGCTGCGAGCGCATCTATCGCAGCTGGGGTCTGAGCACCTACGATGCCAACAAGCGCTACCTGACCGGTGCGCTTCGGATGATGATGGGCTCTGACCACCGTCTGGCCATCCGCAAGGAGATATTAGGGCCGGTGGCGGAGGAATACAATCTCACCGTGGCGGCTGTGGACAGCGCCCTTCGGCGGCTGCTGGAGACGCTGGACGAGACCGGTACCCAGACATGGCGGGATTTTCGAAAAGAGTATGGCTTAGAGCGCAGGAAGGTGACTATCGGCCGCCTGCTTTATGCGCTGGAAAGTAAACTGAGTCAGCAGTGAGGTGCTGATCACACGACGCGGAGGTAGAGCAGAATGCGCAGGCGAAACGATGGGGCAGGAGGCTCCCTTCGGGAGGAGTTTGGGGATGTGTGCTTTCATGC
The DNA here is from genome assembly GCA_900550205.1 of uncultured Collinsella sp. GTDB lineage: Bacteria > Actinomycetota > Coriobacteriia > Coriobacteriales > Coriobacteriaceae > Collinsella. Next base: position 2,043 of record URRJ01000046.1, on the reverse strand, counting down.
CCTTGGCATCATCGACCAGAACCGGGAATATCTGCAGATGCATCTGCTGGCGTCGGCCGACCTGCCCACCCGGCAGGCACTTTCGGACATCCAGATAGAGTCTGCCCGGCTGGACCGCACGGTACGCAATGCCATAACGCTTTATCAGCTGGAAAATGAAGAGCTGGGCGAGCTGCAGCCTCTGGACCTGTGCAGTCTGCTGGAAAAAGCGGGCCGTCTGGCCCCGGACATCCAGCGGTCACTGGAAATAGCGCTCACGACGGAGAGCGGGGGCATCGAGCACTGCACCGTCATGGGCGTTCCCGATGAGGCCGAACAGCTGCTGCTCCACCTCATTTCCAACGCGCTGCGGGCCTGCGATGCAGGCGGCAGGGTGTGGGTGAGCCTGAAACAGAAAAAGACGGGCGTCGTGCTCCGGGTGGAAGACAACGGCTGCGGCCTGATGGAGGAAGACCCCATCGAGAACAACCGCCGCTTCCTCAGCGGCGCAAAGCTGGGTCTCCGCATCTGTAAGCTCATCTGCCGCCGTGCAGGCTGGAAGCTGACGCTGACGGCCCGGCCGGGCGGCGGCACCCGGGCGCAGGTGGTGTTCCCGCTGGCCTCCTGCGAGGACATCCCGCCGGAAATGGAACTCCACTCCAGCGAGGAGAACGACATCCGCGCAGCGCGGTTCGCAAGCCGGGCGGCACAGGAGCTCCTTCTGCTGAGGAGATATTGAACGAGACAAAAAGGCATCTGCAATGCTGCCCGGGACGGCGCAGTGCAGATGCCTTTGATTTTTGTGCGGGACAGGGAAGAGAGCAGAAAAAATGACAGACGGTAAAGAATCTTAGTAGAAACAGCCCGAAATCCACAGAAAAGTTTGCGAAATTAACAAAATGTTTAACTTTGCAAGATGATTTTACTGTTTTTAAGGTGTAAAATAATCCCGAATGATTGATTGTCAGCCGGATTTGGTTTATAATACCCGTGTATGCGAGTCTGAAATTTGATTCGTTAGCAAACAACTTCTGCCCGGGCCGGAGAGCCCTGTGTGCAGAGGGAGAGTGCATTGTCCTTCAGGAGGAAAAACAACTGTGAGAGTAGGTCTTGACATCGGCAGCACTACCATCAAATGCGTGGTGCTGGATGAAAACGATACCCTTTTATATTCGACGTATGAGCGCCACTACAGCCACATTCTGGAAAAGGCGCAGGAGCTGCTGCGCCGCATCGACGCAGAGCAGCTGCATGGCCGGAAAGCGCTGCTCAGCATCTCCGGCTCCGCCGGCATGGGCCTGGCCGACAGCTGCGGCGTGCCTTTCGTGCAGGAGGTGTTCTCCACCCGCGTGGCGGTCAAAAAGTTCGTCCCTGCGACGGACTGCGTCATCGAGCTGGGCGGTGAGGATGCAAAGATCCTGTTCCTGACCAACGGCACCGAAGTCCGCATGAACGGCAGCTGCGCCGGCGGCACGGGCGCTTTCATCGACCAGATGGCGACGCTGCTCAAGATGAGTGCCGATGAGATGAACAAGGCGGCCGAACAGGCCACCCGTACATACACCATTGCATCCCGCTGCGGCGTTTTCGCCAAGAGCGACGTGCAGCCCCTCATCAATCAGGGCGCAAAGACCGAGGACATCGCGGCCAGCATCTACAAGGCCGTGGTCAACCAGACCATCGCCGGTCTGGCACAGGGACGCCCCATTCAGGGCAATATCCTCTATCTGGGCGGTCCGCTGACCTTCAGCACCGTGCTGCGCAAGAGCTTCGACGAGGCACTGGGCGTCACCGGTACCTGCCCCGAGAACAGCCTGCTCTACGTCGCGCTGGGCGCTGCCCTCTACGCCGACAAGGAGTTCGTCCTCTCGGACGTGGCCGCTGCGCTGGATGAGTATGCCGCCACGGCGACCTACGCCAGCGAGCCGCCCCTCTTCGCCAACAAGGAAGAGTACGAGGTATTCCATGCCCGCCATATGTCCCACAGCGTGCCGCGGGTGGCGTTCGGCGCCCAGTGCGGCCCGGTGCATATCGGCATCGACTCCGGCTCCACCACCGTCAAGC
>URRJ01000045.1 GCA_900550205.1 uncultured Collinsella sp. | reverse complement strand
GAGGTGACAGCCGAGGCAGACGGCGAGGCGCTCGAGATCTGCGTGGCCGACGGCGCCCTCGTGGAGTTTGGCAGCTGCCTCATGAGGATCGGATAGGTGATATCCATGAACAAAGAAGAGCTCAAGAAGCTGTTGCCGCATCGCGAGCCGATGCTTTTGCTCGACGAGGCCGAGCTGGTGGGCGACGAGGCTCACGGCAAGATTGCGATTACGGGCGACGAGTACTTTTTGCAGGGGCATTTTCCGGGAAACCCGGTCGTCCCCGGCGTGATTCAGTGCGAGATGCTCGCCCAGAACTGCTGTGTGCTGCTGATGGGCGATGAGGAGGCGCGCGGCGCGACGCCGTTCTACACGAGTCTGGACAAGGTGCGCTTTAAGCGTCCGGTGCGCCCGGGCGACACGGTGGATCTGGTGTGCTCCATCACACGTGCGCGCGGGCCGTTCCGCTTTGCGACGGGTACTGCGAGCGTCAACGGTGAGGTTTGCTGCCGTGCCGATATGTCTTTTGCACTCATGCACGAAAGTTAAGGAAGGCTTCATGTTCGACAAAGTGCTCATCGCCAACCGCGGCGAAGTCGCGGTCCGTGTTATCCGCGCGTGCCGCGATATGGGCATCAAGACCGTCGCCGTTTATTCCACGGCCGATGCGGACGCGTTGCACGTGCAACTTGCCGACGAGGCGTATTGCATCGGCGGCCCGCGTCTTGCCGAGAGCTACCTCAACGACGATGCTGTGCTCACCTGTGCCGTAAAGTCGGGGGCAAAGGCGATCCATCCTGGCTACGGTTTCTTTTCCGAGAAGGCGAGCTTCGTGCGCGACTGCGACAAGTACGGTCTGGCGTTTGTCGGTCCTTCGGCCGAGGTGATCGACAGCATGGGCGACAAGGACGCCGCACGTCGAACGGCTGCTGCGGCGGGCGTGCCCATCGTGCCGGGTTGCGATCTGCTCAAAAGTCCCGAGGAGGCGACGGCCGAGGCCGAGCGCATTGGCTGCCCCGTGCTTATTAAGGCGCGTGCCGGCGGTGGCGGCCGCGGCATTCGCAAGGTCGAGCGCGTGGAAGATGCGGCAAAGGCGTTTATCGAGGCGCGTGCCGAGGGCGAGGCCGTTTTTGGCGACGGCGAGTGCTACATGGAGAAGTTCGTCGCGCCGGCGCACCATGTTGAGGTGCAGATTATGGCCGATAAGCAGGGCCATGTGTTTTCGCTCGGCGAGCGCGAGTGCTCGGTGCAGCGCCGCAACCAAAAGCTGATCGAGGAGAGCCCCGCGCCGTGCCTCGACGGACACGACGACATTCGTGCTCGCATGCACAAGGCAGCGCGTGACCTGGCTCGTGCCGTCGGCTACGAAGGAGCCGGTACCATCGAGTTCCTGTATTCGGACGACGGCAATTTCTACTTTATGGAAATGAACACGCGCCTGCAGGTGGAGCATCCGGTTACGGAGTTTGTGACCGATACCGACCTGGTCAAGTGGCAGCTGCGTGTGGCAGCCGGCCAGCCTCTGCCCTTTGAGCAGGAGGACATGCCGGTCCGCAACCACGCCATGGAGTGCCGCATCAATGCCGAAACGCCGGACTTTCTGCCATCATGCGGAACGGTCACCGCGTTGCGTGTGCCGGGTGGTCCGCGCGTGCGCTGGGATTCCGCCATGTTTACCGGTGCGAACGTTCCGCCGTACTACGACTCCATGCTCGGCAAGCTCATCGTGTGTGCGCCCACGCGTGACGGCGCCATTCGCAAGATGCGCTCGGCCCTGGGCGAGCTCGTGATTGAGGGCGTGAGCGAAAACAGCGAGCTTCAGCTCGACGTGCTGGCAAACGACGAGTTCTTGTCGGGCATGTATCACACCGATCTGATGGGGCATCTTTATGCTGATGAATAGAAAAGCGAAGACGGTCAATGTCCTTGAGGGGCCGATAACCGAGTCGTGCGCCGAGTTTCCCGCGCGCCACGTGTTTATCAAGTGCCCGGAGTGCCGCCGTGTGATCGATGAGGCACGCCTGCACGACAACCTCGAGGTCTGCCCTCGTTGCGGTAAACACTTTCGCGTGAGCGGTCGCGCGCGCATGCGCATGACGGTCGACGAGGGCATGTTTGAGGAATGGGATGCTAATCTGGCGTCGGAGGATTTCCTCTCGTTTCCCGGCTATGCCGACAAGCTCAAGAGCGTGAGCGAGCGTTCGGGCGAGCGCGACGCCGTTGTGTGCGGCAGGGGCAAAATCTGCGGTTGCGATACCGCGTTCTTCTTTATGGACGCCAACTTTATGATGGGCTCGATGGGTTCCGTGGTGGGCGAGAAGATCTGTCGCACATTTGAGCACGCGACCGAGCTGGGATTGCCAGTTGTCGGCTTTACTGTTTCGGGCGGTGCGCGCATGCAAGAGGGCGTGACATCGCTTATGCAGATGGCCAAGATTTCTGCGGCGGTTAGGCGCCACAGCGAGGCGGGCGGCCTGTATATCACGGTGCTCACCGACCCCACGACCGGAGGCGTAACCGCGAGCTTCGCCATGGAGGGCGACATTATCCTGGCCGAGCCCGATGCCCTGACGGCATTTGCCGGCCCGCGCGTGATCGAGCAGAACATGCACAAGCGCCTGCCCAAGGGATTCCAGCGCTCCGAGTTTTTGCTGGAGCACGGCTTTTGCGATGCCGTTGTTCCGCGCGGCGAGATTGCGCTCACGGTAGGCGAGCTGCTGGCGCTGCACGAAGGGCACGCGCCCGGCCTGGGGGCACCGCATGAGATCGTGCATACGGGTCGCCGCGGCAAAAAGCTAGGACACTTGTTCAAACGCTCGACGGCACCAAAAACCGCGCTCGAGATTGTCAAGCAGACCCGCTCGGCAGATCGAGCCACGGCGGGTGAGATGATCTCGCTGGGCCTGGACGGATTTGTGGAGATGCACGGCGACCGTTACTTCGGCGATGACGCCGCTGTGGTGGCTGGCATTGGCTGGAAAGACGGACGTCCCGTAACGGTCATCGCCATCGAGCGCGGCACCACGACCAAAGAGCGTATGCGCCGCAACTTTGGCATGGCACATCCCGAGGGCTACCGCAAAGCGCGTCGCCTTATGCGTCAGGCCGAAAAGTTTGGTCGACCGGTTCTGTGCCTGGTCGATACTTCGGGCGCGTTTTGCGGCATCGGTGCCGAGGAGCGTGGCCAGGGCGAGGCGATTGCCCAGAATCTCATGGAGATGAGCGGCCTTAAGACGCCGATTGTCTCGGTGGTGACAGGCGAGGGCGGCTCTGGTGGCGCGCTGGCGCTGTCCGTGGCCGACCGTATCCTGATGCTCTCGAGCTCGGCCTATTCGGTCGTGAGCCCCGAGGCCTGTGCGTCGATCCTGTGGAAGGATACCGAGCGCGCGAATGAGGCCGCCGAGGCGCTTAAGCTCACGGCCCCCGATCTGTTGGCGCTCGGCATCATCGACGGCATTGTTGATGATAGGGGCCTGTCGCATGAGGAGATCGCCGGTGCCGTCATGTCCTCGGCATTTGATGCCTTCGATACGCTTGGGCGGCTCGACGACGCGACCCTCACAAACCTCCGCTACGAAAAGTACCGCGCAATCGGTCAGTATCGCACGATGTGACAAAGGGACAGTCCGCATGTCACATTGGGAAAGGGTTCCTGTGTCACAAGTTTCTAACACCTCGTTTACAACGACGGTCTCATCAAACGCCATGGCCGTGGTGGACTATCTGTCCAAAAGCATGATGTCGGCGCTGCCGTTTATTGTCTGCGCGGCGTTGTTCCGCACCGTCGCCGTCATTATGGGTGAAGGCATGCTGGGCCTGTGGTCTGCCGATTCCGAAATCTATCGCCTGTTCTACAGTTGGCTCTATAACGCCGGCTACTACTTTTTGCCCGTTTATCTTGGTTGGGCGGCCGCCCGCCAGCTCGGTTGCTCGGAGCAGCTGGGCATGATGCTGGGCGGCGTATTGATTGCGCCCGATCTGCTTAAGCTCGTCGATGCCGCATCGACGACGGGGGCATCGATGACTTCCGTGTATGGCCTGCTTCCCGCGCCGGTCAACGATTACACGACGACTGTTATTCCGGTTCTCATCTCGGTACCCGTGCTTTGGCAAGTGGAGTGTTTCTTTCAGCGCGTTATCCCTAAGGCCGTGGCGTTTTCGTTCGTTCCGTTTGCGACCATGCTCGTCATGGTTCCGGTTTCGCTGTGTATCACGGCGCCGGCGGGCAGCTATCTGGGCATGCTGTTGGGCCAGCTTATGTTTATGCTTGGCAATTCCGGTGGCATCGTGTCGCTGTTCACGCTCATGGGGCTTGCCGCGGGTTGGGAGTTCCTTAAGATTGCGGGTGTCAGCAACGTTGTCCTATCGCTCGCCTATGCGCAGTTTATGAGTGTGGGAACGGATTCGTGCATCCTGATCGCCGCGACGATGGCAACGTTCGCCGTTTGGGGCATGCCCTTTGGTGCGTCGCTCCGCGTTGCGGATAAGGACGAGAAGGCGCTCATGCTGGGCTATTCGATCTCGGGCGTGCTTGGCGGCGTAAGCGAGCCGGCGCTGTACGGTTGCGGCTTTAAATATGGCAGGTGCCTGACGTGTATGGCCATTGGCGGTGCCGTCGGAGGCCTTGTTGCGGCCGTGGGCCACGTTACGGCCTATACCATCGGCATGACGAATGTCCTCATGGTCATTGGCTTTGCCACGGGTGGCATCTCGAACCTGCTGTGGTGCTGCGCCGCCGGCGGCACGGCATTTGCGGTGTCTGCGGCGCTGAGCTACTGCTTTGGCGTGATGCCGGCAAAGGGGCAGACGGCAGAAGACGGAGCCGATTCGCCCGAAACCTCGAAGAACGTAGCTGAGGCAAGCGCATAAATCGATCGACAAGGGGACAGTCCCGCATGTCACATTCCAAGGCCGTGGCCCGTGTGGGCTGCGGCCTTTTTGTATCTGGGGGACAAAGTGGCTACACTACAATCCGTTTGAGCAATAGATATATAGGTAGTACCGTGGGGGCGGATGTAGATGGTCGAGTGGATTGTTAAGCGCGCGCAGGGCGACCGTGCGCGCGTGGGCACGTTGACGGGTGTGGTGTGTATTGTCGCCAATGTGGCACTATGCGCTGCGAAGGGCGCAATTGGCGTGCTGTCGGGATCGGTTTCGATCGTGGCGGATGCCATGAACAACCTGTCCGATGCCAGCTCGAATATCGTGAGCGTGCTGGGCTTTAAGCTGGCGAGCAAGCCGGCCGACCCCGAACATCCTTACGGCCACGGTCGCTACGAGTATCTCTCGGGATTGGTCGTGGCGGCACTCGTGCTGCTGATTGGCCTTGAGCTTATCAAGTCCTCGGTTGAACGCGTCATCCACCCCGAACCCGTCGAGTTCTCGCTTGCCCTGGTGGCAGTCCTTGCGCTTTCGATGGTCGTTAAGCTGTGGATGGCGGCCCTCAACCAAAAGCTCGGCGATCGCATTGAGTCCGAGACGTTGCATGCGACCGCTCAGGACTCAAAGAACGATGTCCTTGCCACGGGTGCCGTGTTGGCGTGCGCAATTGTTTCGCAGGTGACGCACATCAATCTTGACGCATGGGTCGGCCTTGCCGTTGGCGCCTATATTGGCTGGAGCGGTTTTGAACTTATTCAAGATACGGTGAGCCCGCTTTTGGGCCAGGCGCCCGATCCCAAGCTGGTCAAGCACATTCGAGACAAGATCATGAGCTACCCCGGCGTTTTGGGCGTTCACGATTTGATGGTTCACGACTACGGCCCGGGCAGGAAGTTTGCAAGTGCGCATGCCGAGATGGCGGCCGAGGCCAGCCCGCTGGAAAGTCACGACACGCTCGACAACATCGAACAGGCATTTAGGGACGAAGACGGCATGATCGTCACGCTTCACTACGATCCCATCGTGACCGACGATTCGAATGTGGCGAGCATGCGCTTGCGCATCAACGCTATGGCCCAGGAGATTGATAACCGCCTTTCGATTCACGATCTGCGTTGCGTGCCGGGCCCCACGCACACCAATGTGATCTTTGACTGCGTGCGACCCTCGGATTTGGGCATGGGAGCCGAGGACCTAAAGCGCGCGTTGGCGAAACGGGTCGAATCGGAATATCCCAAGTCGGTCGCCAAGATTACGATCGATGAAGACTACGTAGGGCATACCCACGAGTAGGGCTGTGCCTGCAAGGTAACTGAAGCAGAAGGGGAGAGCATGAAGCGCCTATACCTACTCCGCCACGGCCAGACGGAGTTCAACGTCAAAAAGCTGGTCCAGGGCCGCTGCGATTCACCGTTGACCGACTTGGGCCGCAAACAAGCGGGAATGGCAGCCGCATGGCTCAAGGGCCATGACGTTGTCCCCGACAAAGTGGTCTCCTCGCCCTTAGGCCGAGCCATGGACACAGCTCAGCTCGTCGCTACCGAACTCCTCGGCCCGGACGCTGCCGTCGAGCCCTGCGAAGGCATCATCGAGCGCTGCTACGGAACCTTCGAGGAGGGTCCTCACGATGCTCTTCCCACCGACGTCTGGGACCCGGGCGAGGACCTGGTCCCCTTTGGAGGAGAAGGAAGCCGCGCGCTGCAAGAACGCATGGTGGGCACCCTCACCAATCTCATAGGCTCCGAGGGCATCGAAACCCTTCTAGCAGTAAGCCACGGCAGCGCCAGCCGCCAATTCATCAAGGCTGCAGCCCCAAAGGGCTTCGAGCTCCCAGCAAAACTCCCCAACTGTGCCATCATGATCTTCAATTTCGATGAGGCAAAGCCACAAGCAGAAGGCGAACCGTCCCAATGCAAGTTCACCCTCCAGCAAATAGTGGACCCCCAGCAAAGTTATTAGCCTGAGCGAGCAAGGTTTAGCAGACATCTACGTGGCGTTCCCAGTGTGCGGCGGAGGGGGCGGGCCTGAGGCATATTAAGGTTGTCGCGAGTTCCGCACGAACAGGAGAGCACTTAATGTGCTCTCCGTCGTGAGCAGGACTGTAGAGCAGCAACCTTAATATGCCTCAGGCCCGCCCCCTCCGCCGCACACTGGGAACGTGCCACGCACTTTACCTGCGTAAACAATGTGAGTGAAATATGAATCTCGATGGATACGCCCGCAGCCGTGTATACTAAACAGCTGTGTGTAACCAGGGGAGTATTCTGGCTGGACAAAATGCCTGCTTAATAGGGTTGTCAGGTAGTCCGGACGCAATACAAGACTGGGGAGCACGTCGTGTAAGTAGTGGTCCTCTAGGGGCGTACGCTCGGTGGTGTACGCATTGTCCCAAGACCACGCGAGAGTTGGGATCATATCTTGATCAGCATGATTCTCGGCCGCAAGATTGGCATGACCCAGGTTTGGGACGAGAACGACAACGTCGTTCCCGTCACGGTCATCCAGGCTGGCCCCTGCGCTGTCTCGCAGGTTAAAACTCAGGCAACCGACGGCTATGACGCCGTCCAGATCGGTTTCGGCGACATCAAGGCCAAGAACGTGAACAAGCCCATGGCTGGTCACTTCGCCAAGGCTGGCGTCGAGCCTGTCCGTTTCCTTCGTGAGGTCCGCGTCGAGAACGGCGAGGAGCACAAGGTCGGCGAGGTCGTCACCGTCGCTGATTTCGCTGATGTCGAGAAGGTCGACGTCATCGGTACCTCCAAGGGTAAGGGCTTCCAGGGTCGCATCAAGCGCTGGGGTCAGCGCCGCGGTCCTATGACGCATGGTTCTCACTTCCAGCGTCACCCCGGTTCTATCGGTCAGTGCGCCTATCCTGCGCGCGTCCTCAAGGGCGTCAAGATGGCCGGTCACATGGGTAACGAGCGCGTTACCGTCAAGAACCTTTCCGTTGTCCGCATCGATGCCGAGCAGAACCTCATCTTGGTCAAGGGCGCTGTCCCGGGTGCCAAGAATGGTCTCGTCGCCATCCGTATGGCCTAAGGGCCCAGCCCATTTAGCCCAGCGTCATACCAAGGAGAACACTTAAATGGCAAAGTTTGAAGTAAAGAACAGCGAGGGCAAGAAGGTCGCCGAGGCCGAGCTCGCCGCTGAGGTGTACGGCATCGAGCCGAACATCCACGTTATGCACCACATCGTCAAGTGCCAGATGGCCTCTTGGCGTCAGGGCACCCAGTCTGCTAAGGGTCGCTCTGAGGTTTCCGGTGGCGGCAAGAAGCCTTGGCGTCAGAAGGGCACCGGCCGTGCCCGCCAGGGTTCCATCCGTGCTGCCCAGTGGCGTCACGGTGGCGTCGTCTTCGCCCCCAAGCCCCGTTCTTACGCTAAGCGTATGAACAACAAGGAGGTCAAGCTGGCTATGCGCTCTGCGCTGTCCGCCAAGCTGGCCGATGGCGAGCTCGTGCTCGTCGACGACTACGGCTTCGAGAAGCCTTCCACCAAGGCTGCCGTCGCCATGCTCAAGGCTCTCGGCCTTGAGGGCAAGCGCCTGACCATCATCGTTCGCGATGAGGACGTCAACGCCTACCTGTCGTTCCGCAACATTCCCAAGACGTTCATCATCACTGCCGACGAGGCCAACACCTACGATCTCGTCAACAACAACGCCGTGCTGATGCCCGCCGACATCGCCGCTCACTTCGGGGAGGTGCTTGCATAAATGACCGCCCACGAGATCATCATCCGTCCGATCGTGTCCGAGCGTTCCTTCTCCGGCATGGAGCTGAACAAGTACACGTTCGAGGTCGCCAAGGATGCTAACAAGTATCAGATCAAGGACGCTGTCGAGGAGATCTTCGGCGTCAAGGTCGTTCGCGTGAACACCCTGACGGTCAAGCCCAAGACCAAGCGCGTGCGCTATGTCGCCGGCAAGACCCGTTCTTGGAAGAAGGCCATCGTCACGCTGGCCGAGGGCGACACCATCGAGGTCTTTGGCAACCAGGCCTAAGACTCGCTGCTGTTGAGTGAGCTCATGCCTCCCAAATAGGGGAGGCGAGAGCTCAAGGTTTTGGGCGTATAAAATGGACACGCCCGGAACCGTGTATACGTCCGGTGTCATCGCACCCGAGGCAGAACCTCGTATCCCTGTCTGCGATGGCTAACGGATTCCTATTGAAAGGGATTGTAATGGCTGTAAAGCACCTTAAGCCGACCTCCGCTGGTAGGCGTTGGCAGACGATCTCCGACTTCTCCGAGATCACCTGCACCAAGCCCGAGAAGTCTCTTCTCGAGCCCCTGCCCAAGAAGGCCGGTCGTAACAACAACGGCCGCATCACCACCCGCCACCAGGGCGGCGGCGTGAAGCGTCGTTACCGCGTGATCGACTTCAAGCGCAACAAGGACGGCGTGCCCGCCAAGGTTGCCACGATCGAGTACGATCCGAACCGTTCCGCTCGCATCGCTTTGCTGCACTATGCTGACGGTGAGAAGCGCTACATCCTGGCCCCCAAGGGCCTCGAGGTCGGTCAGACCGTCATGTCCGGTTCTGACGCCGACATCAAGCCGGGCAACGCTCTGCCCCTCGCCGACATCCCCGTCGGTACGCTCATCCACGCCGTCGAGTTCCAGCCGGGCAAGGGCGCTGCTATCGCTCGTTCCGCCGGTAACTCCTGCCAGCTGATGGGTAAGGAGGGCAAGTACGCCATCGTCCGTATGCCTTCCTCCGAGATGCGCCGCATCCTCGTTACCTGCCGCGCCACCGTCGGTGAGGTCGGCAACGCCGATCACGCCAACATCGTTATCGGCAAGGCCGGCCGTAAGCGTCATATGAACGTGCGCCCGACCGTCCGCGGTACCGTCATGAACCCTGTCGACCACCCGCACGGCGGTGGCGAGGGTAAGAACCACACCTCTGGTCGTCCCTCTGTTACCCCCTGGGGTAAGCCGACGAAGGGCCTTCGTACGCGCAAGAAGAAGAAGGTCTCGAACCAGCACATCATTCGTCGCCGTAAGAAGTAATTTCGGATACCGAGTTTTAGGAGAAAGCACTTATGAGCAGAAGTCTCAAAAAGGGCCCGTTCGTGGAGACTCGCCTTCTCTCGCGTATCACCGCGATGAACGAGGCTGGCAAGAAGGACGTCGTGAAGACCTGGTCCCGCGCGTCCACCATCTTCCCCGAGATGGTTGGTCACACCATCGCCGTCCACGACGGCCGCAAGCATGTGCCCGTGTATGTTACCGAGTCCATGGTTGGTCACAAGCTCGGCGAGTTCGCGCCGACTCGTACGTTCCGTGGCCACAAGGCCAAATAGGGGGTTAACCGTAAATGGCAACTAAGTCTATTGAAACTGAGGCCACCGAGGTTCGCGCCGTCGCTAAGTACGTGCGTGTTTCCCCCAGCAAGGCCCGCCTGGTGGTCGATCTGATCCGCCGCAAGCCTGTCGCTCAGGCCTTCGACATCCTCCACTTCTGCGACCGCGCCGTCGCCGTGGATGTCGAGAAGGTTCTCCGTTCCGCCGTTGCGAACGCCGAGAACAACAACGGTCTGCGTGCCGACAACCTGGTTGTCGCCGCTGCCTATGTTGACGAGGGTCCGACGCTTAAGCGCATCCGTCCCCGCGCCAAGGGTTCCGCTTCTCGCATTCTGAAGCGTACTTCCCACATCACCGTCGTCGTTGCTCCTCGAAAGGAGGCGTAAAGCTGTATGGGTCAGAAAGTCTACCCCACCGGCTTCCGTCTTGGCATCACCGAGAACTGGCGCTCCCGCTGGTTCGCAGAGAAGGATTACGCTAAGACCCTCGGTAACGATCTCGAGATTCGCAAGTACCTCGAGAAGCGTCTTTCCCGCGCAGCTGTCTCCCGCGTCGAGATCGAGCGCGCTGGCGACAAGGTGAAGGTCATCATCCTCACCGCTCGCCCCGGCGTTGTCATCGGTAAGAAGGGTGCCGAGATCGATACCCTCCGCACCGAGCTCGAGAAGGTTGCTGGCGTTTCCAAGGGCCAGCTCTCCGTCGACGTTGTCGAGATCAAGCGCCCCGAGCTCGACGCCAACCTCGTTGCTCAGTCCATCGCCGAGCAGCTCGAGGGCCGCGTTGCCTTCCGTCGCGCTATGCGCAAGGCTGTCCAGTCCGCCCGCAAGGCCGGCGCTAAGGGCATCCGTATCCAGTGCTCCGGTCGTCTCGGCGGTGCCGAGATGGGCCGTCGCGAGTGGTACCGTGAGGGTCGCGTGCCTCTGCACACCCTCCGTGCCAAGATCGACTACGGCACGGCTGTCGCCAGCACCACCATGGGCGCTTGCGGCGTGAAGGTCTGGATCTACCTGGGCGAGAAGCTCCCGGGCCAGCCTGTTCCTAACCCTGCACTCGAGGGCTCTTCCCGTCCTCGTCGTCGTAACTCCGAGAGGAGGGGTCAGTAGTGCTTGCCCCTAAGCGTATTCTTCACCGCAAGGTGCAGCGTGGCTCCATGAAGGGCCAGGCCAAGGGTAATACCGAGCTGCATTTCGGCGAGTTTGGTATCCAGGCTCTCGAGGCCCATTGGATCACCAACCGTCAGATCGAGGCCGCTCGTATTGCCATGACCCGCTACATGAAGCGTGGCGGTCGTGTCTACATCACGATCTTCCCCGATAAGCCCATCACCAAGAAGCCTGCTGAGACTCGCATGGGTTCTGGTAAGGGTAACCCCGAGGAGTGGGTGGCCGTCGTCAAGCCCGGCCGCATCATGTTCGAGGTCAAGGGTGTTCCCGAGGAGGTCGCTCGCGAGGCTCTGCGTCTTGCGCAGCACAAGCTCCCCATCAAGACCAAGATTGTTGCTGCCAAGAACGCTGAGCAGCGCATCCAGAAGGAGATGGCTGAGGAGGCCGCTCTCGAGGCCAAGTGGGCTGCTGAGGACGCCGCCGCCGCCAAGGAGGAGAACTAATGAAGCCCGCAGAGATTCGTGAGCTCTCGGACGCTCAGCTCGTTGAGAAGCTGAAGGAAATGCGCGCCGAGCTCTTTAACCTTCGTTTCCAGATGGCCACCAGCCAGCTGGACAACACCGCTCGCGTCAACACCGTGAAGAAGGACATCGCTCGCGTCCTCACGGAGCAGCGCGCCCGCGAGATCGCAGCGGAGAAGTCCGCTGTCGCCGAGTAGGACCTAAGGAGAGAACATGACTGATTCGCGTAACTCGCGTAAGGTCCGTACGGGTGTCGTTACCTCCGTCTCCGGTGCCAAGACCATCGTTGTCACCATCACCGAGCGCAAGCGTCACCCCAAGTACGGCAAGATGATGACCAGCTCCAAGAAGCTGCACGCTCACGACGAGGAGTGCACGGCTGGCGTGGGCGACACCGTCCGCGTTATGGAGACCCGTCCTATGTCCAAGATGAAGCGTTGGCGCCTCATCGAGGTCGTCGAGCGCGCTAAATAAGCAGTCGCTCTTACGACTTGTACGTTTCCGAAGATGTGCGTATGCCTGGCTTGCATACCACGGGCCGCGTAAAGGCTGCGCACCTCTCTTCGGTTCTTAGTTCGGAGGAACATCTACCATGATTCAGATGCAAACCATGCTGAACGTCGCCGACAACTCCGGCGCTCGCAAGATTCGCTGCATCAAGGTGCTTGGCGGTTCCAAGCGTCGTTATGCAGGCATCGGCGATATGTTCATCGGTGCTGTCCAGGAGGCTACCCCTGGCGCTAACGTCAAGAAGAAGGACGTTGTCCGTTGCGTCGTCGTTCGCACCGTTAAGGAGATCCGCCGCAAGGATGGCTCCTACATTCGCTTTGACGAGAACGCTTGCGTTGTCGTCAACAACGATGGTTCGCCTGTCGGCACCCGTATCTTCGGGCCTGTCGCTCGCGAGCTTCGTGACAAGAAGTACATGAAGATCGTCTCGCTCGCTCCCGAGACCCTGTAGTTAGGGGAGATATATGTATATCAAGAAGGGCGATAAGGTCCAGGTTCTTTCCGGTAAGGATCGCGGCAAGCAGGGCGTTGTTCTGCGTGCTCTCCCCGCCGAGAACAAGGTCGTTGTCGAGGGCGTTTCGGTCGTCAAGAAGGCCGTCAAGCCCAACGCTGCCAACCAGCAGGGCGGCATTGTTTCGCAGGAGGCTCCCATCGACGCCTCCAACGTCAATCTCGTTTGCCCCGAGTGCGGTAAGGTTACCCGCGTCGGTCACGAGAAGGACGGCAAGAACAAGCTGCGCGTCTGCAAGAAGTGCGGCCACAAGTTCTAAGCTGCCCGCAACATCAAGTTGCTAGCAAAGGCCCGGATGCCCCACGGCACCCGGGCCTTTTTCTATCCCCACTCATTGGGGACAGACTTAAATGAGTGGCCGTTGTTCATTGGGGACAGACTTAAATGAGTGCAGTTGAAATGCTGGCACCTGGGGACGTTCCTTTTCTAGTCGTTGGGTGTTCCTATGGTTTTGTCAACCGTCGGGGCTACTCCCGGTAGGGCACCCGGTCGCGCATCACGGC
>URRJ01000044.1 GCA_900550205.1 uncultured Collinsella sp. | reverse complement strand
CCCGAGGCTCAGACCCGCTGGGAGGCCCTCGATGCCCTGACGGCGCTCGCCACCACCTGCCCCGAGCAGCTGGGCGATGCCTTTGAGGGTGCCGAGACCGCGCTTTTCGACGAGATTTCCTCCACGCTGCGCTATGCCGCCTTCCGCCTGCTGTGCGTGTGGGGCGCCACGAGCGTCGAGCGTTCGCGCGAGGCTTGGCCCATCCTGGACGAGGCCATCCAGTGCTACCACGGCGACCTCGAGTATCGCGACATGCTCGGTTGCCTGTACGAGTTTGGCCAGGGCGAGATCGACGCCGAGGTCGCCGAGAAGCTCGCGTTGCGCCTTAAGTTCGATGCCGAGAACGGCAAGGGCAGCTATCTCAAAGCCCGTTCGAGCGAGATTTGCGAAATGCTTGTTAAACGCTTTGGCTTGGATCTCTCCAAAAAGAAGAAGCGTGCTAGCGTTAAAAAATCTGACGACGCCGAAAACGAGGAGTAACAGATTATGGCGCACGATGTAGTCCTGATTCCCGGTGACGGTATCGGTCCCGAGATTACGCAGGCCATGCGCCGCGTGGTCGAGGCCACCGGTGTCCAGATCAATTGGAATGTCCAGGAGGCCGGTGCCGGCGTCATGGACGAGTTTGGCACGCCGCTGCCCCAACATGTGCTCGATGCGGTCGCCGAGACCAAGGTTGCCATCAAGGGCCCCATCACCACACCGGTCGGCACGGGCTTCCGCAGCGTCAACGTGGCCCTGCGCAAGCATTTCGACCTGTACGCCTGCGTGCGTCCTTGCCTGTCGCAGCCGGGCGACGGCTCGCGTTTCCGCGATGTCGACCTGGTTATCGTGCGCGAGAACACCGAGGACCTCTACGCCGGCATTGAGTTCGATGAGGGCGCTGCCGAGGTCGAGGAGCTCTCGCAGCTCGTCGAGCGTTCGGGCCAAAAGACCTTCGCCGCCGATTCCGCGATCTCGATCAAGCCGATCTCTATCGCCAAGAGCCGCCGCATTGTGGAGTACGCCTTTGAGTACGCCCGCCGCTGCGGCCGCAAAAAGGTGACGGCCGTGCACAAGGCCAACATCATGAAGGCGACCGACGGCCTGTTCCTGCGCGTGGCGCGCGAGGTGGCCGCTAACTATCCCGATATCGAGTTCAACGACAAGATTGTCGACGCCACCTGCATGGGCCTGGTCCAGAACCCCAACGACTTCGATGTCCTGGTGCTGCCCAACCTGTACGGTGACATTGTGAGCGACCTGTGCGCCGGTCTGGTAGGTGGACTGGGTATGGCTCCGGGTTCCAACATCGGTGCCGACTGCGCCATCTTCGAGGCGACGCACGGCTCCGCGCCCGATATCGCTGGCCAGGATATCGCTAACCCCACGGCCGAGATTCTGTCCGCGGCTATGATGCTCGATCACCTGGGCGAGAACGACGCGGCCAATCGCATTCGCGCCGCCGTTTCTGCCACGCTCGACGAGGGTGAGCAGGTTACCGGCGACGTTCGTCGTGCCCAGACCGGCTCCGTTGAGGGCGCTGTGGGCACGCAGGCCTTTGCCGATGCCGTTATCGCGCACCTGGCCTAAGGCATGCAGACTGCAAACGCCTAAATAGTACTTAAGTGTTTGCGTATAACCTGAGAATCAATACGCCCGGCGCTTTGTCGGGCGTATTCTATTGCGGACTATGTTTCCTAACAAGGAGTAACTGATATGGGTCTGATTCAAAAGAAGGACGAGAAGGACGAGATCGACGGCATCCAGATCATCGAGCGCGGCGAAGGCCCCGATGGTGATGAGGAGGAGAAGATCGATCTGGTCGCCGGTACGTCTGCCGAACATATTGCCGCCGGTACGACGGCCGAGGAGGAGGACGCTCGCCTGGAGGCAAAGATCGCCGCGGACGCCGCCGACGAGAACCTCATGCCCGAGGAGCAGGACGAGGACGACGATATCCTGGGTTCCGACGAAGACGACCGCGCATCCAAGCACAAGAAGACGATGATTGCCGCCTTCGTGGTTGCAGTCGTGATTGCTGCTGTGGTCGGCTTCTTTATCGGCAACGGTGGTTTTGGCGGCAAGGGCGTCGGCTCGGCGACCCTCACCGAGGACCAGCTCGATTCGACCGTGGCAAGCTACAGCTACAACGGCAAGAAGAGCGACATCACCGCGCGCGAGGCCATTGAGAGCCAGTACAGCCTCGACACCGTCAAGGATGGCGATGGCAACTACACCGCTCCCTCTGCCGACGTCATCCTGTCCTACGTGCGCAACAAGATCCTGCTCGACGCTGCCGAGGACGAGGGCATCACCGTCTCTTCTAAGGAGATGAAGAAGTACGCCGAGGATTCCATCGGCACTTCGGACTACAAGACCATGGCCACGCAGTATGGCGTGTCCAAGGACCAGGCCAAGCAGATCGTCCGTCAGTCCGCGACGCTGCAGAAGCTCTACAAGAAGAAGGTGGGCGATAGCTCCGCAAGCATGCCGACCGCCCCGACCGAGCCTGCTGACGGCAACGAGGAGACCGCGAGCAAGGACTACGCCGATTACATCATCAAACTTGCCGGCGACGAGTGGGATAGCGAAAAGGGCACCTGGAAGGACGCCGATAGCACCTACGCTAAGGCCTTCGCTGACGATGCCTTTACGGCTGATAGCGCTACCTACAAGCAGGCCATGACCGCCTATTACACCGCCTACCAGCAGTACTCTTCGCAGGCTTCGAGCGCCAGCTCCAAGTGGACCGAGTATGCTAACGGCCTCTACGCCAAAGCCAACATCAGCATCTACGGCCTGTTTGCGTAAGGTTTGCCTGCACTACTGTGCGCTAGCCGATCTGCCTGATTTAGCCCGCTAGAACGGACAACGTTCTAGCGGGCTTTTTGCTGCCGAAACCACTGGAGTAGGCCTCGCGCCCGCGCAAGCGCTCCATCGCGCTTCCCTAATTCATCTGGGAAAACAACTGCAAACGATTGCAAGTAACCGGTGAACGGTCGAAAACTACCGTTCACCGATAATCTCAAAACTGGTTCTAACTGGTATTAAGTCAAAAAGACCAATTCACATATCTTCACAATGACCTGCAATTTTTCTTCACGCTATTTTTAGCCGCCCTGCGTTGTTTAGACACAGGAAAAGATCCGATCTTTTGCCAAAACATTTCGAAACGGTTTCAAAACCGCAGGTAGAAGTGTTAACGACCGGTAAACGGTCGATTTATCACCGTGAGCGGTGCAAAAACGTTTTACCGTATGAATCAAGGAAAGCGACCTCTTCTGGGGTGATATAGTGACAACAACACGTCACGTGGTTACTACCAGTTTAGAAACCACTGGTCTTCAAAGAACGCTTTCCAAGAAGCTTTAAGGGCGAGCGCCCGCTGGCTTCCGAAAATCATCGGACTCAGATTGTACACACCTTCGGAAGGGAAATTTGAATGGTTGGCTTTATTCTTACCGGTCATGGACAGTTCGCACCCGGCCTTGCAAGCGCTATCGCGATGGTTGCTGGCGACCAGCCTGCTTTTACCGTCGTTCCTTTTGAGGGCGACCAGGCCGCATCCTACGGTGAGGATCTCCGCGCCGCTATTACCGCCATGCGCGAGGAGTGCGATGGCGTGCTCGTCTTTACCGACCTGCTTGGTGGCACCCCGTTCAACCAGGCGATGATGATTGCCCAGGATGTCGACAACGTCGAGGTTCTGACCGGCACCAACCTTCCCATGGTTATTGAGCTTCTGTTCCTCCGCGGCAACGCCACGCTCGCCGAGCTTGGCGAGCAGGCCGTGACCGTTGGCCAGACGGGCATCACCGCCCAGACGGTCGCATCCGTTGCCGGCTCCGACGAAGAGGATATCTTCGGCGACGAGGACGGCATCTAATGGCCGATTTCGGAGCCAACGTCCTGAGCTCCTCGGTCGCCCTTTTAGGCCTGCTTGTCATCATGGGCTTGATTTACACCATCTGGTCGCAAATCAACATGAAGAAGAAGCAGAAGTACTTCAAGGAGCTGCACACCGAGCTCAAGCCGGGTCAAGAGGTTCTTTTCGCCGGCGGTATCTACGGAACCGTCAAAGGCATCGAAGGCGAGAAGGTCCAGATCAAAGTCCGATCCGGAGCCGTCGTAGATGTTTCGCGTTACGCGATTCAGGAGATCAAGTAACTGTCGTCAGCAAATAACGAAAGGAAGCTGATCAACATGGCAGAACCCAACATTCTTCTTACCCGCATCGATAACCGACTGGTTCATGGTCAGGTTGCCACCCAGTGGAACTCCACCCTGGGCTCCAACCTCATCCTCGTCGCCAACGACGACGTGGCGTCCAACACCATGCGCCAGAACCTCATGAAGATGGCCGCTCCCGCCGGCGTCGCTACGCGTTTCTTCTCTCTGCAGAAGACCATCGACGTCATTGGCAAGGCGAGCCCGCGCCAGAAGATCTTCATCGTGGCCGAAACACCGGAAGACGTGCTTACGCTCGTCAAGGGCGGTGTGCCTATAAAGAAGGTAAACATCGGCAACATGCACATGTCGGAAGGAAAGCGCCAAGTCGCCACCTCCGTCGCAGTTAACGACGAGGATGTCGCTGCGTTTAAAGAGCTGCAGGAATTGGGGGTGGAGTTGGAGATCAGGCGCGTTCCGAGCACGCCTGTTGAGGACACGAGCAAGCTCTTCTCGTAATCCTCGTGATCCACGTTGTCAGGAGTGAAACCCTGACGTTCTGTACGTGAAATCCAAAGTGCGTACATACATTTTGAAAGGAGGAGCAAGATGGAATACTCGACCATCCAGATCGCTCTGGTCTTCGTCGTCACGTTCATCGCGGCAATCGACCAGTTTGACTTCCTCGAGTCTCTCTATCAGCCCATCGTCACCGGCGCCGTCATCGGTCTTATCCTTGGCGACCTCAACACCGGTCTTCTCGTGGGTGGTACCTATCAGCTCATGACGATCGGCAACATGCCGATCGGAGGCGCTCAGCCGCCTAACGCCGTCATCGGCGGCATCATGGCAGCCATTCTCGCTATCGCCACGGGCCTCGAGCCCAACGCGGCAGTCGGTCTCGCCATTCCGTTCGCTCTGCTTGGCCAGCTCGGCGTTACCCTGGTCTTCACGCTTATGTCCCCGCTTATGTCCACGGCCGATAACATGGCTCACAACGCGGACACCAAGGGCATCGAGCGCCTGAACTACTTCGCCATGGCTCTGCTCGGCCTGATCTTCGCTGTCGTCGTCACCCTGTTCTTCATCGCTGGCGCTACCATTGGTCAGACCATCGCTTCCGCCATCCCGACTTGGCTGCAGACCGGTCTGTCCGCTGCAGGCGGCATGATGCGCTTCGTCGGCTTCGCCGTCCTGCTCAAGGTTATGATGAACCGTGATATGTGGGGCTTCTTCCTCATGGGCTTTGGCCTCGCGCTCATCACCGTTGCCAACGATTCGCTGGCAACCCCTGCTCTGCTCATCCTCGCTCTCATCGGCTTCGGCATCGCTTTCTGGGACTTCCAGCAGCAGACCGAGCTGAAGGGTGCAGCTGTTTCTGACGGAGGTGACTTCGAAGATGGCATCTAATGAGTATGTGATCCCGGAGCACTACGAGGATCTCACTCCTGCTCCGCAGCTCGACCAGAAGACCCTCAACAAGATGGCTTGGCGCTCCTGCTTCCTGCAGGCATCGTTCAACTACGAGCGCATGCAGGCCGCTGGCTGGCTCTACTCCATCATCCCCGGTCTGGAGAAGATCCACACCAACAAGAACGACCTCGCGGCTTCCATGAGCCACAACCTGGAGTTCTTCAACACCCACCCGTTCCTTGTCACCTTTGTTATGGGCATCGTGCTTTCGCTCGAGCAGAACAAGGTTGACATCCCCACGATCCGCGCCGTCCGCGTCGCCGCAATGGGCCCGCTCGGTGGTATCGGTGACGCCCTGTTCTGGCTGACGCTCGTGCCTATCACGGCCGGCATCACCTCCAACATGGCCATCAACGGCAACGCCGCTGCACCGATCATCTTCCTGGTGATCTTCAACGTCGTCCAGTTCGCTCTGCGCTTCTGGCTCATGAACTGGTCCTACAAGCTTGGCACCAGCGCTATTGACGCTCTGACCGCCAACATGCAGGCCTTCACGCGTGCCGCTTCCATCATGGGCGTCTTCGTCGTCGGTTGCCTGGTCGTCACCATGGGTGGCACCCAGATCAACCTCCAGATCCCCAACGGCACCACCCGTGGTCTCTCCGCTACTACCGTGATCGTCTCCGAGAAGGAGGCCGAGAACTTCACCGGTATGGAGGGCATCGATACCGAGACCGCTGAGGCCGGTACCATCGCCATGACCGATAAGGACGGCAACGCCCTTACCGCTTCCGATGCCGACGGCAACGCTGTCGAGTGCGGCGTCACCGATCTGGGTAACGGCATGGAGTCCGTGACCTACGGCACCGTTACCGAGGATCCGGTCAACTTCTCTGTTGCCGACACCCTCAACACCATCGTCCCGAAGCTCGTCCCGCTTATGCTTACGCTGCTGCTTTACTACATGTTCGCTAAGCACAGCTGGACCCCGACCAAGGGCATTCTCCTGCTCTTCGTCCTTGGCATCCTGGGCGCTGGCCCGCTTGGTCTCTGGCCGAGCATCTGGTAAGGCTCTAGCTTGAGGGGTGTGTCCCTACGCGGCTCACACCCCGACCCCTTAAGCCATGTGTATGTTAAAAGCCGCGTGCTCGAAAGAGCGCGCGGCTTTTGTTTTCTTAATGATTCGGGTGTGGCAGACAGATAATGCATAACACCCTAGGTAGTTAGCCGAATTCGAGCAAAAGGGAGGATAGGATGGCGATCGGAGCGCGTAAGCAACCGCTGTACGATCAGCTGGTCGATATTCTGACCGAAAAGATTGACCATGAATATCGCGCCGGTGACATGATTCCTTCCGAGCGCGAACTTTCGGAGCGCTATGGTCTCTCGCGCACTACGGTACGCCTGGCTCTGCAGGAACTGGAGCGTTTAGGACTGGTGGTTCGGCAGCACGGTCGCGGTACCTTTGTGACCGACCGTTCGGCAAAAGCAACCAATCTTATGCAGTCCTACAGCTTTACCGAGCAGATGCGCGCGATGGGTCGAGAACCCGAGACCACGATTCTCGAGTTTTGCGAGATGGAGGCCGATAAGAATCTGGCCGAGCATATGGGATTGCGCATCGGTGATCGCATTTTTAAGCTCAAGCGCCTTCGCTCTGCCGACAACATGCCCATGATGGTCGAACGCAGCTATCTACCGGTTCGTCAATTTCTGTCCCTAAAGCGACCGCTGCTGGAGCGTAAGCCGCTTTACGATGTGATTGAGCAGGACTTTCAGCAAAAGATTCGCGTGGCCGAAGAGGAGTTCTATGCGAGCATAGCCCGTCCCACCGATGCCCACGTTTTGGGAATTGTCGAGGGCTCGCCTGTGCTCGATTTGGTCAGGACTACGTATAACGAGTCAAACGAGGTAGTGGAGTACACACTCTCGGTTGCTCGTGCCGATCAGTTTAAATACAAGGTTTACCACCAGCGCAGTAACTAGTGCTCGCATCGTTTCCATATGGTGATTCTTT
The DNA here is from genome assembly GCA_900550205.1 of uncultured Collinsella sp. Classification (GTDB taxonomy): domain Bacteria; phylum Actinomycetota; class Coriobacteriia; order Coriobacteriales; family Coriobacteriaceae; genus Collinsella. Next base: position 6,113 of record URRJ01000044.1, on the reverse strand, counting down.
GCATTTAACTGGTTACTACCAGATAACCAACCGAAGTGTATAATTGCACGTCAGAGGATTACTTCTAGAGAGAGGTATTAGAAATGTTCGAGAAGAGTGTCGAGGAGCTCACCGAGCTCGGCGCCCAGATCACCACGGCCGAGATTGCTCAGCAGCCCGAGCTTTGGCGTGATACGCTCAACATCTACCGCGAGAACAAGGAGGCCATCGAGGCCTTTCTGGCCGAGGCTCGCGCTATGGGCGAGGGTCGTCTGTCCGTTGTCTTCACCGGTGCCGGTACGTCCGACTACGTTGGCGATACCTGCGCCCCGTACCTGCGTCACGCTGGCAACACTGATCTCTACGACTTTAAGCCCATCGCCACGACCGACATCGTGAGCGCCCCGCGCGACTTCCTGCGCGCCGAGGACCCCACGCTCGTGGTTTCCTTTGCCCGCTCTGGCAACAGCCCCGAGAGCCTTGCCGCCGTTGCCGTTGCCAAGGAGCTCGTCCACAACGTCAAGTTCCTCAACATCACCTGCGCTCCCGAGGGCAAGCTTGCCGTCGAGTCTGCCGATGATCCCAACGCGCTGACGCTGCTCATTCCGCGCGCCAACGACAAGGGCTTCGCCATGACCGGTTCTTATTCCTGCATGACCCTGCTCTCCACCCTTATTTTCGACACTGCCTCTGACGAGCAGAAGGCCGAGTGGGTCGAGACGATTGCCAAGATGGGCGAGGAGGTCATCTCCCGTGAGCCCGAGATCGCCGATTACCTGGCTGGCGACTTTAACCGCGTGACCTACTTGGGTTCTGGCTCCTTCGGTGGCCTTGCCCAGGAGAGCCAGCTCAAGATTCTCGAGCTCGCTCACGGTCTGGTCGCTACTTCCTACGACACCTCCATGGGCTATCGTCACGGACCTAAGTCCTTCGTCGACGATAAGACGCTCGTCTTCGTGTTCGTCAACAACGACGCCTACACCCGTCAGTACGACATCGACATCCTCAACGAGATCGGTGGCGACGAGATCGCTCAGCACACCATCGCCGTTCAGCAGGAAGGTGCCACCGTCTACGAGGGTGAGTCCTTCACCTTTAAGGGCTACGAGGCACTTCCCGAGGGCTACCTTGCACTGCCGTTCGTGATGTTTGCTCAGGCTATCAGCCTGCTCAACTCCGTGCGCGTGGGCAACACGCCCGATACGCCGAGCCCCACCGGCACGGTCAACCGCGTGGTTAAGGGCGTGACGATTCACCCCTTCACCGCTTAATCGCGTCCCCCTGTAAGGGCGCCCGTCCGCTCATAACGGCGGGCGGGCGCTTTTTGTTTTACGTGAGCTGGGTATAAGCATTACCACAGTCAACTGCTTTAGAAGCAAGGAGTGCATATGAGCACGTACGCAATTAAGGCTGACAAGTTCTTCTTGCCGGCAGGCCCGCAACTGGGCGGCTATCTTATGGTCGAGGATGGCGTTTTTGGCGCCTGGCAGGCCGACGAGCCCTCTTGCGAGATTAAGGACTACACGGGATCGTGGATCGCACCGGGTATGGTCGATACTCACATCCATGGCTTCTACAACCACTCAACTACCGATAACGATCCCGAGGGCATCGATATCAGCTCAACCGAGCTCGCCCGTCGCGGTACCACCAGCTGGCTGCCCACGACGTTCACCGATGGCGTCGAACAGATCAAGGACGCCTGCGCTGCTATCGCCAAGGCGGACGAGGGCCGCGGCCCCGACTTCTGCGGTGCCCGCATTCAGGGCATCTACCTGGAGGGCCCCTTCTTTACCATGAAGCACGTGGGCGCGCAGAACCCCGCTTACCTGATTGACCCCTCCGAGGAGGTTTTCGACCAGTGGCAGGAGGCTGCGGGCGGTCGCATCGTTAAGAGCGCCATGGCCGCCGAGCGCGACGGTGCCGCTGCTTATGCGGCTGCTCTGAACGCCAAGGGCGTGGTGACCAGCATCGGTCACTCCGACGCCACCTACGATGAGTGCATCGCCGCTATCAATGCCGGTGCCAGCTGCTTTACGCATACCTATAACGGCCAGCGCGGTCTGCATCACCGTGAGCCCGGTGTCGTGGGTGCTGCCATGTCCACGCCCGAGACCTACGCCGAGATCATCTGTGACGGCAAGCACGTAAACCCTGCCGCCATCAAGGCACTGCTGCAGGCAAAGGGCTGGCAGCACACGGTGCTCATCACCGACTGCCTGGGCTGCGGCGGCATGCCCGAGGGCAGCTACACCAGTGGTGGCATGGACGTCATCATGAAGGACAACCTGTGCTGGCTCGCCGACGGCAAAAGCATTGCCGGCTCGGTGCTCACGCTTGCCCAGGGCGTCAAGAACATTGTCGATTGGGGCATCGCCAGCGCTGATATCGCCATTCGCATGGCAACCGAGGTGCCGGCTCGCTCTGCGCACATCGAGGATAAGTGCGGCAGCATCATGCCGGGTCGCGACGCCGACTTTGTCGTGTTCGACCATGAGCTCACCCTCGTCGAGACGTATGTTGGCGGCCAGAGCGTCGGCAACGCCTTTACCGATTAACGATAGAAAAAGACGGCGGGTCCGAATCTGCTCGACCCGCCGTATGGGTTAAACGCTCAAAAGCACCTTAACAGTTACAGCTTGTTAACGATCTTCTTTGCCGTGCGCTTGACGCCGGCCACAAGACCCCCCGCGGGATGCTCCTTTTCGTATGCTAGACGCTTCTCGCGCTTGGCGTACTCTTCGACGATGATGTCGCCATACTCGTCTTCGATCTTGTCGAAGAAGTCGACGGCGCCCTTAATTTCCTCAGCGGTCGGGTGTCCCTTCTGGACGCCGCCGGTGAGTTTGAACGGCCCCCACGTATCAAAGCCGGGACAGCCGTAGACGCCCATAAAGATGGCCTGCCTCATGCGGCAGATGCCATCGATATCCTTGCCGTACCACTTGTTTTTGCCACCGTAGGTCATAAGGCCAAACACCTTGTCCTGCGGCTGCAGCACGTTCGTGAGCACGCGTGCCATGTCCTTGTCGATCTCGGAGTAATAGATGCCCGTGGCGACACCGATCAGATGGTATTCGTGCAGGTCGGGGTACTCGTTTTTACCGAGTGACTTCACGTCGAGGGTATCGATCTCGGGGTGCGCCTCGACGATGGCGTCCACGAGCTTTTTCGTATTGCCGTGGTGGTGTGAGGCATAAAGGATGATGGTTCGCATAAGAAGGCCTTTCAGCTGTAATTGCATCAATGTCTGTATGGTACCCCGTTGCATGGCTGGGAAACCGGACGCATCGATGAACGTGCGGGTTTGTCCTTTGGTCAGGGCCGAGACGGGTTCTTGCGAGCAAAAAGCAGTTGTTCGAAAGGATGGACAATGGAATACGCTCTCTCCAACGATTCGATTTCTATCAAGGTCTCCACGGCCGGTGGTTCGTTTACCTCGATTGAGGCTGGAGGTCGCGAGTACTTGTGGCAGGGCGATCCCGCCGTGTGGTCCGGCCAGGCACCGATTTGCTTCCCGATTTGCGGAGGTTTGCGCGATAACAGCGCCATGACGTTTGCCGGACATCATGTGAAGCTCGCCCGCCATGGGTTTGCGCGCAAACAGGAGTGGAAGCTGCTGAGCCAGAGCGAGAACGAGCTGGCGATGTGCCTGGCTTCGGAGGATAACGCCGCGCTGCTGAGCGATTATCCGTATCCGTTTAAGCTTGTCGCCCGCTATACGCTCGAGGACGCCGCCGTGCGCGTCTCCTATGAGGTTACCAACGAGGGCACCGAGGACATGCCTTTCTTTATCGGTGGACACCCCGGCTTTAGGTGCCCGCTCGATGAGGGCGAGGCCTATACGGACTACGAGTTGCGTTTTGAGAAAGACGAGGCTGCTGAGCTTTGCACTGCCGTCCCCTCGACTGGCTTGATTGACGTGACCAACCGCTCCAAGAACCCCATGGTGGGAAAGACGCTGCCTCTGTCACATGAGCTCTTCGATTTTGCGGAGACCATCTTTGACGTGCTCGAGAGCCGTCAGGTCACGCTTTCCAAAAAGGGCGAGGACAAGGGCGTTCGCCTGAGCTTTGAGGGCTTCCCGTACCTCATTGTGTGGAGCAAGCCCGAGGGTGATTTTGTGGCAGTTGAGCCCTGGGGCGGTCTTTCGACCTGCTCCGATGAGGACGACGTGCTTGAGCACAAGCGCGGCTGCCTTATCGCCAAGCCCAAAGAAACCATCGTGCGCTCGTTCACAATCGAGATTCTGTAGTCGCATGTAGCCAATTCGTTTTGCAAGGCATAAGGAGCCTGCGAGATAAGGAGCTAGAAATGATCCTCACCGTTACGATGAACCCGTCCGTCGATACGCGCTATCAGCTCGATGAGCTCATTATCGACGACGTCAACCGCGTGACGCCCGAAAAGACCGCCGGCGGTAAGGGCCTCAACGTGGCCCGCGTCCTGGGCCAGCTGGGCGACGATGTCGTGGCAACCGGCTTGCTTGGTGGTCATATGGGCGCCTATATGGCCGAGCTCATGGATGCCAACGGCATTAAGAATGATTTTGTGCCCATCAAGGGCGAGACTCGCATTTGCCTCAACATACTCCACGCCGGCAACCAGACCGAGCTGCTCGAGAGCGGCCCGACAATTGCCCCCGAGGAGCTCGATGCCTTTACCGCCAAGTTTACCGAGCTTGCGGGCAAGGCCGACGTCGTCACTATTTCGGGTTCGCTGCCCCGCGGTGTCGAGGCAGGCTACTACGCCAAGATTACGGGCATTGCCGAGAACGCCGGCGCCAAGGTGCTGCTCGATACCTCGGGTGCCTCGCTCGAGGCTGCACTCAAGTCCGAGGTCAAGCCTGAGCTGGTTAAGCCTAACCTGACCGAAATTAACGGCCTTCTGGGCACGAGCTTTACCACCGACGATGTGGACGAGCTCCGTTCCGCGCTCGCCTCTGACGCCCGCTTCTCCGATATCCCCTGGGTCGTCGTATCCATGGGCGCTGCCGGCTCAGTTGGCTTCCACAATGGCCGTGCGTTCCGCGCCAAGACCCCCGATATCCCCGCCGTTAACGCTACGGGCTCTGGCGATTCGACCATTGCCGGCTTCGCACATGCGATTGCTGCCGGAGCCGACGACGAGACGGTGCTGCGTACCGCCAACACCTGCGGCAAACTCAATGCCATGGATCCCATGACTGGCCACTTGGTTATGGATCGTTGGGACGAGGTTTACAACGGCGTTGTCGTGACCGAGCTGTAGGAGCTTGTGCTGCGGCCCCGGCATCGGTTGCTAGCTCATGTCGACGACAAGTGCAGTAGCATTATGCCGGGGCGCGACGCCGACACTGTCGTGTTCAATCCCGACCTTACCCTGGTCGAGACGCATGTGGGTGGCAACAGCGTCGGTAATGCGTTTGCCGAGTAGCCGCCAAAGAAACGATCCGAGAGGGGATTTAGATGATTTACGGTGCATTGGGCGATATCGAGGAGTACCGCGGAATGCTCAAGGGGCTCGACGTGCTGATCGACTGGCTCGAGGAGAACGATCCGGCGCAGCTCGAGGTCGGCAGCCATCCGATTCTGGGCGACAAGGTCTTTGCGAACGTCATGGCTCCCACGACGCGTCCCGAAGCCGAGGCTCACTATGAGACGCATCAGCGCTATCACGACCTGCAGATTGATGTCGAGGGTCGCGAGGCCTTTAAGGTTGCCACGGGCAGCCTGACGCTGGTCCAGGAGTTTGACGAGAAGGACGACTACGATCTGGTCGATTCCGACGCCTCGATCGCCGGCGATCTTGCTGACGACAAGTTTGCGCTGTTTGTTGCCGGCGAGCCTCACATGCCCACGCTCGAGTTCCCGGGCGATGGCGCGCAGCCGGTCAAGAAGATCTGCTTTAAGCTGCTTGCCGACGCTTACTGGGAGGAGTAGCGAACTGCCTGGCAGAGCTATTTGTCTGATGGCGTGATCCCCTAGGGAAATCACGCTAGGACCCCGCTAAACGTGTTTCCCTAGGGGAATCACGTTTAGCGGGGTTTTCTGTTTTTGAATAGGGAAGCCTCATTTATTTGCGAAGAACATCGGCTAGCCGCAGGATTGAAATCATCGACCGATAAGTGAGTTCCACTTTTTCGCCCGCAAGCA
>URRJ01000043.1 GCA_900550205.1 uncultured Collinsella sp. | reverse complement strand
AGGCGGCAGTGCGGTCGGACGTGGCAACGAAACTCTTGTGCGCCACACCTTCAAGAATCTGCTCGTCGGTCATGGTCTCGTCGGCCATGGAATACCTCTTTCTAGACAGCCCGAGCTAGCGCAGCTGGGCGTAATGGTTGTAAATCGTAATAGCCGTGGGATAAAGATAACGCCCGGACTGGATCACATAGACCAGACCCTGCGCAAAACAGGAGAAGAACAACTCGTCGAGCGAGGACTTCCCCACCATCTTGCGCAGCGCATGGGCATAATCGCCGTGGCGGTTGGGTTCGATGGCATCGGCCACAAAGACCACCATATCGAGCGGCGTCATGTCGCAGGCGCCCACGGTGTGACGGTCGACAGCCTGAAAGACCGCCGGCGACAGCTCGGGAAAAAGCTGCGGAAGCTCATAGGCGGCAACCGGGCCATGCAAAAGCGGCGTCGCGGCAGACGGAGAGCCGGCAATCTTAATGCCGTAATGCAGAGCGCGCGTGACCAGTTCGTCGTCGGAGAGCACTTTGTCCCAGTCATGGATCAGGCCAGCGGCAGCGGCATCAAAGCGGTCGACACCGTATACCTCGGCTAGGTGCAGCGCAGTCTCGGCAACCCCGAGCGAATGAACGTAGCGTTTACGTTTATCCTTCATGCGCACATCGAGCAACTCGTGGATACGCGTCAAGAGCGCGCGCTCGTCGCCCTCAAACTGATCTTCTACCGACAACGTTCTCCCCCATCAATCAAAATCGTCTTGCCCAAGATCGGCATACAGGCCGCGTTTACGGATATAGCCGAGCACGGACTCGCTCGTAAGATAGCGCACGCTCATGCCGCGGGCAACCCGCTTACGAATGTTGGTCGAGCTAATCGCCAGCGCCGGAATCTGGATATAGCGCACGTCGAAGGGCAACCCCGATTCCTTAATCCGCGCCCGGGCCGTATCGATGTCAAAGCCGGGACGTGTCGCAGCGATAAAGGTTGCCAGTTCGGCAATCTCATCAGCATTGTGCCAGGTCACAATATCGATAATCGCATCGGCACCCGTAATAAAGTAGAGCTTCACTTGTGGCGGGTAAAACTCGCGAAGGGCGCGTAGCGTATCGGCTGTATAAGTGACACCGGCACGATCGATCTCGAAGCGGCTTGCCAAAAAGGCCGGGTTCGCGGCAGTCGCGAGGACCGTCATGGCATAACGGTCCTCGGCAGGCGTCACCGGTTTGTCGAGCTTAAAGGCGGGAGAGCCGGCCGGCATAAAAAGCACGGCGTCCAAGTCGAGCGACTCGCGAGCCTGCTCGGCGGTAACCAAGTGCCCGTAATGAATCGGGTCAAAGGTACCGCCCATAATGCCAAGCCGAAACTCGTGCCCATCCTTGATGGGCAGCTCAGGCAATCCGATTCCACCACGCAGCGACATGGCCTACTCGCCCTCCGGGGTCTCAACAACGTCGGCTTCGGTAGTGCCTTCGGAGCCCTCGGTGGCATCAACCACGTCCGCACCCTCAGCCGCTACGTCAATAACCTCAACGCCTGCATCCTCGAGCTCATCCTCGTATTCCGAGAAGTCCTCGGCGCCCTCAAAGTCAAAGGCGCGCTGGCAAATGCGAACCTCGTCGCCCGCACGGCAGCCGGCCTTCTCGAGCGCGTCATCGACACCCATGCGCGCAAACTTATGCTGCAGGTAGATGACAGCTTCCTCGTTTTCCCAGTCGGTCTGGATGACCATGCGCTCAATCGCGCGACCAACCACACGGAAGGCATGAGGCTCTTCTTGGACAATGCGGAACCGCTTCTCGCGCTGCAGACGGCGGCGCTCCCACTCCTCGTCGCGCAGATCGACCGGCTCATCAGCAACCGCCAGCTCGGCACGAAGCTTAGCCACCTGCTCGCCCACGGCAAGCATCAGCGTGTTGAGACCGGCACCCGTCACAGCGGACACGGCAAAGAACATATGGCCATCGTCGAGCGCTGCACGCTTAAGGTCGGCGATCTTGTCGGCCGTGCCCGGCGCATCGCACTTGTTGGCGACAACGATCTGCGGGCGCTCCGAGAGCTCTGCGCCATACTGCTCGAGCTCACGGTTAATAATGCGATAGTCCTCGACCGGATCGCGATCCTCAAACCCGCCGGTCATGTCAACGACATGCATGATCAGGGCCGTGCGCTCAATGTGACGCAGGAACTGATGGCCCAGGCCCTTACCCTCGCTCGCGCCCTCGATGAGACCGGGGACGTCGGCAACGACGTAAGAATATTCGCCGGCACGCACCATGCCCAGATTGGGCACGAGCGTGGTAAACGGGTAGTCGGCGATCTTGGGACGGGCGGCACTCATGCGCGCGATGAGAGAGGACTTGCCCACCGAGGGAAAGCCCACGAGTGCGGCATCGGCCATAAGCTTCATCTCGAGCTCGATCCAGTGCTCCTCGGCCGGCTCGCCGAGCTGAGCAAAGGCCGGAGCGCGACGCACCGACGTCACAAAGTGGGTATTGCCCAGACCGCCGGCGCCACCGGGCGCCACGACGACGCGCTCGCCGTCGTGCACCAGATCGGCAATCTCGAACATCGGGGTCTGCGTCTCGGGATCGAGCTCGCGGACTACGGTGCCCATGGGGACCTTGAGAATCAGGTCCTCGCCGCTCTTGCCATTGCGACGAGCGCCCTGGCCATGCGTGCCGCGCTCGGCACGGAAGTGATGCTTAAAGCGGTAATCGATCAGCGAAGACAGCTGAGCATCGGCCTGGATGACGACATTGCCGCCACGACCGCCGTCGCCGCCATCGGGGCCGCCCTTGGGAACAAATGCCTCGCGCCTAAACGACATGCATCCGGCTCCGCCGTCGCCGCCGCAAACATTAATGCGGCTGATATCGGTGAACTGTGACAACAGAATCGCCTCCTACAAAAAGAGGGAGACCCTTGAATCCTAAAACTCAAGTGCCTCCCACATATGTGCTCTATGAAGGGTGGATTACGCGTTCGCGAGCGGGCGTACGCTGACCCTGTGCTTGATACCCTTGTGGAACTCAACGGTACCGTCGACCAGCGCGAACAGCGTGTCGTCCTTGCCACGGCCAACGTTCGCACCCGGGTGGATGTGCGTGCCGTGCTGACGGACGAGAATCGTGCCCGTGGTTACCGTCTGGCCGGCGAAGCGCTTCGTGCCAAGGCGCTGACCGCGGGAGTCACGGCCATTACGGGAGGAACCGAGTCCTTTTTTGTGTGCCATTGTGTATACCTACTCTTTCGTTACGAGTGTAATCTACTCGGCGACGGGAGCCTCGGCAACAGCCTCAGCCTCTGCCTTGACAGCCTTCTTGGCGCGGGAGGTAGCCTGAACCTTCACGATCTTCAGCTTGGTGAGCTGCTGACGGTGACCCTTCAGACGACGATAGCGCTTACGCTTCTGGAACTTGAAGACCAGCTGCTTCTCGCCCTTGAACTGCTCAACGATCTGAGCGGTAACCTTGGCCTTGGCCAGCTTGTCGGGATCGGTGACGATCTTCTTACCATCGTTGAGGAAGAGAACCGGCAGGGTGACCTTGTCGCCCTCATTGCCCTCAATCTTCTCGACGGTGATGACATCGTCGGTGGCGACCTTGTACTGCTTGCCGCCCGTGTTAACGATTGCGTACATGTTTACTTGCCCTTCATGCATCAGTTAGTGCAACAGTCGAATATAGTAGCAGGCGATAATACCCCCGTCAACGAGTATGTGGAGCAAATCCACAAGTTCGCACAGGTATGGGGCTGACGAGTCGGCCCCCGTCGTCCTCGCATGCTTGATTCTGACGCTCGACATCGTAGGAGCAGATGGTCACGAGGTCTTGCATACCGGTGGACACAATAGGTGCATCGACGCCCGGGGTCAAGCCCTGCAACAAAACATCAGCAGCAGAAAGCAAAATCTCCGGGCGCATGGATCCCTCGTTGTCGGCGTGGGTGTCGAGCATGAGCACCAGATGGTCCGGACGCTCCCCCGCCGTGAGCTCATAGCCCACCAGTGTGTGGTCAAGGTCTAGGCGCTTGCTCTTCTTACCGCGTGCGTAGTCGATGCCATGGCCTGCACGCAACGTGTCGATTGCGGCTCGCACCTCATCGGAGCTCACGGGTGCCTCGGGGTCCAGGTACAAGTCGATGCGGTACGACAAACGCGTAAGCTGAGCCGTCAGCGCCGGCGTGCGCACGTCGATGTAGGCGGCCTCGATAGGCGCCAAATCGGCAGGCGATGCAAAGGCCAGGCGCTCAAAGGCCTCGTCGAGAGCGACGAACTCGGTCATAAACAGGTCATACCACTCACAGGTCGACGACGTGCCCACAGGCAGCGCCGACGAAAAGCCCACGCGCATATGCGGCGAAAAACCCTGCGTGACGGCATAGGGCAGGCCCGCGCGGCGCACGATGCGCTCGATGGTATGAATCAGTTCCAGATGGCCCAGGTACTTAAGGCGATCACGCTTGCCGTAGCGAACGCGCAGCCTAAAGAGCGTGGAGTTGTCGGTCAAGCGCTCACTCATGCGCGATCACCCACCAATACGTTCTTGGCATGGAGCGTGGGGCAGATTCCGCAGCCGGTGCACGACGTGCGAGTGCAATCAGGCGTCGTGACACCCTCCAGCGAGCGGCGGTACTCGCGCTCGAGGAAGCCGCGCGAGCAGCCGGGGCTCACGTGCTCCCAGGGTAGGCGCCAGTCCAGTTCGTAGGGCAGGTGCACGAGCTCGTTGAGGTCGATACCGTTTTTGGCCGCGGCTGACTTCCAGTTGTCGAGCGAGAAATGCTCCACCCAGGCGTCAAAACGCGAGCCCGCACGCCAGGCGTCGATAATGACCGGCGTCATGTCGCGACCGGCGCGGGACAGCGCGGCCTCGACGAGCGAGGTCTCGGCATCGTGGTAATGCACTCGTACAGCGCGGTTGCGCACGCTCGTGATGAGCAGTTTTTGGCGACGCTTGACGTCGTCGTAGTCGAGCTGCGGGCACCACTGGAACGGCGTTGCCGCCTTAGGGATAAACACCGAAACCGAGATGGACACCGAGATGGAGCCGCGGCGCGCCTTGGGCACCACGGAACGGCCAAGCTCCAGCACGTGATCGGCCAGGTTGGCGATGGCCACGATATCCTCGTCGCGCTCACCGGGAAGGCCCATCATGAAGTAGAGCTTCATGCGGTTCCAGCCGGCCTCGAAGGCTGCCTTGGCCGCGCGATCCAAGTCCTCTTCGGTCACGTTTTTGTTGATGATATCGCGCATGCGCTGGCTACCGGCCTCGGGGGCAAACGTCAGGCCGCCTTTCTTTTCGCCGGCAACCGACTCGGCCATATCCACGCCAAATGAATCCAGGCGCTGCGAGGGAATGGACACGCGAATGCCCGTGTCCTCCAGACGACGGTTGAGCCTACCGAGAACGTCGCGGATGCAGGAGTGATCGGTGGTCGAAAGCGAGGTAAGCGACACCTCGTCATAGCCGGTCTTTTCCAGGCCCTGAATTACCGAGGATACAATCTGGTCGGCCGAGCGCTCGCGCACCGGGCGATACGTCATGCCGGCCTGGCAAAAACGGCAGCCGCGAGCGCAGCCGCGCAGGATCTCGATAGACAGGCGATCGTGAACGAGCTGCGCATAGGGCACGCACGACTGCGACAACGGATTGGTGGCACCAAAGTCCTCAACGACGCGCTTGTAGACCACCGGCGGGACATCCTTGCCCTCGCGCGGCACAGTGTAGCCATGCGGCGAGCAAGGCTCATCGAGGCGCACCTCGTACAGGGACGGCACATAAGTGCCAGCGACGGTCGCAAGCTGCTCGACAATCTGGGCGCGTGGGACGCCCTCGTCACGCAGGCGGCGATGCAGCTGACAGATCTCGAGCAGCGACTCCTCACCCTCGCCAATCAGGATGGCATCGAAGAAGGCCGCATACGGCTCGGGGTTATAAACCGAAGGTCCGCCGGCGACGATGATGGGGTCGTCCTCGGTGCGGTCGGCCGCCAACAGCGGAATGCCGGCTAGATCGAGCGCCTCGAGAAAGTTTGTCACGGCCATCTCGTGCGGCACGTGCATACCGACGATATCAAACGAGGCCACGGGCGCTGCGCCCTCGAGCGACAGCAGCGGGATACCGGCCTCGCGCATGGCATCGCCCATATCGGGCCACGGCACGTAACCGCGCTCACAGGAGATGCCCTCGGCCTGGTTAAGGATGTTGTACAGGATGGCAATACCCTGGTTGGGCAGGCCGACCTCGTACACGTCCGGGTAAATCATGCAGCAACGATAGTCGGCATCGGCCTTGGAGAGCGTACCCCACTCGTGGTCGATATAGCGACTCGGCTTTTCGACCTTCGCGAGCAGCGGCTCAATCAAATGAAAACAGTCTTGGTATGGAACGCGCAAAAGAAACCCCTAAGCAGCGAGATCAGTTGCATCCTCGAAAGGATTCATGGGACGGGTAGCGCCAGCGACCGTGGTCACCAGGTCGCGAACGCGCGAGAAGGTAGCGGCGGCCACCTCGTTGGCACGGCTGTAATCGACATCGCGCTCGTAGAGCGACACGAGCGCACGGCCCATGCCATAGGTGCCAACGGCGGCAGAGAGCGCCTTGACGGCAAAGCCGATATGCGGCGTCTGCTTCACCAGCGCACGGGTGACGGCACGAATCGCCAGACCGGCGGCAAGCACGCCCGCGACCTCGTAGCCGCGCTCGGGCTTAATGCCGCGCCCAAAGATGGCCGCCAGCTCAAAGACCATGCCCACCTGCGCGAGCGCCATGACGGGATAGTCGGCACCCGGCAAAAACACCAGGGCACCCGTCGCCATATTCGTAAGCGCGCACGAGGTGATAATGCGGTTGGCGGCGGCGATGCGCATAAAGGCAAAGTTCGCCGCAAAGGCCGTCTCCTTTTCTGTACGATCCAGGATCCAGCGGGCAAGTGTCTCGAGGAGATACGTCTTATCGGTGGCCGCCACCACGCCGAGCATGGGTGTGGGAGCCTCGATAAACGGCACCTCGACAGCGGACTCGGCAAGCACGCACACGGGCGCACCGGCGATCACAAGCTCCTGTACAGCGCTCTCCAGACGGTCGGATCCGCACGAAAGGAGCAGCACCACGTCGGTATCGGTCTTGGGGACGATACGCTCCTCCCCCAGACGCTCAACGCGGACAATGCCCGAGGTCGTCTGCGGCACAAAGGCATCGCGAACCGTCTCGACCAAAAAACGCGAGGCGGTCGAATCCAGGTAGACCGAAACACGCACCGGCGTATCGGAATCCCTCTTGGTGGTCGCGCCCATTTTAAAAGCGCGGGTCAGCTTTTCTACGGGAATCTTCATGGCAAACCCCTCCAGCGGTTACGCGGCGCCCGAACGATGCCGCCATATGGATTGTACGATACCCACCGTCAACAACTGGATCATCATCGACGACGAACCAAAGCTAATGAACGGCAGCGGAATACCGGTAATCGGCATCATGCCAATGCACATGCCGATGTTCTCGAACGTCTGGAATGCCCACATGCCGACGATACCCACGCATGACAAGCGCAGGAACAGAGACTCGCACTTAAAGGCGACGCGGATCGTCGAGAAGATGAGCAGCACGTACAGGCACAGCAGCAAAAAGGAGCCGCAGAAGCCGAACGTCTCTGACAAAAAAGCGAAGACGAAGTCGGTATGGAACTCGGGCAGGAAGCCGCCGGCCGACTGCGTCGCATGCCCCAGGCCCTTACCAAAGAAACCGCCCGAGCCGACCGCGATCAGCGACTGCTGCAGGTTGTACGCATCGTCCGAATTGGCGTTGTCGGGGTCGATGAAGACCGTCAGACGATTCATCTGGTACTGCTTAATGAGCACATCGTGGCCGAGCAGCGAATCGAAGACCGAATCGAGCGCCAGGACGAGCGCCACCAAACCCACGAGCAGAGCCAAGGTCGACAGCACCCATTCGCGGCGCGCACCGCTCATGCAGATGACGATAGCGCCCGACACCAGCACGACCAGACCCGAGCCCAGGTCGCCCATGGCGACGACGGCCAAAAACGGAATGGACAGCATGCCGCAGAGCTTAATGTAGTCGCGAACGGTATCGATGCGCCCGTTGTACTGCGAGCCAAGCGTGGCCATAAAGAAGATAGTGATGAGCTTGGCAAGCTCAACGGGCTGGAATGTCAAACCGATACCGGGAATCTTGATCCAACCCGTCATTCCCAAGCCGCCCGTGTAGGACAGGCCCGGAATCTTAGGCGAGAAGATCACGATGAGATCGATGACGAGCAGGGCCGTCGAAAAGTTGGAAATGCCACGCAGGTCGGTGCGCCAGACGAGTATCGCCAGCACCGCGCCAATACCGATACCCAGCAGGTGACGCGAGAACGAGGCGTCGGCCTTAAACTGCGAGGCGGACCAGATAATGATGGCGCCATAGGTGACGAGTGCCACGGTCGCCAGCAGCACGCCGATGTGTACCTTTTGGCGGAACGTTCCGCGCGATGCGGAAATCTGCTTGTTGACGCGGTCCAGGCTGCTGCGAGAGCCGGTTTTGGTTGAGCGGAACAGGTCCGCCGGCGAAAAGTCCATCGCAACCTCCTATCGAACCGAGGAATCGCCCGTGGCCGTCGACGTGTCGGGCTCGTCATAAATCGCACCGAGGACATCGCGCACGACGTGCAGCGCGGTATCGGAACCGCCACCGCCCTGTTCCAAGACAGTGGCGATCACGTACTTGGGGTCATCGGCCGGAGCGTAGGCGCAAAACCACGCGTAATCGTCCTCGCCGCTCTTCTCGCCCGTGCCGGACTTGCCGTAGACCGTGGGGGTCAGGGAGTTAAAGTGCGCGGCGGTCGAAGTCGATGCCGAGTAGATCACGTCGTGCATGCCATTACGGACCAGCGCAAGATCGGCATCGTTGTTAATTTGAGCGTCAAGGCGCTTCTTTTTGCCCTTACCGTTGTACTTGTAGGCATCGCCGTCGCCATCACGCGAGACAGCAGACAAGAACACATGGGGCACATACTGTTTGCCGCCGTTGGCAATGCCCATGTAAGCGCAGGCCATCTGCAGCGGTGTCACTAGAATGTCACCCTGGCCGATGGCGATGTTCGTCATATCGCCGGCATTCCACTTGCGGTCCTCGGCCGAGGCGTCGGTAAAGTACGACTCTTTCCACTCGGCATCGGGAATGCGTCCCGCACCCTCACTCGGCAGGTCGATGCCGCAGGTCTTGCCCAGGCCCCAACGGCGAAAGACCTCCTGCAGGCCCTCGGGATGCTGGTCGTTGTAGAAAAACGCCTTGCCCATATCGTAGAACACGGGGTCGCAGGAGTTGGCGATACCGGACTGCAGCGTCATCGTGCCGTGACCGGAGTGCAGCCAGCAGTACTTTCCCCACGACTTGCCCAAGCCGGTCCAATATCCCGTGCAGTTGGTCGTTTGACTCGAAGTGTACGTGCCAAACTCAAGGCCAGCCAACGCCGAGAGGGGTTTGATGGTCGAGGCGGACATATACTGGCCGCTAATGGCGCGGTTGAGCAGCGGATGCGAGCCCTCGTCATCGTTAAGCTCGGTCCACACATCGTTGGAGATGCCGCCAATAAACACCGAAGGGTCGAACTTGGGCTCGCTCGCCATACCCAGAATCTCGCCGTTATTGGGGTCGAGGCACACCACGGCACCGTTGCCGGCGTTGCTGTAGCCTGTGGTCTTAGCGAGCTCAATGGCACTTGCCAGCGCCGTCTCGCAAGCCTGCTGAATCTTCAGGTCGAGCGTAAGCTTAATATCCGAGCCGGCTTTGGCGGGCACGGCGCCGGCCTGACCGGTCACGTTACCCGAGGCATCGACCTTGACGGTCTGCTCGCCGCGAATGCCCTGCAGCAGGTTTTCGTAATAGCTCTCGACACCCGCCTGGCCCACGATGTCGCCCGACTGGTACGTAATATGCCCGGCAGCGCTATCGTCACCACCGGACGCCTTCTTATTCTGGGCCTCGAGCTGCTCGGAAGTAATGGTGCCGGTGTAACCCAAGATATGGCAAGCGGTCTCGCCGTACGGGTACTGGCGCTCAGTGCGCTCGGCAATCTTCACGCCGGGAAACTCACCAGCGTGCTCCTGAATATAGGCAACCGTGGAACGACGGACGTCGGTGGCAATGGTATGAAGGCTCTGGGCGCCCTCAGAATTGTCCTGAATGTTGCGCAGAACCGCGACGTAGGGCATGCCGAGCACATTCGCGAGGTGATGCACCAGCACGGTGTCGTTGGCAAGGTCGCGATAGGCGACGACGGCAAGCGAGGGGCGATTTTGAACAAGCGCTACGCCGTTGCGGTCGAGAATGCGACCGCGCACGGCAGGCGTGGTGACGGTGCGGGTCTGGTTGCTCTTGGCCTGTTTGTCGTAATAGTCCGACGAGACCATCTGCATACCCCACAGCTTGACGGCAAGCGCGGCAAACATCGCGCCCACACCCGTGGTGAGGATGGAGAAGCGGCCCTTAAACGCCGTCGAGGCCGTATTGCCCTCACCCTCGGTGGCGCGCGGAGCCGTTCCGTGCTGCGTATCATAGGTAAAACGGGAATCGCCGCGGCGCATAATAACCAGCGCAACAACAATGGCCACGACCAGCACGATACCGGCGATGATGACCGTTATCTGGGAAGACATCTATGGGCCTCCCCTATTTGAGCTTTCGGGTCTTAGGCTTAAAGCGCATGCCCGTCTGGCGGTTGCCGCGTGCAGAGAATCCGTAACCGGCCTGCGGAGCGGCGCCGGACATCAAAAACGGGATGGCGATTAAGCCCGTCAGGATCGAGGACGGCAGAGCGTGCCCAAAGATGGCCACCACAAAGCTCGTCTCCAGACCCATAAACAGCAAGATGATGCTGTAGACCACGTTAATGGCAAGCGCGAAGGCGCCCACGGTAATGCCGCGCGCACTCGGCGAGCCGCCCGTCTGACCAGCCGCGCTGTGCACCAAAGCAAAACTGCCCACGGTCAGCAGCAGCGACATAACGCCCACCGGTACGGCGGCGGAAAGGTCATAG
Source organism: uncultured Collinsella sp. (assembly GCA_900550205.1). Classification (GTDB taxonomy): domain Bacteria; phylum Actinomycetota; class Coriobacteriia; order Coriobacteriales; family Coriobacteriaceae; genus Collinsella. The sequence continues at coordinate 3,205 of URRJ01000043.1, read as the reverse complement.
AACAGGCCACTGCAAAAGCCGCATACGACGGCACGCGTAGGGTCACCCGAAAACACGCTCAGACACACCAGGATGATCATAAAGTTGACGCGACCGCCCGCGATGGAGATCTGCGGCGCCAGACCCGCCTGCAGCAGCACGCACACAATGGCGGCAATCGCAAACGTGCGGGAGCTCGCCCCCTGCTCGTGTAGATCCATGGACATGCCCCCTATTCGCTCGAGCCCGAGTCGGTCGTGTCGGACGCATCGGAGTTTTCATCCGAACTCTCGTCCTTGGTCTTGGTCGCCGCATCGCGCGACGTACCCTGCGGCGTACTGTTGGCGGTGTTCACATCATCGTCCGAAGCCGACTGCTCGTCGGTGAGTGAAGTGATGACGAGCACTTCCTCGTTATTCTCGGCCGTGGTCTGCGCACGCACCACAATGGTGTAGTACACGTCGTTAGCCGACTTCTCGACCGAAGACACGGTGCCGAGCGGCAGGCCCTTGGGGAACACGCCGCCAATGCCAGAGGTCACGATGATGTCGCCCACCTTGACATCGGAGTCGACGCTCACGTAGTCCAGGCGCAGCGTGCCGTCGGGCTGGCCCTGCAGCATGCCTTGGGCGCGCGTGTCCTGTACCATGGCGGACACGCCCGAGTTCTCGTCACCGATCAGGCGCACGGTGGAGGTCTTAGCCGAAACCTCGATAATCTGGCCGATAACACCAGCGGAGCTCGTCACGGGCATATTGATGGTAAGACCGTCGGCAGAACCTTTGTCGATGGTGACGGTCGAGGTCCAGGCATCGCCCGAGGCGCCCACGATGCGCGCGGCGGTCGACTTGAGGTTATAGGTCGACTGCAGGCCAACCAGGCCCTCAAGGCGCTCGGCGGTCTTTTGCGCCTCGGAGAGCTCAGCCACCTTGGAGGTCAGCTCCTCGTTTTGCTTCTTAAGCTCGGCAAGCGTGTCCTGCGAGGCCGTAAGATTCGAGAACACGTTACCGATGGCGTTAAACGGCGTCGCTACCGCCGAGCCCACAAAGCGCACCGGCGAGGTAATCGTCGTCACGCCCGAACGCACGGCGTGGATCGGCCCCGCCTCGCCTTCACGAATATAAAACGTGAGGAGCAGCACCGAAATCACGCTGAAAACAATCAACGGGCGCATACCCGTTGATTGTCGCTTGGTATTCAGATTTGAAGAGAAACCCGAAGATCGTGCCAAATGGAATCCACCTTTAGGAAATTAAGCATTGGTTTGGACGAAGCCACCGTCAAATGCATTTGCCTCAAGCACGCGGGCACAGCCGTTGACGACGTTGTCGAGCGCCGTAGGGCTGACGTTGACCGAAACGCCGGTCTCGTCGCGCAAGCGGACGTCGAGGCCGCGCAGCAGCGCACCGCCGCCGGTCAACAGAATGCCGTAGTACATAAGATCCGAGGCCAGATCGGGCGGCGTGGCGTCCAAGGCATCCTTAACGGCCTTGGCCATCTCGTCGAGCGGCTTGTTGAGAGCGCGGCGAATCTCCTCGCTCTCGATACGAACCGTCTTGGGCAGGCCCGTGATGACGTCGCGGCCGTTAACCTCGACGTCGAGCTCGTCCTTGAGCGGCACGGCAGAGCCAACCTTAATCTTAATGTCCTCGGCCGTGCGCTCGCCGATGGCCAAGTTGTAGGCATCGCGAACATGCGTGAGGATAGCCTGATCGAACTCGTCGCCGGCAATACGGATGGACTGTGACACGACGATACCGCCCATGGCGATAACGGCGACCTCGGTCGTGCCACCGCCGATGTCAATGACCATGGAGCCGGTCGGCTCCTCGACAGGCAAGTCGGCACCGATAGCCGCGGCCATAGGCTCCTCAATCAGATAAGCCTGGCGAGCGCCGGCCTGAATCGTAGCCTCGAACACAGCACGCTTCTCGACCGACGTGACGCCGGAGGGAACGCATACGACAACGCGCGGGCGCGGGGTCCACGGGTAGCGCTTTTCGGAGGCCTTGTCGATGAAGTAGCGCAGCATGGCCTCGGTAACATCGAAATCGGCGATAACGCCATCCTTGAGGGGACGAACAGCCACAATGTTGCCGGGCGTACGGCCGAGCATGCGCTTAGCCTCGATGCCGACCGCAAGGATGCGCTCGTCGTTTTTGTCGATGGCAACGACAGAGGGCTCGCGAATGACGATACCCTTGCCGCGCACGGAGACAAGCGTGTTGGCGGTGCCGAGGTCGATAGCAAGATCGCCCGCGTAGCTACCGAAGAACATATCCATCAAAGAAAACAACGCAACTCCTGATGTGTTGGATGATTGCTGGAAAACCTAATAGCTCATACTAGCGCAAACCCGGCACCCCACTTGCGGCGAGGCACCGGGCAGAGCCAAACCCCATAAGGTCACTACTGGTTATCGGCAGCCGAGAAATCGATTTCAAACGAGGACACGGCCCAACCGATATGGTTGTCGGAGCGCACGAATTTGACGGTGTACTCCTGCTCGCCGCCCTTGGACAGCGAAGCCTTCACCTTGGCAGTGGTCTCGGTCATGGACTGGTCCATACCTTCAACGGAGACGGTGGCGCCCTGCGGGATCGAGGAGATAATCATCGCCTTGGCGTCCTCGGACAGGCTCGAAGCCAGGCAGGACTCGGCCTTGGCGGTATCGCCGTCGCCGGCGGCCTGGAACAGATCGGTGATAACGGACTCCTGCGAGGGAATACCCATGCCGCGAGTGTAGGCAAAGCCCAGACCGCCGGCGGCAATGACGATCAGCAGAAGCAGCACCAGGAAAATCTTGAGACCCGTGTGGCGATGGCGACGGCGAACCTTTGCCTGCTTGCGGTCCTGCTGGACCATCTCGGACTCAGACAGCGTAAAGAAGCCGGTGTCCGAGGGGTCGGGCATAAACTGACCGGTCGCACCCGTGGGGTCGAGTGGATCGACGGCAGGTGCGTCCATCGAGGGAGCCGGAGCCGTGGCCATGGCAGTCTGGGCCGAAAGCGCAGCGAGCGAATCGTGCACGCGCGCAAGCTCGTCGGACTGCTCGGGCGTGAGCTGGTAGATACCGTCGGCAGTGGCGGCATTAAAGGCGTCGAGCGCCTCGGAGGGACGACCGGCAGCAGAGAGCGCCTCGCCCATGCCGGCGTTCAGCGCACGGCTGTCGTCGCGCGGACCGGCAAAATCGATGGCCGTGCGATAGGTCTCCACGGCGTCCGCG
>URRJ01000042.1 GCA_900550205.1 uncultured Collinsella sp. | reverse complement strand
AGAAGGGCGATGACGTGCAAGTGCTCGATCTGACCGAGCTCTCCGACGTGTGCGACTACTTTGTCCTTGCTACCGGCACCAACAACCGCCAGGTTGATTCCATCGTCGACGAGATTGAGGAGAAGGTCGCCGAGGCTTGCGGCGAGCACCCGTTTTCCATCGAGGGCCGCGAGCAGAAGACCTGGATGCTCATGGACTACGGTTCGGTCGTCGTCCATGTCTTTACCCCCGAGGCCCGCGAGTTCTACCGTCTCGAGAAGCTCTGGGGTGACGCTCCCCAGCTTCCCCTCGACCTCCTCTAATAGCTCGTTTGGGACGGGGTTTTAACTATCCTCTACCGTCCGCCGGGCAGTTGCACCATTCGCAGCTGCCCGGCTTTCTTTTTGCCTTAGGGACTAATCGTTGAAGCGGGATTGACGGCCGAAGGATAGGGCGGTGTCGCCGAATTTATCTCGGACGGCGTCGATTGCTACGGAGAGGTCGCGGCGGTCGCTGGATTGGGCGCCGCGATCATCGACTTCACAGAACAGATCGGTCTGAATGCCGCCCTGATGGTTGAAGTCGCTCATGCCGATACCCGCCAAGCGCACGTGCATACCTTCCTGCCAGATATTGTCGAGCAGCTCGAGCGCCACGGCCACAAAGATATTCTCGTCGTCGGTGGGGTGGGGAAGTCGGCGCTGTGCCGTGCGTCCGCTGCCGTACGAATACTTGAGCTTAAGCGTTACCGTGGCACCCGTCAGTCCCTGGCGACGTAGGCGTCGTCCGACGGACTCGCCCAGCAGGGCAATCGCCGCCTCGATATCCCCACGCTCAGTCAAATCTTTCGCAAAGGTGCGCTCATTGCTTACCGACTTGACTTCACGCTCTTCGTCCATGCTCGTAACCTCGGAAACCTCGAGTCCTAACGCGCGCTGGCGCATGCGCTCGCCGTTCACGCCAAAAATGGCAGCCAGCGTTGACTCCGGCGCGCGCGAAAGCTCTCCCAGCGTATAGATGCGCATGCGGCGCAGTCGTTCCTCGGCCGAGCGCCCGATGCCGCTCATGGCGGACACCGGAAGTACGGCCAAAAAACGCTGCTCCGTCCCGGGGCGCACGATGGTTAGGCCAAACGGCTTGTCCTGCTCGCTTGCGATCTTTGCCACCGTCTTGTTGCAGCCGACGCCAATGGAGCAGGTCACCCCCAGCGCCGCGACGCGATCACTGATGCGCCGCGCGACCAGCAGTGGGTCCTCGGGTGCAAAGCGACCCGGCGTGATGTCGATAAAGGCTTCATCAATCGACACGCGCTCTACGCGTGGGGTCTCATCGGCAAGGATAGCCATGACCTGTGCACTGACCTCGCGGTAGCGGTCGAAGTGCCCGTGTGTCCAAATGGCCTGAGGACACAGACGCCGTGCCTCGGCCGAGGGCATGGCGGAGTGCACGCCAAAGCGACGTGCCTCGTAGGAGCAGGTGGACACGACGCCGCGGGAATCGGCATCGCCGCCCACGATGAGCGGCTTGCCACGCCATTCGGGATGGTCGAGCATCTCCACACTCGCAAAAAACGCATCGAGGTCCATCAGGCCCACCGCGGGACCCGTCCAGGGCGGCGGCGTGACGCCTGCAGCATCCTCATAACCGTATGTATGTTCGCGTCTTTTCATGGCATGAGTATACCGCGCAGCTCATGTGGGGTGCGTGGATGTGCTTGCAAATCGCGAATTCTTGTCTAAGATATGGATTTGCCTTCGACTACACCGAAGAAGTTGGTCTCACGGACTTCACCTGCCCGCGTCGATGGCGTATTATGTTCAACTGTTTGTTTGTAGTTGCAGCCTAAAGCTGCTTGGTTGGAGGAGTTTCCTTTGGCAGTCAAGATTCGCCTTGCTCGTCACGGCGCTAAGAAGCGTCCGTACTACCGTGTCGTCGTCGCCGATTCCCGCGCCCCGCGTGACGGTCGTATCATCGAGGAGGTTGGCCGCTACAACCCGATGACCGCCCCCAAGACCATCAACCTCGATCTCGAGAAGATCGCCGACTGGCAGTCCAAGGGCGCTCAGCTCACCGACGCCGTCGCCGCTCTGGTCAAGGCCGCCAACGAGGGCGAGAAGACCGAGACCGTCGTCAAGAAGTCCAAGAAGCAGCTCGCCAAAGAGGCCGAGGCCGCTAAGGCTGCCGCTGAGGCCGCTGAGGGCGCCGAGGAGTAAATCGTGCCTGAGGTTGACGCTGCACAGCTCGAGGGTGAGGCAATGCTCTCAGATCGCATCGCCGATCTCGTCGAATATCTCGTTGTTCAGATCGTCGACGACCCGGATTCCGTGAGCCTCGAGGTCATCGATGGCGACGACGCTTCTACGATTGAGGTTTCGGTTGCCGAGGGTGACGTCGCTAAGGTCATCGGCCGTCGTGGCCGTACCATCAAGGCCATTCGCACGCTCGCCCGTGCATTGGCCGCTCGCCTCGACACCTCTGTCGAGGTAGAGGTTCTGGGCTAGGACTTTGAGGTCCCAGTACAAAAACATCGCCCGTGTGGTCAAGCCGCACGGAAGAAAGGGGGAGGTCCTCGCGCAGCCGCTGCGGGGGCTTCCTTCTGTATTGGAGCCGGGTATGCGCGTCGCCCTGACGCCGCCGGCGCTCAAGCGCGACCGTTTTTGCACGGTCGTATCCGTCACCGATACGGGCGATGGCGATCTGGTCTCGTTTGAGGGCATTGACGACTTGACGGCCGCCGAGGGCATCACCGGATGTTACGTGCTGGCAAATCGTGACGACTTTGAGCTCGATTCGCTCGACGCCGCCTATACCGACCTGATGGGTCGCGAGGTGGTCGACGAACGCTTCGGTTCGCTCGGCACGATTGTCGAGATCATGTCGACGCCCGCCAACGATGTTTGGGTTGTCGAGGGCGATCAGTACGGCGAGGTACTGATTCCCGTGATCGAGCAGGTTGTGCTCGATCTTCCCGACACAGGAACAATTTCCGTCCACGTTATGGACGGCTTGATCGATATGGACAAGTAGGGAGGTCAACATGCTAATCGAGACCCTTTCGGTCTTTCCCGAGATGTTTGAGCCCGTTATGTCCACGTCGATTTTGGGCCGTGCCCGCAAGGCCGGCCTTTTTGATTTTAAGGCCTATAACCTGCGCGACTGGACGCACGACCGTCATCGCACCGTCGATGACGAGCCGTACGGCGGCGGGCAGGGCATGCTCATGAAGGTCGAGCCTATTGCCGAGGCCATCGAGGCTATTAGCTCCGAGGGTCCCAAGCCCACCGTGGTGTTCTTTACCCCCTGTGGCGAGCCCTTTACGCAGCATGTGGCCGAGCGCCTGCTCAAAAGCGAGCGTCTGCTGTTTGTCTGCAGCCGCTACGAAGGCGTCGACGAGCGCGCGTATGCGTATGCCGACGAGCGTCTGTCGATCGGCGACTACGTGCTTACGGGTGGCGAGCTACCTGCCATGGTCGTTGCCGATGCCGTCGTGCGCCTCATTCCCGGTGCCCTGGGCGATGAGATGAGCAACGTGGACGAGTCGTTCTCGACCGCCGAGGACGGAGGCCTTCTCGAGTACGCGCAGTACACCCGCCCCGCCGAGTTCAATGGCGAAGGTGTGCCCCCGGTGCTCGTGAGCGGCGATCACGCTAAGGTCGATGCCTGGCGTCGCAAGAATGCCATCGAGCGCACCTGTCGCTGGCGTCCCGACCTGATCGAGACGGCGCGCCTTACGCCCCAGGAGCGCGCGTACGCGCAGGAGATCCTGGACGCTTCGTATTCGCAGAGTGAGGAGTGAGAATGGTTCCATCGCAGCATTCTGCCCTGAGGGGTGCCTTTGAGTGGATTGCGGTCGTCGTCATCGCGCTCGCCGCCACCTTCTTGATCCGTACCTTTGTGATCGAACCCTTTGTGGTGCCCACTGGCTCCATGGAGTCCACGATCGAGATTGGCGACCAGATCCTGGCGCAAAAGGTGAGCCTCGAGCTCGGCCAACCCGTCAGCCAAGGCGACATCGTGGTATTCCACAACCCCGATGGCACCTCCGAGCATGATGTGCTGGTGAAGCGCGTCATTGCCACGGCCGGCCAGACCGTTGACCTGCAGGACGGCAAGGTCGTCGTCGACGGCCAGGCTCTCGACGAGGACTATACGACCGGCATGAGCTGGCCGCTTTCGGTCCAGGCGCCCGCCGCCCAGGTGAGCTATCCCTACACCGTCCCCGACGACTGCGTGTGGGTGATGGGCGACAACCGCGAGAATTCAGCCGACTCACGCTACTTTGGCCCGGTCGACCGTTCGGACCTGATTGCCGTGGCGCTCGTGCGTTACTGGCCGCTCAACCGTCTGGGCGCTATCGACTAAAAACCGCTATAGTACAGTACCTAACCGTGTAATCGTTTCGACGAGGGGATATTAGAGGCATGAACGCTTCATCGCTTTCCTTCCAAGACATCATCCTGCGCCTCCAGCAGTACTGGGGCGAGCAGGGCTGCGTCATCATGCAGCCCTATGACTCCGAGGTCGGTGCCGGTACCTTCCATACCGCGACCACGCTGCGCTCGCTCGGTCCCGCCGAGTGGCGCACCTGCTATGCGCAGCCTTGCCGCCGTCCCGCCGACGGCCGCTACGGCGAGAACCCCAACCGCATGCAGCACTACTATCAGTTCCAGGTGCTCATCAAGCCCTCGCCGGTCAACGCCCAGGAGCTCTACCTGGGTTCGCTGGCCGCCATTGGCCTGGACCCTAACGACCATGACGTCCGCTTTGTCGAGGACGACTGGGAGAGCCCGACGCTCGGCGCCTGGGGCCTTGGCTGGGAGGTCTGGCTCAACGGCATGGAGGTTACGCAGTTCACGTACTTCCAGCAGGTGGGCGGTATCGAGGTCGACCCCGTGCCCGTCGAGATCACCTACGGTCTGGAGCGTATCGCCATGTACGCTCAGGGAGTCAACTCCGTCTACGATCTGGTGTGGAGCTATCTGCCCGACGGCACGCCCATGACCTATGGCGACGTGTTCTTGGAGAACGAGCGCGAGTTTAGCGCCTACAACTTTGAGGTCGCCAACGTCGAGATGATGCGTCAGAAGTTTGACGACTACGAGGCCGAGTGCCACTCCTGCCTGGAGCGCAAGCTTCCGCTGCCGGCGTATGACTGCGTCATGAAGTGCAGCCACGCCTTCAACTTGCTCGACGCCCGTGGCGCCCTGTCCGCGGTCGAGCGCGCCAACTACATCCTGCGCGTCCGCGCCGTCGCCAAGGCGTGCTGCGAGGCCTACATGGCCGAGGTCGCCGGAGTCAACGAGAATGCCGATCAGGAAGGCGAGGTGGCGTAAGCCATGGCAGACGCTAAGGATTTCCTGTTTGAGATCGGTACGGAGGAGATGCCCTCCGCGCCGCTGAACAATGCCGTCAAGCAGCTTGGCACCATGATCGCCAAGGGTTTGGACGATGCCGGCCTGGCCCACGGCGAGGTCCGTGTGATCTCGAGCCCGCGTCGCCTGGCTGCACTCGTGGCCAATGTCGCCACTGCGACCGACGAGGTCCACGAGGTTAAGCGCGGCCCCGCGGCAAATATCGCGTTCGACGCTGACGGTAACGCCACCAAGGCCGCCCAGGGCTTTGCCCGCAAGTGCGGTGTGGCTGCCGAGGATCTGATCCGTCGCGAGGACACCGACGGCCGCGAGTACGTCTTTGCCGAGAAGAATATTCCTTCTGAACCGGCTACGCCGATTCTGACCGCGCTATGCGAGAAGACTATCGCCGGCCTGCAGTGGCCCAACTACCGCTCTCAGCGTTGGGGTCACGAGCATGCGACCTTTGTTCGTCCGGTTCGTTGGATCTGCTGCCTTCTGGGCGAGGACGTTGTGCCCGTGTCGTTTGCCGACGTGACGAGTGGCAACACCACGCGTGGTCATCGCGTGCTCGGTCCCGGTGACCATGTGGTCGCCAGCCCCGCTGTTTACGAGCAGGTGCTCGAGGACGCCGGCGTGCTTTCTGCCGAGCGTCGTCGTGAGGCCATCCTTGCCGGTATCGCCGAGGTTGAGGCTGCGCGCCCCGGCTGCCACGTCGATACGCCCAAGAAGGTCTTTGAGGAGGTCATCAACCTCTGCGAGTGGCCGACGGTGCTCGTCGGTACCTTCGATGAGGAGTTCCTCAAGGTCCCGCACGAGATCATCTGCGAGTCCATGCTCACCAATCAGCGCTACTTCCCGATCTATGACGGCGAAGGCAAACTGACGCGTGAGTTCGTGGTCGTTTCTAACAGCAAGCCCGAGAACGCCGAGCGCGTGATTGACGGCAACGAGCGCGTCGTGCGTGCCCGTCTGGACGACGCCAAGTTCTTCTACGAGGAGGACCTGAAGATCTCCCTCGACGAGTTCCGTGAGCGCCTGGCCAAGGTCGCCTTCCAGGAGAAGCTCGGCAGCGTGCTTGCCAAGTCCGAGCGCATTGAGCAGCTTGCGCTTGCGATTGCCCGCGAGGCACACCTGGGTGCTCACCTGGCAGCCGACGCCGGCCGTGCCGCGCACCTGTGCAAGGCCGACCTGGTGTCTAACGCCGTCGTCGAGTTTACAAGCCAGCAGGGCGTGATGGGCGGTTATTACGCGACCGCGATGGGGGAGAACGACGAGGTCGCCCATGCCATCCGCGATCACTATCGCCCCCGCTTTGCCGGTGACGAGTTGCCCGAGGGCACCGCTGGCTGCATCGTGGCCTGCGCCGACAAGCTCGATACCATCGCCGGTATCTTTGCCATCGGAGAGCCTCCGACCGGTTCTTCGGACCCCTACGCGCTGCGTCGTGCCGCCATCGGCATCATCAACATCCTGCGCGACCGTCTGCCGATCGACCCCACGTCGCTCATCGACTTCGCCCTTGAGCTCTATAGCGAGCAGGGCATCGAGTTCGACGCCGCCGAGGTCGCCCAGCAGGTTTGCGACTTCTTCCACGGCCGTCTGGTGAGCATGGCCCGTGATGAGAAGATCCCGGCGGATACTGTTGCCGCCGTCTCCGCGGTGCACATCATCGCGCCGTCGGTCTTCTTCGCCCGCTGCGCCGCCCTCGACGAGGCCCGCAAGAACGACGCCGAGACCTTTGACAACCTGGCCACCGCCTATGCTCGTGCCGCGCATATCTCCAAGCCCGAGCTGGGCGCGGAGTACGACCGCAGCCTGATGGGCGAGGCCGAGCTCGCGCTCGCCGATGCCTCCGAGGCTGCACAGACCGCTGTCGATGCCGCCCTTGCTGCCGAGGACTACCCGGCCGCATTTGCCGCGCTCGCCGCTCTGCGCGCGCCCATCGACCGCTTCTTCGACGAGGTTATGGTCATGGACAAGGACGAGCAGCTTCGCGATAATCGCCTTAAGCTGCTCAACCGCTTCGAGGCCGTGTTCTCCGGCATCGCCAACATCGGTGAGCTTGCCCGCAAAAAGTAAGCTAGCCTGCGCGTAAGCGCAAAAGGAGCCCCGCATGGATTGCCCGGTCACCGCTCGTCCCACCCTTATCGTTATCTCCGACTCACTCGGTGATACCGCTTGTGAGGTGGTGCTTGCGGCGTCCGGGCAATTTGATGAAGGGGCTTTTCGCGTTGTACGTCTGCCCAAGGTGACCTCGGTGGAGCAGGTCAAGTCGTTTGTGGACCCGCGCGTCGATGCCGACCATCGCGATATCGCCGTGTTTCATACCATCGTCGACCCGGCGCTGCGCGCTCGCGTGCTCGACTACCTGGGCATGCTGCATATCCGCTCGGTCGACTTGATCGGCCCGACACTCGCCGTGTTGTCATCGCTTATCGGCGTAGCGCCCAAGGGCGTTGCTGGTGTGATTCACAGGACCGATGACCGGTATTTCCATCGCATCGAGGCCATGGAGTATTTTGTTGAGCACGATGACGGGCGCGGGTGCGATGATCTGTCGGGTGCCGATATCGTGCTGTTGGGCGTATCGCGCACGTCCAAGACGCCACTGTCGATGTATTTGGCCTATCAGGGCTACAAAGTCGCCAATGTTCCGCTGGCGCATGGTGTGGAGCCGCCGAAATCGATTTACGAGGTCGACCCGATGCGGTTGTTCGGCCTGATTTCGACCGTTGACGTGATTTCCGAGATCCGCGATAGCCGCCTGGGCGATGATTACGCCCGTGCCGTTGCCGGTTCCTATGCCGAGCCCGAGAGCGTGCGCAGCGAGCTCGAGGAGGCTCGTGCCCTCATGAAGCGCCTGGGCTGCTTTGTGGTGCGCACCGACGGCAAGGCGATTGAGGAGAGCGCCTCCGAGATCATTGCCCACCTCGAAGAGATCCGAGAAGCCAGGGCCCGCCGTGCAGCCCGTCGCGCCCAACAAAGCTAGCTTATTTGGGTAGCTAAAAAATACCTGATAACGGTAAAGCGATTTAGCAAATTACACGCATTTGACCTGCGTGTTTCTTGTAGTGGTATCTTCATAAGGTAACCACCTTTATCTACCGTTTACCGCTCGTTTTAGCACGTTTACCAAACCGCGCATCCTCTTCTCATGCCAGCATGAAACCCGCCGTATAGTTCCCTCACGGCCCGCATCCGGCGGGTCGATTCGTTACCACGGTCGTGCGCGAGAGCGCATGGAAGGGGAAGTATCGTGAGCGATTGCAAGAGGGTTTACCGTTTTGGCACCGACGCCCAGGGCACTTGTGTGACTGAGGGCGACAAGTCCATGAACTTTGTGCTTGGCGGCAAGGGCGCGAACCTTGCCGAGATGAGCCGTATCGGCCTGCCGGTTCCCGGCGGCTTTACCATTACCTGCCAAACCTGCGTCGAGTACTCCGGTGCCGGCAACGTGTGGCCTGATGGCGCGCTCGATGAGATCGTTGCCGCAGAGGCAGACCTCGAGGTTCGCTGCGGCAAGAAGCTCGGTGACGCCAACGACCCGCTGCTCGTATCGGTGCGGTCGGGCGCTCCGTTCTCCATGCCCGGTATGATGGACACGGTTCTCAACCTGGGTCTCAACGACGATTCCGTCCAGGGTCTCATCGCTCAGACACAGAACCCGCGCTTTGCCTGGGACAGCTATCGTCGCTTTATCCAGATGTTCTCCAACGTCGTCATGGGCGTCGATGCCGATCTGTTCGAGAACGCCCTGACCCAGGCTCGTCTGGTCGCCGGTGTTCGCGTCGATTCCGAGCTTTCGGCCGAGGACCTGCAGGAGCTTGTCGAGACGTTCAAGGGCATCTTCAACGATAACGTCGAGGCCAGCCTGTATCCCGAGCTTGAGGTCGCCGACGGCAAACCTGTCTTCCCGCATGATCCGGAGCTCCAGTTGCGCCTTGCCATCCAAGCCGTTTTTGGCAGCTGGATGAACGAGCGTGCCTGCATCTATCGCAAGCAGCATGGTATCTCCGACGAGCTCGGTACCGCCGTCAACGTTCAGGCCATGGCTTTTGGTAACAAGGGCGAGACATCCGCGACTGGCGTCGCCTTCACGCGCAACCCGGCCGATGGCACTAAGGAATTCTACGGCGACTTTCTGGTCAACGCCCAGGGCGAGGACGTCGTCGCCGGCATCCGCAACACTGAGCCCATCGCCGACCTCAAGACCACCTCGGGTCTTGAGTCCGCAGGCGAGGAGCTCGAGCGCGTGTTCCTGACGCTCGAGGATCACTACCGCGATATGTGCGATATCGAGTTCACTATCGAGCAGGGTAAGCTCTGGATGCTCCAGACCCGCGTGGGCAAGCGTACCGCCACCGCCGCCCTGCGCATTGCCATCGAGATGGTCGGGGAGGGCCTCATCTCCAAGGAGGAGGCCGTCATGCGCGTGGCCCCCGAGCAGCTCGACCAGCTCCTGCACCCGCAGTTCGATTCCTCCAAGAAGTATGAGGCTCTGGCGACTGGCCTTAACGCCAGCCCCGGCGCCGCCGTGGGCGAGGTCGTGTTCTCGAGCGATGACGCCGTCGCGCGTGCGAACGAGGACCATAAGGTTATCTTGGTCCGTTGGGAGACCAACCCCGACGACCTCAAGGGCATGGTTGCCGCCGAGGGCATCCTGACGAGCCACGGCGGCAAGACGAGCCACGCCGCCGTTATCGCCCGAGGCATGGGTACGCCCTGCGTCTGCGGCGTTGAGCGCTTCCACATCGATGCCGCCGAGAAGGTCGTGCGCATCGAGGGGAGCGACCGTGTACTGCACGAGGGCGACATCATCTCCATCGACGGCACCCAGGGCATCGTCGTTGACGGTCCCGTTGACCTGGTCTCCGCCGAGCTCACCGGCGATCTGGACACCATCCTGTCCTGGGCCGACGAGATTCGCCTGGACGAGACCTGTGGCCACGCCAACCATGTGCGCGTCAACGCCGACAACCCCGAGGATGCCGCGCTCGCCCTCGAGTTTGGCGCCGAGGCTATTGGCCTGTGCCGCACTGAGCACATGTTCCTTGGCGACCGTAAGAACATCATCCAGAGCTTCATCTTGTCCGACGATGAGGCCGTGAAGCAGCAGGCCCTCGCCGATCTGCTCAAGGTCCAGACCGAGGACTTCCTGGCGATGTTCAAGACCATGTCCGGTCGCGATGTGGTCGTTCGTCTGCTCGATCCGCCGCTGCATGAGTTCCTGGATAATCCTCGCGAGCTCGAGGTCGCCATCACCAAGAAGGAGGTCGCTGGCGCCAGCGAGGAGGAGCTCGCCGCCCTGCGTGCCCGCCTACGTCGCATCGACAGCATGGTCGAGTCCAACCCGATGCTCGGCCTGCGCGGTGTGCGTCTGTCCGTCGTCTTTGGGGACCTGCCGCTCATGCAGGTTCGTGCCGTCGCCACGGCTGCTGCCCGCCTTATCAAGGATGGCGTCGACCCGCGTCCCGAGATCATGGTTCCGCTCGTTTCCATCACGGCCGAGCATGTCCAGACCCGCGAGGTCATCGAGCGCGTGATCGCCGAGGTTTCCGCCGAGGAGGGCGTCGAGCTCAACATTCCCGTGGGCACGATGCTCGAGCTGCCGCGCGCTTGCATGGTCGCCGACGAGATCGCCCACCATGCCGACTTCTTCTGCTTCGGCACCAACGACCTTACCCAGACGACCTTCGGCTTCTCGCGCGACGACGCCGAGGCCAAGTTCATCCCGCTGTACCTGCACAAGAAGATCCTGAAGGACAACCCCTTCGAGACCATCGACACGGCGGTGCTCGAGCTGGTGCGCATGGCCGTCGAGAAGGGCCGCGCCGCCAATCCCGACATGCACTTTGGCGTGTGCGGCGAGCACGGAGGCGATCCCAAGTCCATTAAGGGCCTGTTTAACGTGGCCGACGTGGACTACGTGTCCTGCTCGCCCTATCGCGTGCCCCTCGCGCGCTTGGCTGCCGCCCAGGCCAAGCTCGAGGCCAAGCGTTCCGCCTAACGTTTTGCGTTGAGACGCCTAGCGTAGCCCCCTTCCTGCCGCCCGTCTCATTCGTGAGGCGGGCGGTTGTCATGTGCGGGTTTTGTCTTTTTGTCTGCGTAAAAAATTGTTCTTGCAGCAGAAACCCGCGCGTGTATACTCAGATACGTTTGTTCAACTACGTGCCGGCCAAGGTGGTACGGCACCTCTAGAAGAGTAAGGAATTGCACATGGATTACATCCGCGCAATCGAGCGCCAGCAGATCCGCGAGGACATCCCGCAGGTTCGCGTTGGCGACAACGTCAAGGTCCACTACCGCATTAAGGAAGGCGACCGCGAGCGCATCCAGGTCTTCCAGGGCGACGTCATCCGCATGGCTGGTGCCGGTTCCCGCGAGACCTTCACCGTCCGCAAGATTTCCTTCGGTGTCGGTGTCGAGCGTACCTTCCCGCTTCACAGCCCCAAGATCGGCAAGCTCGAGGTTGTCCGTCATGGTCGCGTCCGTCGCGCCAAGCTGTACTACCTCCGCGACAAGGTGGGCAAGGCTGCTCGTATTCCCGAGAAGCGCTAAGACGATCGCAGCGTCTGTCCGCTCATTTGGACAAAAGGGTCACCTTCGGGTGGCCCTTCTTTTTACTGATTCGCACGCAAGGAGGCCCCGGTATGGCCAACATGACAAGCTCGGTTTCGGCGTCCCAGGTGGCCGGTGAGCTGGCGAGTGCCACGTTTGAGGAGATTCCCGCCCTGGTCGAACATTATCGCGAGGACCCGCGCCAGCAGGTCATCAAAGCCTGCGAACGCGCCATGAAGCGTCATGCCAAGGAGCTCACCGAGCGCGAGCGCGTCAATGGCATGTATGAGCTGATGCACGAGCTGGGTGGCGACGGCGTTGTCGTGGGCGTGGACGAGGTCGGGCGCGGTTCGGTTGCCGGTCCTCTGACAGTGTGTGCCGTGTGCCTGCCTATGGAGCCGCGCGTCTGGGGCATCAACGATTCCAAAAAGCTGACGCCTGCCCGTCGCGAGTTACTGGCCGTAAAAATCGCCGAGGTGGCGACTGCCATCGGTTTTTGCCATATCGCGCCGGAGGCTATCGATGATATGGGCATGGCGCGTGCCATTCGTGCCGCCGTCGCGGGCGCTGTTGCCGATACGGGCCTTGAGCCGGATTGCGTGCTTATGGATGGCAACCCGTTGGGCGCCGTTCCTAACGAGCGCGACGTGGTCAAGGGCGACGCCAAGATCGCCTGCATCGCCGCGGCGTCCATCATGGCCAAGGTCACGCGTGACGAGATGATGGTCGAGTACGATGCCGAGTATCCCGAGTACCATCTGGCGGAGTCGAAGGGCTATGCGAGCCCCGAGCACATCGAGGCCATTCGCAAACACGGACTTTGTCCGCTGCACCGCGTGAGCTTTTGCGGAAACTTTTTGCAGACCGAGCGGCTTTTCTAGGTCAATTGTGAAGACAGGGACTTCTGGAGTTTTATAAACCAGCTGGTAGCGGGCCGAGTGCGACGCGATTGTTGCGCACGGCCCGTTTTTTGTCGGCATTTGGTCAGCTTTTGGTCTGCTTCCGGTACTTACCCGCATGAAAGGTGCCCTCATCATCGGGGCAATGCAGTGTGCGGGAAAGGAGACCCCATGTGTGCCGCAAGCAAAAAGAGCAAGACGCAGCAGCTCAAGGAACATTGGGAAGACGGCGAGCTCGACTGTGGGGCGATCACGCCCGAGTTTATCAAGGCACTCAGCCCCCGCGAGCTCGGCATGCTGGGCGAGCTGATTACCATCGATTACTTTAGCGAACGTGGCTATACCTTGCTCG
The DNA here is from genome assembly GCA_900550205.1 of uncultured Collinsella sp. Taxonomy (GTDB): domain Bacteria; phylum Actinomycetota; class Coriobacteriia; order Coriobacteriales; family Coriobacteriaceae; genus Collinsella. The sequence continues at coordinate 1,177 of URRJ01000042.1, read as the reverse complement.
AGCAAGGTTATCGTTGTGCCGAGGGCGAGGCCGACCTGGTGCTGCTCGATGAACTCGACGACGTCGTGGTGATGGCCGAGGTCAAGACGAGACGTGTCGCCGTGGGCTGCAACACACGGGTCTTTCCGGAGGAAGCCGTAGATGCTCAAAAACAGCGTCGGTATCGTCGCATCGCAAGCTGCTACCTCATGGAGCACTATCCGCTCAAGGCGATTCGCTTCGATGCCGTGGGCGTCACCATTCGCGGCGGGCATATCGCCGAGATCGAGCATCAGTACAACGCGTTCGATTGGCAGGTGTCGTGATGGCGTACGAGACATTTGCCGTTCACGCGGCCTGTATCCGCGGCGTCGAGGCGATTCCCGTCACCGTTGAGGTCTCGCTTGCCGGTGGCGTTCCGGGTATCCAGATGCTCGGCATCCCCAGCATGGAGGTGATGGAGTCGCGCGGGCGTATCCGGTGCGCCATGCGCTCGGCGGGCTTTGAGATTCCGCGCTCGGGCATTACCGTTAACCTGGCGCCCGGTGATATTCGCAAAACCGGCAGTGGTTTTGACCTGCCGATAGCCATCGCCGTGCTGGCTGCCGATGGGCAGATTCCCCGCGACAACCTCGATCGCTGCCTGATCGCCGGCGAGCTTGGCCTGGACGGTACGGTGCTGCCCGTCAAGGGCGAGGTGGCGTTTCAGCTGTTGGCACGCGATATGGGGCTCTCCTTTATTGCCGGCAGGTCCGACCAGCATGTGCCGCTTGCGGGCGTGGACTGCGGATTTATCGATCACCTATCTCAGCTTGCCCATGGTATGGGCGATGCCGCGCGGCATTATCTCGATTCCGAGGGTGTTGAGGCCACTTTTGAACCCGAGCTCGATTATGCCGACGTGCTGGGGCAAGAGGTCGCCAAGCGCGGTATGGCGCTTGCGGCGGCAGGGGAGCTCGGCTTACTCATGATCGGCTCTCCCGGTTCGGGCAAGACCATGCTTGCACGTCGCATGACGGGCATTTTGCCCGAGCTTTCTATTGAGGATCAGCAGGAGGCGCTGTGCATCCATTCGGTTTTGGGTGAGAACATCGATGGCTTATTGGCAGGTCATCGGCCGTTTCGAAGCCCCCATCACAGCATTTCAACTGCGGGCCTTATCGGCGGCGGTCGCCCGGTGCACCCGGGCGAGATCAGC
>URRJ01000041.1 GCA_900550205.1 uncultured Collinsella sp. | reverse complement strand
GCAGCCCGCGCAGTCCGGTCTTTTTGCCGGCATCCCCGATCCCACGCAGCCCGCTGCACCCGTGGTCGAGCGCGACCAGGCCGCCGAGGTCGCAAGCCTCGACAACGCCCTCAACAACCCCGACTTCACGTCGGTCTTTGCGCCCATCGACCCGCAGGCCAGCCGCAAGAAGATGGCCAAGCAGGCCGGTGTCGAGCCCGTCATCCTTATGGAGCACGTCACCAAGATCTACCCGGCGCAGCCCAACAAGCCCGCGCTCGATGACATCAACATCGAGATCTATCCGGGCGAGTTTGTCTTTTTGGTCGGTCACTCCGGCTCGGGTAAGACCACGCTGCTGTCGACGCTCAACCGCGACGTCAGGCCCACGAGCGGTCGCATTTTGGTCGCCGGCCAGGACCTCATGAAGATCAAGAACCGCAAGGTTCCGTTCCTGCGCCGTCAGATTGGTGCCGTGTTCCAGGACTTTAAGCTTCTGCCTCAAAAGTCCGCCTACGAAAACGTGGCGTTTGCCCTGCAGTGCATCGGCAAGCCCAAGGGCGTTATTCGCAGCCAGGTTCCCGAGGTGCTGCGTCTGGTCGGCCTGGCAGATCAGATGGACTCGCTGCCCGATCAGCTTTCCGGTGGCGAGCAGCAGCGCGTTGCCGTTGCCCGCGCCATGGTCAACCGCCCGCCGCTGCTGATCTGCGACGAGCCCACGGGCAACCTCGACCCGGCGATTTCGCTGGGCATCATGAAGCTGCTCGAGCGCATTAACCGCACCGGTACCACCGTGATCGTCGCTACGCACGACCGCGAGATGGTCGATAGCATGCACCGTCGCGTGATCGCCCTCGAGGGCGGCCACGTAATCCGCGACCAGGAGAGGGGAGGTTACGGCAACTATGGCACCAACTAACGTGGGCTACTCGCTCAAAGAGGCAATGAGCCACTTCTTCCGTAACTGGACCACCTCGCTCGGCGCCGTCATCACGATCTTCCTTTCGCTGTTTATCATCGGCCTGTTCATCATGGGTTCCGCGATGCTGAACTCCGTGATCGGCACCGTCGAGGATCAGGTTGTCATCAACGCCTTTATTAGCGATGATGCCGATCAAGCAGACGTTCAGGCCTTTGAGGCCGAGCTCAAGACGTGGAGCAATGTGAAGTCCGTGACCTATAAGGACAAGGACGACGCGCTGGCCGAGTACACGAGCAAGATGTCGGGTAACGCCGATGCCACCATGAGCGCGCTCGACGGCCAGAACCCGCTGCCGGCCTCGTTTGCGATCGAGATGGATGACCCGTCTCAGGTCGAAAGCACGGCAAAGAAGCTCAAGAAGAACGCCGACTTCCAGAAGATCGCGGACGACGGCGACGTCAACGCGAGCGTGCTGTATGGCCAGGAGGAAGTGAGCCGCCTGTTCCAGGTGACCAACTACATCCGTATCGCCGCTGTGGTGCTCGTTGGCCTGCTGACCTTTATCGCGTTCATCTTTATCAACAACACGATTCGCCTGTCCATTACGGCGCGTCGCCGCGAGATCGCGATCATGCGCCTGGTGGGCGCCAGCAACGGCTTTATTCGCGGGCCGTTCATTACCGAGGGCGTGCTGCAGGCCATCTTGGGCTCGCTGCTTTCCATCGGTGCGCTGGAGCTGCTGCGCAACCTGATGGTTCCGCGTCTGCAGGAGAGCATCGGCTGGATGTCGTTTGCCCTGCCGATGCAGTACTACCTGGTGACCTACGCCGCGCTGATTCTGGTCGGCGTCATTATCGGTCTCTTTGGTTCCGCCATCGCCATGCGCCGCTACCTGCGCGTGTAGGCATGCTTGGAATTCGTTCCTTCCAACGGGTCGTTCCTTTTGGGGCGGCCCGTTTTTTTAATCCCCCGGGGACGGGAAAAAACGGATCACTTAGGGGGTCGTTCGATTCGAGTGATCCGTTTTCCTCCGTCCTCTAGGGGTCATTTGGGTAGACTCTTGAAATGTAAACGGCAATCGATAGCAAGGAGGCGCTATGGGGCGCAATAACAAGCATAAGCGTGGAGCTCGCAATAAGCGCGGGCCGGTGCGCAGCGAGCGTCGTCCGAGCCTGACTGGCCGCGTGCAGCTCCATGAACACAGTGCCTATGTCATAACCGAAAACGGCGACTACAAGGTCATGGGCCGCGGCAAGCGCGAGATCATGGATGGCGATACCGTTGCCGTGAGCATTAAGAACAGCCCGCATGGTGAGCGTCGCGCCGTGATCGAAGGCGTCGTCGAGCGCGCCGCCATCAGCGTGGTGGGCACGTATCAGACTGCTGGTCCACTCGGGGTGATCGAGCCGCTCGATTCGCGCCTGAAGGCCGACTTCTTTATTTTGCCCGAGGACACTTCTGCCGAACGCTTGGACGTGCATCCTGGCGATATTGTCGTTGCGCGCATTCTAACGTATCCGACGCGTCTGGAATCGGGCACGGTGACAATCGATCGCCGCATTGGCGGCGATGACGCGCCCGATTTGGGCGTTCAGTATGTGATGGCGCGTTATGGCTATACCGACAGCTATCCCGAGGCCGCGCTTGCCGAGGCCGAGGCTCTTTCGCTCGACGTGGCCGCGGCGCTCAAGGATCCGCTTCGCCGCGACCTGCGCGACCGCTTTGTCATCACGATTGACCCGGTCGACGCGCGCGACTTTGACGATGCCATTTCGCTGGAGCGTACGCCCGAGGGTGGCTACAAACTGGGCGTCCATATCGCCGACGTCTCGCACTATGTGGCGTGGGACGGGCATATCGATCTTGAGGCTCGTCATCGCACGACGTCGGTGTATCTTGCCGATCGTGTACTCCCCATGCTGCCCGAGCGCCTGTCTAATGACCTGTGTTCGCTTCGTCCCGACGAGGACCGCTTGGCGTTTACCGTCGACATTGAGCTCGACGCGCAGGGCCGCGTGCGCCAGTACGACCCGTATCCCAGCGTGATTCGCTCGCGTGTGCGCATGGACTATGATGGCGCCGAGGCGCTGCTGGTGCGTGCCGGCGCGGTGGAGTATTCGGTGCTGGAGGGTGCCGCCGAGGATGTTGCGGCTGCCGAGGCCTCGCGCGAGGAGGCGCTTGAGCGCGGGCTTGCATGCGAAGAGGCAGCCCGCGGCTATAACGTCGACCTGGGTGATTTTTTGGTTGCCGCCAACGAGCTCGCGGAGCTCCGCCGCCGCATTCGTCGCGTGCGTGGTTCGGTTGACTTTGATACGGCCGAGATCCGTGCGCTCTTGGACGAGGACGGCGTGCCCGTGCAGATCGTGGCCCGCGAGCGCTCATGTGCCACGTCGCTGATCGAGGAGGCCATGCTGCTCGCCAACGAGTGCGTGGCCGAGTGGCTGGCCGACCGCGACATTGAGGCTTGCTATCGCGTACACGATGATCCCAGTCCCGACAGCCTGCACGGTGCCGCCGTAGCGCTGGCGCAGCTGGGCATCATCGACGACCGCCGTGCGGCTGGTATTGCCTTGGGAAGTCCCGATGAGCTGCAGGCTGCGGTTGACGCCGCGGCTGGCACGGCCAACGCGCCGCTTGTTAACACGCTGCTGTTGCGCAGCATGCAGCGCGCACTGTACAAGCCGCGCAACGAGGGGCACTTTGCGCTTGCCGCGCCGTGCTACTGCCACTTTACGAGTCCTATCCGCCGCTATCCCGATTTGGTGGTGCACCGCGTGCTCAAGCTGCAGCTGGCCTATGAGCAGCTGGGCGGCAAGGACGCCTTGGTACGCACGCCCCGGCTCATCGGTAAAGGTCGCGAGTCCCTGCCACGCATTCTGCCGCAGATTTGCCGTGCGTGCAGCGATGCGGAGCGTGCGGCCGATGCCGCCAGCCATGCGACGCAAAAGATCAAGATTGCCCAGTACTACGAGGATCGCCTGGGCGAGCGCTATGCCGGAACGGTCTCGTGGGTCAGCAGCATGGGCCTGTTCGTACGCCTGGATCTGACGCAGGTCGAGGGCCTGGTTTCAATTAAGAGCCTGGGCAACGAGTGGTTCGAGTTTGACGAGGACGCGCTCACGCTCACAGGTGCCGACACGGGGACCCGCTATGAGCTGGGGCAGCGCGTGATTATCGAGGTTTCGCGCGTCAATACCACGCGTGGGCATCTTGACTTTAAGCTTATCCACTAGCTGGGGCTTGGTGGCTGGTAGAGAATGGGGCGGTCTTTTGGGCCGCCCATTTTTTATGTGGCTGCTCGATTGTCTTGCCACGCGCTCGTTTGCCCTTCCGCTTGCGATATGGGAGATAAAACCTACCAAAATAAACCTGTCCCTTTTTGGCAGGTTCACGAGAGAGCGGGGATGACATGGCAACGGCATACGGATATGCGCGCGTGAGCTCGCGCGACCAAAATCTGAATCGGCAACTGGATGCGCTGAGCGCCTATGGCGTGGAACCGGAGAACATTTTTGCCGACCACGCCAGCGGCAAGGACTTCGACCGCCCTCGCTATCGTGAGCTGTTGTGCGCGTTGAGGGATGGGGACGTGCTGGTGGTGCTTTCTATCGATCGGCTGGGTCGCAACTATAGCGAGATTCTCGAGGAATGGCGGCGCATAACCAAAGAGCTCGGCGCCGCCATCGTGGTGCTGGACATGCCGTTGCTCGACACGCGCGCCAAGGGCAACGGGGCGCCCGACGTGACAAGCACGCTGATTGCGGATATCGTTTTGCAGCTGCTGAGCTACGTGGCACAGGTGGAGCGAGAAAACATCCATCAGCGCCAGGCCGAGGGGATCGCGGCGGCGCAGGCCCGCGGTGTGCGTTTTGGTCGGCCTCGTAAGCCGCGCCCTCCGCAGTTTGACCTCGTGCGGACGACCTACGAGGCGGGTGCTATCACGCGGAGTCAGGCGGCCAAACGCCTGGGCGTGTGCGTGGGGACATTCGATCGCTGGATGCGCGAGATGGGATAGGGGTTTGCGGCGCGTCCCATTGGCGCCCATACGAGACGTTAACCTCAAGATGGAAAACCGCGACCGCCTGTACGTCGGCGCTGGCTACAATATCGGCATCGGTCGCAGATGGCCATCGATGCTCTGTTTGCCAAACACTTGTCTTTTCTAAGAAGGGAATCCCCATGGCAGTGCTGTTTGTTGAATATCCCAAATGCTCGACGTGTAAAAAGGCCAAGGCCTGGTTGGACGAGCATGGGGCTGAGTACGTCGATCGCGATATTGTTACAGACAATCCTTCGGCTGAGGAACTTGCGACCTGGATTGCGCGTTCGGGGCTGCCGGTGCGTCGCTTCTTTAACTCGTCGGGCATGAAGTATCGAGAGCTTGGCCTGAAGGCGCGCCTGGACGCAGGCATGACGGATCAGGAGTGTTACGAGCTGTTGGCGACCGACGGCATGCTGGTCAAGCGTCCGCTACTGGTGGGCGACGACTTTGCGATCCCCGGCTTTAAGGAAGTGGCCTGGACCCAGGCACTGCTGTAGCAGCTGCGGAAAGTGCGTCCCGTTTCGAGCGCTGATTCTGGGACACGGTTTCCGGTTGAAGTGGCTAGCGGAAACCGTATCCCAGTTTGAGCGCGAAATCTGGGATACGGTTTCCGCTTGGGGCCTCTAGGGGAAAGCGCGTCCCGTTTTGGACGCAAATTCCGGGATGAGCTTTCCGGTTGGCGGGCATGCGCACTATCCCGGCTGGCGGGCATATGCGCTAATCCTCCAGCCGTGCCCATTCGTGTGGGTCGTAGATCTTTACGTGCTTGTCGGGCGTGTCGCTCCAGTACTCTTCGTCCATAAAGGGTAAGTATGCCTGAACGCCGGAGCAGATAAACGGAATCCGCTGTCGCTGCAGGCGTTCGCGCTGTCGTCGCTCCAGATGCGTCTCGGATATGACGGTCGGCATGCCGGATAACTCGACGAGGCTCGCCTGGATGCGCTTGAGGTCGGGGAGCGCCGCGTGCCATGACGTCCGCATAATTAAAAACGAGGCGTGACGGTATTCCGCTTGCATCACCGTGATGGCGGGGCGCAGCGTGGGGTGGATTTTGTCCCGGTCGGGCCAAGGTCCGGCGGATATCTCGAGCCCCAAGGTCTCCCATAGGTAATCCAGCTCTTCGTCCATAGCGCCTCGATGTCTACGCAATTATTGTCGCTTCGATTGTGTTACCTGGTGCTATCGTTTTCGCGATAGAATCTGCCAACGGTCGACGGCTACCGTTCGCGGTGTTCTGCCCTTCGTGTGCGGTGGCTAGCTCCACAGGTCCTTCACGGGTCGGGCTAAATCGGGCCAATTTGGCCGAATTTCAAAAAAGTTAAAAATGGGGCTTGCGTCACGACGGGTCTTCCCGTATATTTCATTCTTGCGCAAAGGCACAGCCGAGCGCAGCGATGCAGTCATTGGGATGTCGTCTAATGGCAGGACAGCGGATTCTGGTTCCGTCAATGGGGGTTCGACTCCCTCCATCCCAGCCATTGCATTTGCTACATATGGCCCGTTCGTCTAGCGGTTTAGGACGCCGCCCTCTCAAGGCGGAGATCACCAGTTCGAATCTGGTACGGGCTACCACAAAATGAATGCCCGGGCCTCGTAAGAGACCCGGGCTTTGTGTATACACCGCTTGCGTGGAATGAGCTGCGTTTCACCTGGACCGAGGAGTTGCCATGGATCTGCCCATCAGCCTACAAGACATCACGTATGCCGAGAACTATCTGGCGCAGGGAGACTTAGCCACGGCGACACCGCTGCTGGAGCGTCTGGTGGAGCTTGCCGAGGAGTATATCGACGCCGAGTGCAAGACGGAGGAGAACCGTCAGTACTTTAGCTTTGATAGCAAGTTTGAGCGCCTGGCCTACCGTCGCGTGGAAAAGGATCCGCGCGAGCTGGTTCAGGTCGAGGTGCCGTTTGACCGTCTGTATTCCGACATGGCATTCGCCTACATTCGCCAACAGGATTATGTGAGTGCCCGTAATGCTCTGATGCAGGCCGTGCGCTGGGATCCTATGAACTGCAACTATCGCTTGGACCTTGCCGAGCTGTTCCGCGCGCTCGAGGACAAGCAGGAGTGGGCTTCGCTTTCGTTTTCGGTGCTGGAGCGTGCGAGCGACGGTAAGTGTGCCGCCCGCGCCTATGCCAACCTGGGGCAGTACTTCTTGGAGCCCGAGACCGAGAACGTCTCGGCCGCCGTGGGTTGTGCCCGCTTGGCCCTGCGCCTTGCGCCTGGCGATGCGCATACGACGCGCCTGCTCAACAAGATTCATGCTGCCTATCCCGATGCCGCCGAGGAGAGCGACGAGCACGTGATGGGCGAGCTGAGCCTGCAGGGCGTACCGACCTCGCCTTCGGCCGAGATTGCCATTTGCCTGATCATGTGTGCGACCGATGCCGCGAGCGACGGCGACAAGCAGGAGGCGACGCGTCTGACGGTCCGTGCCCGCGACCTGGTGGGCGAGGAGGCCTGCGCGGCGATCATCAAGCTGGTGCGTGAGAGCGACGCGGAGCTCAACGCCGAGCGCAAGGCTAAACGCGAAGCTACGGGCAAGGGTTCCGATGGCGCCAAGGAGGCCGGCGATGCCCAGTAAGCGCGAGCGCAAGCTCATCTCCAAGAATCGTTCGGCACATCACGAGTACTTTATCGACGAGACGTTTGAGTGCGGCATCGAACTGAGCGGCACTGAGGTCAAGTCGATTCGCGAGCGTGCCTGCCAGATCACCGACACGTTTGCGCTGATTCGTGGCGGCGAGTGCTGGCTCGTGGGCCTGCATATTCACCCTTATAGCCATGGTGGCGTGTGGAATCGTGATCCCGATCGTCGGCGTCGTCTGCTGCTGCATCGCAAGGAGATTGATTTTCTTGACGGCAAGCTACGCAATCGCGGTTATGCGTTGGTGCCGCTGGAGCTCTACTTTAATACCGACGGCCGCGTAAAGCTGCTGCTGGGTCTGGGCCGCGGCAAAAAGCTCTACGACAAGCGCGAAGACATGACCAAGCGCGACGTTCAGCGTGAGATTGATCGTGCGCTCAAGGAACGCAACCGCTGACCACCCTTCATAAGTTGCGGTGGAATACGGACTGTTTTGCCTGTTTGAGGGGCTATTCAGTCTCTATTTCACCGCAACTGCGGGTGTCTCATCTTTCGTACTGTTCTGACACATATGTCTCAAAGGCGGGGTCCATTATGGGCGCCGCCTTTTTGTGGGTACATACTTCCATGAGGTTCCAACCCGGGTTAGGGGAGTGATCGTTATGGACAAAACTGCGTTCTTTACGATGCCGAGCGGCCTGTATGTGGTGAGCGCCGCGGCCGATGGGCTGCGCGCCGGCTGCGTCATCAACACGGCGGTGCAGGTGACGTCTACGCCGCCGCGCATCTCGGTTGCCGTGAATAAGGAAAATGTCACGTCTGGTGTTATCTCGTCCGCCAAGGCCTTTGCGCTGACCGTGATCGATCAGACGGCCGATATGCTCTACATTGGCAACTTTGGGTTCCGCACCAGCAGCGACTATGACAAGTTTGCCAAGTACGAGACCCGCGAGACTGCCCTTGGCATGCCCTATGTGCCCGAGCACGCGGCAGCGCTGTTTAGTTGCCGTCTGATCGACACCGTGGACGTGGGCACGCACCTGCTGTTTATCGGCGAGGTTGAGGATGCCGAGCGTCTGAGCGGCGAGACACCGTTGACCTATGACTACTACCACAAGGTGCTGAAGGGCAAGACGCCTCCGAGGGCGTCTTCGTACCAAGGGTAGAAATGCTGCAGAACTACTTGCATAATATTATTGAGAATATATACTAATAAGTAAGTACACCAGCAGTCACGTTCGAGAGGAGAACATCATGGCTGAGGAGAAGAAGACGTATAAGTTCGTGTGCACCGTTTGCGGTTACGAGGTTGAGGTCGACACGCCCGAGCTGCCCGAGGACTACGTATGCCCGGTGTGCGGCGTCGGTCCCGATCAGTTTGAGCTCGTCGAGGAGTAGCTCGCAGGCACACGGCGAAAGCCGAACATAGCTCTGTCCAAGGACCCCGGTCGGTCATCCCGGCCGGGGTCCTTTTCCTCCGTCCCCAAGAGATTACGGCTGCAGTTAGCCGATCCTGTCTGTCGTGAGTCCGGCCGACTGTTTGTCTCAATCTGTAACATGTGGCGGCTCAAAACGGGTCCATCTGTTACAGATCGAGACAAAAGGTTGGGGCTGAAGAAATGTCTCGATCTGTAACATCTAGAAGTGGAAATTGGGCCCACTTGTTACAGATCAAGACAAACCAAAACCGTCCGGCAGAAGATCTCAATCTGTAACATCTAGCAGTGAAAACGGGGTCTACGTGTTACAGATTGAGACAAACGGAGCTGTCCCTCGGAATGATCTCGATCTGTAACATCTAGACATCAAAAGCAGGTCTAGATGTTACAGATCGAGACGTTTGACTGGGTGGGCATGCGGCCTCGTTACATCCCGGTCAGCAGCACGATGTCGAGAGTCGTTACGACGACACCGATCCCTATGAGCAGCGCGTTGAGTGGGCGCGAGTTGGCGTATTTGCCCATGACGCGGGGTGAACTGGTGAGTCGTATGAGCACAAAGACCGTAATCGGCAGCTGAAGCGACAGCAGTGCCTGACTCCAGATGAGACCTTCAAAAGGATTTGGGACGACCAGACACGCCGTCACTGCGCCGACGAAACAGGCCACCACCCCAATCGAGGAATGTCGGTCGTGGATGTCGTATTCCTCGTCGAACATGCCCGCGGTGATGGTGCCCGCCGCCATGCCCGCCGTCACACTACTCGAGAGGCCCGCAAACAGCAGCGCCACGGCAAAGATGGTCGAGCTTGCCGGGCCCAAGATGGGGGAGAGCGTGGCCGCTGCGACGGCGAGGTCGTCTACGACCATGCCGTGCGCAAAGAAAGTCGTCGCGGCCAGGATGACCATGGCCGAGTTGATTGCCCAACCCACGCCCATCGAAAAGAGCGTGTCGAAGAGCTCGTAGCGCAGACGCTCTTCGATAACCTGCTCGCCTTGGCCTTCGAAGTGCATGGATTGGATGACCTCGGAGTGCAGAAAAAGGTTGTGTGGCATAACGACCGCACCCAGGACACTCACGATAATCGCGGCCGAGCCGGTGGGCATACTGGGTGTGATCCAGCTTGCGGCGGCCTGCGGCCAGTCGACCTTGACCAGCGCAAGCTCGGCCAAAAACGAGAGTCCTACCACGCCGACGAAGGCGATGATCCATCGCTCGGCGCGCTTATAGGAGCTCGTCATGAGCATCGCCATCGATACTGCCGCCACGATGACGCAGCCCGCGCGCACGGGCAGCCCAAAGAGCATTTGAAGTGCAATCGCGCCGCCCAGGACTTCGGCCATGGCGGTGGCGATGGTTGCGAGATAGGCACTGGCGAGTACCGCGCGTCCAACGAAGCGGGGGAGGTAGCGCGTCGTGGCCTCGGCAAGACAGGCACCTGTTGCGATACCCAGGTGTGCAGCGTTGTGCTGCAGCACGATGAGCATGATCGTGGACAGCGTGACGATCCACAGCAGCGCGTAGCCAAACTGTGAGCCGGCGGCCATATTGGAGGCCCAGTTGCCCGGGTCGATAAAGCCGACGGTCACGAGCAGCCCGGGGCCGATATGCCGCGCAATGTCTAGGCCTCCGTGACCACCGGTGCGCCGGGAGCCAAAGTGTTGTTTGAGATGGTTGAGCATGGTGAGCTCCTGCGTGCCGTTTGTTTGACGTCGCAAAGGATACCCGTTTTAGGCTTAAAAGTTAACTAAGACTAACAAAATTGTTGTATTTGAATTGGATGGTGAAAGGGGGGTTGCCGAAATGTCTTGATCTGTAACAACTAGGGATGGAAATTGGGTCTAGGTGTTACAGATCAAGACGGGAAGAAATGGTCCTATGGAATATCTCGATCTGTAACGGCTGACCGCCAAAACCGACCCTTCGTGTTACAGATCGAGACAAACCAAAACCGTCCTGCAGAAAATCTCAATCTGTAACAGTTAGTCATCGAAATCGGGTCTTACTGTTACAGATTGAGATGTTTGAAGCGGTGGGCTTACAGGCCGAACCTGTGGTCCTAGTTGTCGCCCTTGAGGTCGGCGGTACCCACTCGTAGGGCGCGCGTTACGCAATTGTTTCGAAACGGGCGGGAAACACAACGGGCCGGCGATGCTTCTAGTATGCCTATTCAACTGACTGTCTAATATCTAGGGGAGGATCGCGATGCAGGCAGATTCCGCTCAGCAGCAGGGCCTTTATCGCCCCGAATTCGACCACGATGCATGTGGCATCGGCGCGCTTGCCGATATCAACGGTGAGCGCCATCACCAGATTCTGGACGATGCGCTGTCCATTCTGGTCAACTTGGAGCACCGCGGTGGCACAGGACTCGAGAAGAACACCGGCGACGGCGCTGGCATCCTGTTCCAGGTTCCGCATCACTTTTTCCGTAAAGAGGCTCAAAAGTGCGGCCAGATTCTGCCGGCAGAGGGCGACTATGGCGTGGCCATGCTGTTCTTCCCGCAGGACGACAAGGGCGTAGAGGATGCCCGCCGCGTGTTTGAGGAGGGCTGTGCCGAGGCCGGCGTGCCGCTGCTCTTTTGGCGCGAGGTGCCGGTCGACCCGCACGACCTGGGCGAGACGGCCCGCGCCTGCATGCCCACTATCCTGCAGGCCTTCCTGGGCCGTCCGGACGACACGCCCGCCGGCGATGCCTTCGAGCGCCGACTGTACGTGTGCCGCCGCACCATCGAAAAGAAGGCCGACGCCGAGTTTGCCCTGCGCGACAAGATCTTCTATGTGTGCTCCATGAGCTCTCGCACCATCGTGTACAAGGGCATGCTGGTCGCCACGCAGATGCGCCGCTTCTTCATTGACCTCAACGACGCCGCCGTCAAAACGGCCGTGGCGCTCGTCCACTCGCGCTACTCCACCAACACCACGCCCAGCTGGGAGCGCGCGCACCCCAACCGCTTTATCATCCACAACGGCGAGATCAACACCCTCAAGGGCAACGTCAACTGGATCCGCGCCCGCGAGCCCAACCTGTACAGCCCCGTGCTGCAGCACGATCTTGAGCGCGTGATGCCCATCATCAACCGCGAGGGTTCCGATTCCGCGATTCTGGACAATGTGCTTGAGTTCCTGGTCATGAACGGTCGCCCGCTCACGCGTGCCGCGTCCATGCTGCTGCCCGAGCCGTGGGACCACAACGACAGCCTGAGTGAGGAGCGCCGCGCCTACGACGCCTACCAGTCCATGCTTATGGAGCCGTGGGACGGCCCGGCGGCCATCGCCTTTACCGACGGTCGCACGCTGGGCGCCGCCCTCGACCGTAACGGCTTGCGTCCTGCCCGCTACTATGTGACGCGTGACGGTCGCTTTATGCTGGCAAGCGAGGTGGGCACCATCGAGGTAAGCCCCGAGAACATCCTGACGAGCGGCTGTCTGGGGCCGGGCCAGATGCTCGAGGTCGACTTTGCCCGCGGCCGCGTTATCTACAACGACGAGCTGCGCGCCCGTTACGCCAAGGAAAAGCCCTACCGTGATTGGATTGCCGAGGAGACGCTGACCGTCGACGCGCTCGATAGGCCTGCCGCGGCAACGCCCGCCGAGGACGCCGAGGTACCTGCCGCCGTGCGCATGGCCAAGCTTGGCTACCACTGGGATGACGTCGACGAGGTCGTGCGTCCCATGGCCCAGCAGGGCAAGGCCCCGCTCGCCTCGATGGGGATCGACGCGCCGCTGGCCTGCCTGTCCAAGAAGACGCGTTCGTTCTTCGACTACTTCTATCAGCTGTTCGCCCAGGTCACGAACCCGCCCATCGATGCCCTTCGCGAGCATATGGTCACCTCGACCACGCTCTACCTGGGCAACCACGGCAACCTGCTCGAGGATTCCCGCACGGCCTGCCAGCTGGTGCGCTTGGAGCGTCCGCTGCTGAGCGAGGAGGAGTTCAACCGCATCTGCGCCATCGACCACGTGGGCTTTAAGACCCGCCGTTTCCGTGCTGTCTACCGCCGCGATGCCGGCGAGGGCGCGCTGCAGGCTGCGCTCAAGCAGCTTGCAGAGGACATTGAGGCTGCGGTCCGCGACGGCGTGAACATCGTGGTGTTGAGCGATCGTGCCGGAGTGGGCGAGGTACCCGTGCCGTCGCTACTCGCCGTGGGCTGCGTGCACAACCACCTGATCCGCGCCGGCGTGCGTACCTTTGCCGACATCGTGGTGGAGTGCGGCGACGCCGTGTCCCCGCATGACTTTGCGGCGCTGGTGGGCTACTCCGCGAGCGGCATCTATCCGTATAACGCGCATGCGTGCATCCGCGATTTGGCGGCACGCGGCGACCTGGATGTGACGGCCGAGCAGGGCATCGTCAACTACAACAAGGCTGCGACCGCCGGCATCGTTTCCATCATGTCCAAGATGGGCATCTCCACGGTGCAGAGCTACCATTCGGCGCAGATCTTCGAGGCCGTGGGCTTTACGCCGGAGTTCGTCAACGCGTACTTCGCCGGCACGGTGAGCCGTGTGGGCGGTATGGGCGTCGAGGACGTCGAGCGCGAGCAAAACGAGCGCTACGATGCCGCGCTCGCTATCCTTAAGAGCCCGGCTCCCGATCAGCTGCCCACGCTGGGTCTGACCAAGTGGCGCCCGCTCGGCGGCGAGGATCACCTTATCGATCCGCAGACTGTCTACTTGCTGCAGACCGCCTGCCGCGAGGACAGCTACGACACCTTTAAGGAGTACAGCGCCCGTCTGCACCGCACCGGCCGTGCCGTGCGCCTGCGCGACCTGCTGGACTTTGATGCCAGCGGCCGCACGCCGGTTTCGCTCGACGAGGTCGAGCCTGCGCTCAACATTGTCCGCCGCTTTAACACCGGTGCCATGTCGTATGGCTCCATCAGCAAAGAGGCACACGAGTGCATGGCCATCGCCATGAACCGCCTGCATGGCCGTTCCAACTCGGGCGAGGGCGGCGAGGACCCGCGTCGCGAGACCCCGCTGGCCAACGGTGACTCCAAGAACTCCGCCATCAAGCAGGTGGCAAGCGCGCGCTTTGGCGTGACGAGCCGCTACCTGTGCAGCGCCTTCGAGATTCAGATCAAGATGGCCCAGGGCGCCAAACCCGGCGAGGGCGGCCACCTGCCCGGCAAGAAGGTCTACCCCTGGATCGCCGAGGTCCGTCAGTCCACGCCCGGTATCGGCCTGATCTCGCCTCCGCCGCACCACGACATCTACTCCATCGAGGACCTGGCGGAGCTTATCTTCGATCTTAAGAACGCCAACCCCGGTGCGCGCGTGTCGGTCAAGCTAGTCAGCGAGGCCGGCGTCGGCACCATCGCTCCCGGCGTGGCCAAGGGTGCCGCCGACAAGATTTTGATCAGCGGCCATAACGGCGGCTCGGGTGCCGCGGCGCGCGATTCCATTTGG
>URRJ01000040.1 GCA_900550205.1 uncultured Collinsella sp. | reverse complement strand
CCGTTCGGGCGTTGGCTTCCGGCGCGACGACCGCCGGGTGTTTTGAGGTGCTCGCCCGAATCCGCGCAAAGCACCCCGACATCCCGGTGGGCCTTTTGGTCTACATCAACCTCGTGACGGCCCCCGGCGTGGAGGTGTTCTTCAAAAAGGCGGCCGAAGCCGGGGCGGGTTTGCGAAGCAAATACGCGGATTCTCCGCGCAAAGCCCCAACCCAAAAGAGATGTGCTGCCGACGGCATTTCTGCTGGCTGTGCCCCGCGCCGACAGATCCCCTTCATCCGCGGAGAATCGAACTCTATGCAGGGCGCGGGCGCAAAGAAAGTGCCTTGGCAACGCAGGCCGGGACACGCTTTCCCAATGGCAGCCCAGGCGGAAAGCGCGTCCCGGAATCCACGCTCAGACTGGGATATAGTTTCCGGATGATGCCTCAAGCGGAAACCGCATCCCGGAATCTAAGCTCGGAATGGGATTCACTTTCCGGATGGCGGGCTCAGCGGAAACTGAGACCCGGAACTAGTTCTGAGACCGGGACGCGCTTTCCCACCGACCGCCCCGTCCTTCTCAACTCCAAAACCTGCGCGCTCTCCTTCGCAAAACTGGGTAGAAGAAAGCCAAAACGCAACGGTGGGAGGTCGTCATGACTGTAGAAGATAAGGCGAAAAATGCTGGCAAGGTCGCGCTCGTTTTGGAGGGTGGTAGCTTCCGCGGGCAATTTACCGCGGGCGTGCTCGACGTTCTCATGGAGGCCGGCGTCGAGATTCCGGCGGTATATGGCGTATCGGCCGGCGCTCTCAACGGCGTAAACTACAAGTCGCACCAGATCGGCCGTGCCAACCGCATCAACCTGGCTTTCTGCAACGACAGCCGCTACATGGGTGCCGCATCGTTTGCGTCCACGGGCTCCATCGTCGGCTACGACTTTATTTTCAACGACGTGCAGGATCGCCTAGACCCCTTCGATAACGAGACCTTCGACGCGAGCCCCATCGAAATGTATGCTGTCGTGACGGACATGTTATTTGGCACCGCTGCCTACCTGCCCGTCAAAAACGCCATGCTCGATATCGATTGCGTGCGTGCCTCGACCTCGTTGCCGCTGGTGACGCCGCCGGTCGAGATTGATGGCCACAAGTACGTCGACGGCGGTGTGGCAGATTCGGTGCCTGTCGAGCACGTGCTGGAAGAGGCCGGATACGATCGCGCGGTCGTCGTGCTCACGCAGGACCGCTCGTACGAAAAGGCACCCTACGAGTTTATGCCGGCCGCGCGTGCGCGCTATGGCGAGTATCCCTATCTGCTCGAGGCCATCGAGACGCGCCACGACCGCTACAACGTCCAGCGCATGCACCTCTGGAAGTATGAGCGCGAGGGCCGTGCCCTGGTCGTCGCTCCGCAAAAGCCGGTCGAGGTCGGCCATGTCGAACACAATCCGGCCAAGCTGCTCGACTTGTATATCCAGGGCCGCCAAGAGGCAAAGCGCCTGCTCGCGCAAATACAGCAGTTCGTTGAGCGCTAAGACGACTGACCCGCAAAAGGCGACAAAAGACAGGGGCCCAGAGAACCATTCGCACGCCGAGGGATCTCTGGGCCCTGTCTCGTGAAGGCACCGGGCATGGACGACATGTGCAGAAACTCTGGTCGGAGTCAAAATACCTGTTGACTCGGGCGACGAGCGGGGTAATATGGACGGGTTACTTGCAGAGCCCCGTGAATCTCTGTAACAACACGTACTGTACATGGAGGAGTCTAAGTGATTTCGAAATCGACTCACTACGCCAAGCAGGGCGAGGTCCAGCGCAACTGGGTTCTCGTCGACGCCGATGGTGCTGTCCTGGGCCGTCTTGCCACCCAGATCGCAATGATCCTGCGCGGTAAGAACAAGCCCCAGTTCACGCCCAACAGCGACTGCGGCGACTTCGTTGTCGTCATCAACGCCGATAAGGTCCAGCTTACCGGTAACAAGGCCGACACGAAGACCTATTATCGCCACAGCGGCTACAACGGCGGCCTCAAGGCTGAGAGCTTCCGCCAGGCTATGGAGAAGCACCCGGAGAAGGTCATCGAGCGCGCCGTTCGCGGCATGCTGCCCAAGACCACCCTCGGCCGTGCCCAGATGACCAAGCTTAAGGTCTACGCTGGTGCCGAGCATCCGCACGCTGCCCAGAACCCCACGAAGATTGAGCTGGAGGCTTAAAGATGGCTGAGAACACCGTTGTCTACCAGGGTACCGGCCGTCGTAAGAACGCCGTCGCCCGCGTCCGTCTCGTCCCCGGCACCGGCAAGGTGACCATCAACAAGCGTGACGCCGAGCAGTATTTCGGCCGTCATCAGCTCGTTGAGAACGCCCTTGCTCCCTTCAAGGTGACCGACACCGCCGGTCAGTTCGACGTTATCGCTCTGTGCGATGGCGGCGGCATCTCCGGTCAGTCCGGCGCTCTGCGCCTGGGCATCGCTCGCGCTCTTCTGAACGCTGGCGACTACCGTGCTGACCTCAAGAAGGCCGGTTTCCTTACGCGCGATGCTCGCGTGGTCGAGCGCAAGAAGTACGGCCTCAAGAAGGCCCGCCGCGCTCCCCAGTTCTCCAAGCGCTAAGGTTTTATCTCCTTTCGAGATACAATGTACAAGCGGGGCCTACCGATTGCTCGGTGGGTCCCGCTTTTCTTTTCGACTAGGGTGGGCGGCTTCGTTTTGCCCACTTGGGAAGGAGCGATCCTATGCCCCAGAACATCTTCGGTACCGATGGCGTCCGTGGCGTCGCCAACGCCGATCTTTCGTGCGACCTCGCGTTTCGCCTGGGTCGCGCGGCGACCAAGTTTCTTGGTCCGGACATCTGCATCGGCCGTGACACGCGCCTTTCGGGCACCATGCTCGAGAGCGCTCTGACCGCCGGCATTATGGCCGAGGGCGGCCGCCCGCACTGCTGCGGCGTTATCCCCACGCCCGCTGTGGCGCTGCTCACCGTTCAAAACGAGCTCGATGGCGGCATCGTCATTTCTGCTTCGCACAATCCGCCGGAGTTCAACGGCATCAAGTTCTTTAGCCGCAAGGGCATGAAGCTTCCCGATGCTGTTGAGGAAGAGATCAGCGCCTGGGTCATGTCCGGGGAGGCCATGGCTGCCGACACGATGCCGACCGGAGCTGGTGTGGGCCACATCATCAAGATGAAGGACGCCCGCAAGGCATATGTCGATCACGCTATCAGCACCCTCGACGGCCTTAAGCTCGACGGCCTGGTCGTTGCCGTCGACTGCGGTCACGGTGCTTCCTGCCAGACCACGCCCGCCGCACTTCAGCGTCTGGGTGCCACGGTCCATGCCATCAACACCGATTACTGCGGCACCGACATTAACGTCGAGTGCGGCTCCACCCATCTTGAGCCCCTGCGCGAGCTCGTGCTGCGCACCCATGCCGACATCGGCCTGGCCCACGACGGCGACGCCGATCGCGTGCTGTTCGTGGACGGCGAGGGCAACGAGATCGATGGCGACTACATTCTTGCTATCTGCGGCTCCGACCTGGCTGCTCGCGGCAAGCTCGCCAACTCCGAGATCGTCTCGACCGTTATGTGCAACCTGGGCTTCTCCATTGCCATGAAGGAGCAGGGCTTTGAGATGGTCCAGACCGCTGTGGGCGACCGCTATGTTCTTGAGCGCATGCTCGAGGACGGTGCCGTCATCGGCGGCGAGCAGTCCGGCCACATCATCTTCCTGGAGCACAACACCACCGGCGACGGCTTGGTGACAGCCCTGCAGCTTCTGGCTGTGCTCAAGCGCACCGGCCGCACCCTCACCGACCTTGCCGGCATCATGAAGAAGTATCCGCAGGTGCTCGTCAACGTGCATTCGGACAACAAGGCCGGCCTGGACGATTGCCAGCCCATTTGGGACGCCGTCGCTGCCGCCGAGAAGGAGCTCAATGGTCGCGGCCGTATTCTGGTGCGCCCGAGCGGTACCGAGCCGCTGGTTCGCGTCATGGCCGAGGCGGAGACGCATGAGCTGACCCAGCGCGTTGTTGACGATATCGTCGAGGTTGTCAAGCGCGAACTTCCCTAATGGCCAAAAACGGATGCCAAGTGGTAAACTGATACGGTTATTTTGATTGTTTGGTATGTCCGAGGGGGAGCATGTTCACTAAAGTCCTAAGGTCTTTTGGTATGCGTGGTCGAGTCCTTACGCTGGATGCTCCCATCTCGGGCGACGTCATTCCGCTCTCCGAGGTAAACGATCAGACGTTTGCCACTGGCCTTTTGGGCCAGGGCGTTGCCATTCAGCCCACGGGTACGCGGGTGATCGCGCCGGCCGACGCGAAGGTCGAGGCCATTTTTCCCACGGGACACGCCGTTGCGCTTAACACGGTCGATGGTTTGGACGTGCTCATCCACGTTGGTTTGGACACTGTTCAGCTCGAGGGCAAGCACTTTACCGTACATGCGCAAGTGGGCGACGTCGTCCATAAGGGCGATGTACTTATCGAGTTCGATCGCGAGGCAATTGCTGCCGAGGGCTACGATGTGACGGTTCCCATCTTGGTGTGCAACTCCGTTGAGTTCTCGAGCATCAAGGGTTCCGTTGGCGAGCATGTCGAGGAGATGGACCAGCTTATCGTCGCGCGTGAGCGCTAGTCGCTCCGCTTGGCCTTTAGCCTACAATTCAATCACGTTTACGGAGGGCGCCCTTGAAAGAGGACGCCCTCCGTGGCAAGATGGGAAACGTCCGAAGCTAAACAGCTTTGGGTCACCGTGGACGGGCAGGGGCCTCGACGCGGCTAGACACGAGACACATACATTACGCGACCTCGCCCTGGTGGCCGCACACGTTGGTTGCGGCCGACGCGGGCCGCGGGCAAGTGCTTGTAAGGGGAGCCTTGCCTCTCTTGTACGAGAAAGGACGCGTAATGAAGATTATTAAAGCTAAAGACTACGAGGATATGAGCCGCAAGGCCGCCAATATCATCTCGGCCCAGGTTATCCTCAAGCCCGATTGCGTGCTCGGTCTTGCCACCGGTTCCACCCCGATTGGCGCTTACAAGCAGCTCGCTGCTTGGTATAAGAAGGGCGACATCGACTTCTCCGAGGTCAGCACCTATAACCTGGACGAGTATCGTGGCCTTTCGCACGACGATCCCCAGAGCTATCACTACTTTATGCGCGAGAACTTCTTCGATCACATCAATATCGATCTGAACAACACGCACGTGCCCGATGGCTCCAACCCCGACGCCGCTGCTGCCTGCTCCGAGTACGACAAGATCGTCGCTGCCGCCGGTTACCCGGATCTGCAGCTGCTCGGCATTGGTAATAACGGTCATATTGGCTTCAACGAGCCCGATGACCACTTCTCCAAGGGTACGCACTGCGTCGACCTCACCGAGAGCACCATTCAGGCCAACAGCCGCCTGTTCGACAGCATCGATGACGTGCCCCGTCAGGCCTACACCATGGGTACCCAGACCATCATGTATGCTCGCATGATCCTGGTCGTCGCTAACGGCGAGGCCAAGGCCCAGGCCGTGCACGACATGTGCTATGGTCCGGTTACGCCCGAGTGTCCGGCTTCGATCCTGCAGCTGCACACCAACTGCGTCGTGGTCGCCGACGAGGCTGCACTTTCGCTCTGCGAGTAAAGACTCCGCGAAAACCGTATTGCGTTTTGAGAGGCCTCCGCGTTGCGGGGGCCTTTTTGCTGGACAAGTGGCAGGTTGTTACGCGGCCTATAGGCATAGACCGCATGCGAAACAATCCTCATCAAAAAGCGCGCCGCGTGCAAGCTAGATAGAATCATGCATTTAATAGCATATTCTATGCAAATTTACCACTACATAGTCGCAGGCGGTAGCGGTGAATAGGTGAGTTGCGCAACTCAAATAAAACGCCTCCATTACGGTAGACTGCTGAACAGATGGGACATTTCAGCAAGCTATTTGACCTGCATAAACAGTCATCTGTATAAGGAAAAACAACGAGCAGTGCCCGCTGTACAAAAACTTGCCGAATGCGTACCGACAAGCAGTCAAAAACATGGTGCCATGCTATTCATGGGGTGGTAGATGTGGTCATGCGGTTACGGTATCCATGTGGTCGAGTTGAGGAGCGGGTATGGTGCAAGATCTGGGTAATACGAGCGACCTCGAAGTGATGTCGATAGGCGGGGGCTATATGATTCGCCGCGATCGGCTGATGAACGAGCTGGTTATCAAGGGCCGCCAAGCCGGGATCGTGCTTCTCTACGCGCCCGATGGGTTTGGTAAGACTTCGGTGCTGATGCAGTATGTTCGCGAGGCCAAAGGCGATTGTACGCGAGGGTCGGTGCGAGTTATCGAGGCCGACCGGGCCATTGGCCGCGAGGTGTTCATGCAGCTCGAGGTGGTTGCAGAGGAGCTCAAAGACAAGCCGCATTCGCTTATAGCAATCGATAACGTGCCGGTTCTCGATCAGCGCGATACCGAGGACTTTATCGACATGATTCGCGGCCTGCGCGCAGCGGGGGTGGGCATTCTTCTTACATGCCGTCCGTCAAATCGTCTGCTTATCCGTGGGCTGGGAGATTCGGTAAAGGTCAACGCGCAGATGCTCAAGGTGCATGCCTATGAGTATTCGGCTTGGGCTTCGGCGTTTTCGATCAGCACCTCGCTCGATTTTTATCAGCTAACGCAAGGTGTGCCCGAGCTTGTCTCGGCGCTGCAGACGGGGCTGTATGGCCAGGGCGACGTCGCTCAACTGCTCGAAAACGAGATTGTCAACGTATACGGCGCGGTACTTGCCGACTTGGCCTCCCTCGAGAACAACACACTGTTTAACGTTGCGGGTCTTATGGTTTTAATGGGCGAGGGTAATATGGCAGAGCTCGAGGCGTGCGGTGTACGGCTTTCGATGGTCGACCAATCGTATCTGGTTCGCGACTATCCCATATTTGGTATTGACCCTGCCGAACGAAGTTTTGTCTGTATGGGAACGGAGGGCAATGCGCGGCTTAGGCTGCGCAAACTGATTGCCGAGATCAGTCCCGAACTTATACGGCGTGCGGCCCGCATTTTAATCAAGGCGGGCCGGTGCGACTTGGCGATGGATCTGGCGGACGCCTTTTTAGACCGGAATGTCGTGCTCGAACTTGCCGGGCAGTACGGGGTCGATCTGGCCTTGACTGGACATGGGGCGGACGTTTGCCGTGCGGTGCTGGGGGCAATGAATGCCGATGGATTGTCGTACGAGCCGACACTGTCCGAGGCTCTCGGCGTGTACCTGTCGGCGGTAAGCATTTCCAACGCCAAGCTTGCCCGATGTATGGCAGCCGTTATCGAGCGAGCGGGCGAGCGCGCTGCACAGGAGATCGATCCACTTTCTTGGAAAGTGGCGCAGGCGTTTACCATCGTTTGCTACGGGCAAAGCGGGCTGGGACTGCCTGCGACGCTTTCGTTTCCGGATCACGTGGCTTCCTGCGACGCACTCGACATGTTGTCGGCGCACATCGAGATAAAGCGCCGCCTGGCCGAATGTGCGGACGTGGGCGATGCCTTTGATGGGCTCAGGAAGCATGGAGCGTATGATTGCGAGCTGGATGTCGCCGGCTTATTTATACGGGCGGACCGGATGCTGGTGGAGCTTTTTGACGGTTCGTTTACGGGAATCGATGCGCGCGATGACGAGCTTGCCCTGATGGTCGAGGCACTCGATGCCCGTAGCCTGAGGGCACTGACGATTTGGGTGCGCATGGTGCTGGCGGCGCGTCGCCTGCTTGCCGGCTTGCCGGTGACCGACGAAGCGGCGTTTAGCGAGATCGACCGTTTTGCCGTGCGCGTACGCGACAACCGGCTTCAGCTCTTTGGGCTTTTGCTCGAAGGGTGGCAATCGATGTCTGAGGGGCGCCCCGTCAACGCAAAGTTCCGCGCCGTCCAGGTGCTCAAGCTTGTTGACGAAACGGCAACGTATATGCGAGATAACGCGCTGCTGCTGGAGCGCGTGGCATTTTTACGAAACACATCGATGATGACGGTGCGCGAGGAGGCGGAGCTACTCGATATAAGCCAGACGCAGGTTCGTGGCTCGGAGGCGTGGATGGTGGCGCTGCACTTGGCCTCTGCGGGCCGTGATAGCGATTTGGCGGCGTGGATGTCCATGAACCGCCCGGGGATGCTGGAGCCGTCGTATCGGCTCTTTGCACGCCTTGCCATGCATTGTCTTGGCGAGCCTGGTGCAAGGATTCGCAAAAAGCTTCCAGTGCACGAGCTTTCGAGATACACGCTACACGACGATTTGGACGAAGCGCGCGAGCGGTTGTTTCAGGTTGAAGAGGTCGAGGCCGTCAACACGATCGAGCATATCGAGATTCGTATGTTTGGGGCATTTCGTGCCGAGCGCGACGGGTTTCCTATCACCGATAAGATGTGGCGTCGCAAGAAGGCGGCAACGCTCGCGGAACGCCTTGCGTTAAGTATGGATGCGCTGGTCGATCGCGAGACTCTGGCCATGGAGCTTTGGCCCCATGCCGAGTTCAACCGTGCTCGCAATAACCTATATTCGACGATATCGCGCTTGCGTTCGGCCTTGGGGCCGACGCCCGATGGCAAGTCGTGCGTGCTCATTCAAAACGAGTGCATTGGACTCAACGGTGACTACGTTAAGACCGACGTGCGACTGTTTGAGCAGATGACCCGGGAGATTCTGGGAAACCGTGGGGGAGCGCGCGGACCTCACCTGGTGGAGCTGTGCCTAAAGGTCGAGCAGCTCTATGCAGGTTCGCTCTATATTCCCAATGGCTGTAACCCAACGTATTTCGTGCGCATGCGTCACATTATGCAATCGAAGTTTATCGACAGCATGATTCGCGGGGCAAACGAGGCCTTGGAGGAAAACGATCTGCAGTCGGCGATATGGCTGGTCGAGGCGGGGCTTCGCCAGGAAACGGCGCGCGAGGATATGGTCCGCTGTGCCATGCGCGTCTACAACGCCGCGGGTCGCCGTCGTGACATCATCGATTTGTACAGCGGGCACGTCCACCATCTAAAAGAGCAGATTGCGGGCGTGCCCGAGCCCGAGACGCGGCGCCTCTACGAGCGCTTGGTCGAAGGCAGGCTTAAGCGCATGGCCGTCGTGCGATAAAAAGGGCGTCCGGGTAACCCGGACGCCCCGCAGGCGCACGATGCGTGAGCGCTTAGACGAGCTTGATCTTCTCGATATCCTTGCGCGAGGACTCGCGATACAGCGAGAACTTGCGGCCGATGACCTGGACGACCTCGGCGTGGCAGCGCTCGGCGAGCTCCTCGGCGGCCTCGCGGGCAGAAAGGCTGGAGCCGTCCAGCACAGAGCACTTAACGAGCTCATGCTTCTCCAGATAGGCGACCGTCTGCTCGACGGTGCCCTCGTTGATATCGGACTTGCCGATGATGATGGCGGGGTTGAGGTGATGGGCCATGCTGCGAAGCTGCTTGACCTGGGCTCCTGTCAGTGCCATGGGTTCTCGCTTTCTATGTATGGGACGCCCCACGACGGGGCCTTAATCTACGTGAGCTGTCCCACGATAGCGCAGGAACGGCGCGGTGTGGAGTACGTTTGCCCAGTTCGCAAAGAATGCGGATGCCGAACTGGTGGACGGCGCGGGCTGTAGCGGGGTAAGCGGCGCGGGTGCAATTGGGCTACAGGCGGTTCGCAGAAACTGGCGCCCAGGCGATAAAGGCCCAGCGGACCTTACGGATATGGTCGAGCATATAGCGCCCCTGCGGCACTCCCTTGGACCCCGGCTCGCCAGCATGGGGATTCTCGATCATGTGCTGGGCGATGTAGTCGCGCAGACGGTCGATTTTATCCTCGTTGCCATGTTCGAGCATACGGGAGAAGTCCGCTACGCCCGCCTCAAGGCTATCGAAGGTGTCGCGACGAGGCGATTCAAAGTACGTAACCTGCGGCAGGGCACCCATCTGAATGAGAATGTTAAAGGCATACACAAAGCCATTACTGCAGGTAACCGAGGCGCCAATGGCGTTCATCACGTGCAGGTCATAGCGCGGGCTGGAGTTGGCGACCATTGTGACAGCACAACGCCGGCGAGCCGTGCGGTCGAGCTTGGCAAGCGCGCCTTTTAGGTCATTTGTGGTGACGGAACGACTGGCAAAGGCAACATCTACAGTCTTGGCAACCGGCCCAACCAAATCCCAATCATCGTCCCAAGCAAGCTCAAGCGGCGTAATCAGGTCCTCGAGCCCATAGTACTCAATGCCAGCATCAAGGGTGCCCAACATGGCAGGGGAAAAGTCAGCGGCAATCACGGGATGCCCAGCCTGAGCAAGCGGAATAGCAATCGACCCAGCCCCACATCCCATATCCAGCACCGATTCACCAGGCTCAAGCGCCAGCAATTTCATAAAATCCCGAGCATATGGGGCAGTCTCCAACGGACGAAAATGCCGAGCCCGCTTATCCCACTCAAAAGAATCATCAGCCCGATGCCGAGCGGCCTGCAGACGCATCCATTCGCCATTCCAATCCGCAGAAAGCAGCTCAGAACGAATCAAATCATCAGCCACGGGCCATCCCCCTCACAACAAAAAAGCGACTCCTCCCAAAAGAAGAGCCGCAACCAGCATATATCAGATAGAACCGATCCAACGCCAAACCGCCATACCAGCAAAGTAGGGCAGAAGCGAAGCGACTGCCAAAGGGATAGAACCCAACCGAGGTCCCGTTGTGCGGGAGTCCCGGGGAGCGCAAATATATAAGGTCGATCGCGAGTTCCGCACGAGCCGGAGAGCACTTAATGTGCTCTCCGTGCGAGTCAGGACTGTCCGAGCAGGCGACCTTATATATTTGCCCTCCCCGGGGCTCCTCGCCCGAACCCCTCAGCTAGTTCTTCAGCGAGTTCAGCGGCGCTGGGAAACGTCCACCGCGGTGGGCAAGCACGGTGCCGGCGTTGGGGTTCACCGGCATGATGGGTGCACGGCCAAACAGGCCGCCATACTCGACGCAGTCGCCCACGCCCTTGCCGATGGCGGGGATCACGCGCACGGCTGTGGTCTTGTTGTTGATGACGCCGATGGCCATCTCGTCGGCGATGATGCCGGCGATGGTCTCGACCGGGGTGTCACCGGGGATGGCGATCATGTCCAGGCCAACGGAGCACACGCAGGTCATAGCCTCGAGCTTCTCGAGCGAAAGCGCACCGGCCTCGACGGCGGCGATCATGCCGGCATCCTCGGACACGGGGATAAAGGCGCCGGAGAGACCGCCCACGCTGGAGCTGGCCATGACGCCGCCTTTCTTGACGGCATCGTTGAGCATGGCGAGCGCGCAGGTCGTGCCCGGGCCACCGCAGGTGCCCACGCCGATGATCTCGAGGATGCGGGCAACGGAGTCGCCGATGGCGGGCGTGGGAGCCAGCGACAGGTCGACAATGCCCTTCTCGACACCCAGACGATGGGCGGCTTCGCGGCTCATGAGCTCACCGGCGCGGGTGATCTTAAAGGCGGTCTGCTTAATCTTCTCGGCGACTTCCATCATCGATGCGGAATCGGGCAGCGTCTCCAGGGCTGCGGCCATAACGCCGGGGCCCGAGACGCCTACGTTGATGACGGCGTCGGCCTCGCCACCGCCGTGGACGGCCCCCGCCATAAACGGGGAGTCCTCGACCATGTTGGCAAAGCAGACAAACTTGGAAGCGCCGACGGAATCCTGGTCGGCCGTGAGTTTAGCAGCATCGATGATGGTCTGTGCAGCCATGAGCACGGCGTCCATGTTGATGCCGGCACGCAGGCTGGCGACGTTGACACTGGAGCAGACGCGGCTGGTGGTAGCGAGCGCCTGGGGGATGGACTGGATAACGCGGCGGTCGGCGTCGCCGATGCCCTTCTGGACGAGTGCGGAGAAGCCGCCCAGGTAATCGATGCCGAGTGTCTCGGCCGCGCGGTCGAGGGCGTGCGCGATGGGGGTGAGGTCCTCATCCTTGCAGCATGCGGCGATTTGCGCCACCGGGGTGACGGAAACGCGCTTGTTGACGATGGGGATACCGTACTCGCGCTCGAGGTTCTCGGCGGTCTCGACCAGGTGCTCAGCCGTGTGCGTCACGTGGTCGTAGATCTTCGTGCACATGCGGTCGAGGTTCTCGTCGCCGCAACCCATGAGCGAAACACCCATGGTGATGGTCCTGATGTCGAGGTTCTGCTCCTCAACCATGCCGCGGGTTTCCGCGATTTCTGCGGGCGTGATCGCCATCCTTGCGCTCCTATCTGCCAAAACGAGCATAGTCTTATCTATTCTAACGTGCCGCACGTGCCAAGTGGCGCGTGCGGCACGTTTTGGTGCTCGGTTGTTTCCGTTGTGTTACTGCCCAAAGACCTCTTCGGCGATACGAGCGCTTTCGGCGGCGTCCTTGGCGTAGTAGTCCGCGCCGATCTGCTTAGCATATTCGGGGGTGAGCACGGCACCGCCTACGATGATCTTGACGCCCGGCACCTCGGCATGAAGCAGCTTGATGGTCTCTTCCATGGCCACGACGGTGGTGGTCATAAGCGCCGAAAGGCCGACGAGCTTGATGTCGCGCTCCTGTACGGTCTTGAGCACCTCTTGCGGGTCGACGTCGCGGCCTAGGTCAAAGACGGTGTAGCCGTAGTTGTCGAGCAGCATTTTGACGATGTTCTTACCGATGTCGTGGATGTCGCCTTTAACGGTGGCCACGCAGATCTTGCCCTTGTCGGCGATCTCGCCGGCGGGCATCAGGCGCTTGATGGTGTCGAAGCCCACGCGCGCGGCCTCGGCCGAGGCCATAAGCTGCGGCAAGAAGAACTTGCCCTGGTCAAAGAGGACGCCAACCTCGTCGAGGGCGGGGATAAAGTGATTGTTGATGAGGTCCATGGCGTCGTGGTCTGCCAGCAGACGCTCGGTCTCGGCCGCGATCTCGCCTTTGCGGCCCGAGACGACCATGCGACGAATCGGGTCGTCGTTGCCGTCGCTGCTGGCGGTGCCAGCAGCGGGCGCGGCGTCGGTCGATACCGCCTGGGCCGCCGCCGGGTTTGCGGCAATCTTATACGGATCGGTCCAGCCGGCGTAGCGCTCGATGTATCCGGTCGAGCCCTCGTCCTCAACGCTCAAGACGCGATAGCTGTAGACGGTATCCATAAAGCGCTTAGAGCCCGGGTTCATGATGGGGGCGTCCAGGCCTGCGCCAAAAGCGGCAGCCAAAAAGACCGAGCCCAGCAGCGGGCGGGCAGGCAGGCCAAAGCTGATGTTCGACACGCCGAGCGCGCATTTGACGCCCAGGCGCTCCTTGCACAGGGACATGGCGCGCAGGATCTGCTCGGCCTGGCGTTGATTGGTCGAGGCGGTCATGACCAGGCAGTCGATGAGGATGCGGTCCGGACCGATGCCGTAGCGGGCGGCCTCGGCCACGATGTGCTCGGCGATGGCGAAGCGGGCCTCGGCGGTATCGGGAATGCCGCCTTCGTCAAGCGTGAGGCCGACGACATTGGTGCCGTAGTGGGCGACCAGCGGAAAGATCTCATCCATGATCTGCTGCTTGCCATTGACCGAGTTGATGATGGGCTTGCCGGCGTAGCGGCGCACGGCGGCCTCGACGGCCGCGGGGTCGGTGGAGTCGATCTGCAACGGCAGGAGCGTGGAGCCCTGGAGCTGCTCGGTGGCCTGTTGGATGATCTTGACCTCGTCGATCTCGGGCAGGCCCACGTTGACATCCAAGATGTCGGCGCCCTGCTCCTGCTGGCTGATGCCCTGACTCACGACGTAATCTAGGTCGCCGTCGCGCAGAGCCTGCTGCAGACGCTTCTTGCCGGTGGGGTTGATGCGCTCGCCGATGACGGCGATCTTGTGGCCGTCGCAGGGGAGGTCCACGACCGTCTGGGCGCTCGTGACCGACATGCTGGGCTTGCGGTGGCGCGGGCCGGGCGCGTGGTTGTCGATAAGCGTGCGCAAGGCCGCCATGTGCGCCGGCGTGGTTCCGCAGCAGCCGCCCACAACACTTACGCCGTCCTCGATCATGCCAGCGACGGCCTTGGCGTATTCGGGTGCCTGGATATCAAAGATGGTATTGCCGTCGTCGTCCACGCGGGGCAGTCCCGCGTTGGCCTGGACCATAATGGGCTTGTCGGTAACGGTGAGCATACGTGCGGCGAGCCCTCGGAGCTCGGCCGGTCCCTGGCTGCAGTTGATACCCAAAACGTCGGCGCCGATGGCGTCGAGTGTGATGGCGGCCACCTCGGGACTCGTGCCCAGGAAGGTGCGACCGTCTTCCTCAAAGGTCATGGTGGCAAAAACAGGCAGGTCGGAGTTTTCGCGGCAGGCGAGGACGGCAGCCTTGATCTCTGCCAGGTCGGTCATGGTTTCGATAATAAAGAGGTCCACACCCGCGGCGACGCCAGCGCGCACCTCCTCGGCAAAGAGGTCGTAGGCCTCGTCGAAGCTGAGGGTGCCCAGGGGGCGCAGTAGGGCACCGATGGGGCCGATATCGCCGGCGACGTAGCGGGCGCCGGCCTCGCGGGCGCAGGTGAC
>URRJ01000039.1 GCA_900550205.1 uncultured Collinsella sp. | reverse complement strand
AAGCCATAAAGCACAGGGTCGATCAGCATCCGGCCGTAACGGCGGTGTTAGAAAAACCACGAGCTCCAATATCGATTGCCATGCGCTATTTTGCATTTACTTTTGCGGGCATTTAAAAGTTCGCATTGGGAAGTGGAGTAAGTTGTTGCGGCAAACCAAGCAGTCCTACAGCTGTTTGCGTGCGGTCCAGTTTTGTTCCCGCTTGACTGGTTCGCACGCAGCCAGCTGGAGTCGCGGTCATTTTTGCGATACACGTCCGCGTCTCTAGCCACTGCACTCATACATACCGTTCACGGTGGGGCAGAGCCACGTGCTTGTCTAACTGGGCTCAGGGTTTGAATATGGAGCGCCTTCGCGCACAAGCGCCCTGGCGTAGCCATACCCAAACCCCGTGAGCCACACGTAAGACAGCAAGGGGGTGGTGCTCGTGTGGTATGTGATCCAGGTCACTAACGGTCGCGAAGACGTTATGCGCGAGCGCATCGAGCGCATGGTGCCGGCTGGTGCCATGCAGGAGCTCTTTTATCCCCAATATCAAACCGAGATCAAGGTACACGGCGAATGGGTCAGCGCACCCAAGCCGCTCTTTCCCGGTTATCTCATTTGCGATACGGCAGATCCTCGCACCGTGCAACAGTATCTGCTGCGCATGGACGACTTTGCTCGGGTGCTTTCCCAGGACGGTCAGTTTGTGCCGCTGGCAAAAGAAGAGACCCAGCTCATTGGCAGCTTTACCAATAGGGGAGACCGCGTAGTGCCCATGAGCGAGGCTCTAAAGGATGGAGACCAGGTCGTAGTAACGGCAGGTCCGCTGCTAGGCCACGAGGCCCTTATCAAAACCATTAACAGACGCAAGAGCACTGCCTTTTTGGAGCTCAACCTGTGCGGCCGACGCGTAACCACCCGCGTCGGCCTCGCGGTGCTTTCAAACGAGCAGCGCGTCATGCGCAATCACAGAAAAGCAATCGCCTAGCTGCAAGTTTGCAAGCAGACGATCGAAGGAAAAAAGTAACGGGGGAGGGCTCTTGGAGCCTACGATGATGACCATGGAACAGGGCGCGCGGGAGACGTGCACCGACGCCACGGCGAACTCTATCCCTGCCGCAGCGGGTTCTGCGGGGGATTACCTTACAAACGAACAAGCGTACAAGATGCTGCGCGGTGCTAACTCCGGAGTGAAGCCCAAGCTTGGGCGCAGAGTCTACCGCGTTGTTAAGCGTACGGTGGATATTGCCGCCGCCGGCGGAGCCTTGGTGTTGCTCTTTATTCCCGGGGTAATTCTGAGCGCGGTCATTTGCATAAAGAGTCCGGGCGCCAGCCCCCTATATTCGCAGTGGCGCGTGGGCCGCGTGCGCAAAGACGGCACGTTCTACCTGTTTAAGATCTACAAGTTCCGCAGCATGGTACCTAACGCAGACCAAATGCTCAAGGACTTGCAGGCTCAAAACGAGGCCACCGGCCCCATGTTTAAGATGAAGCACGACCCGCGCATTATTCCCGGTGTCGGCAACTTCATTCGCAAGCACAGCATCGACGAGCTGCCCCAGCTCATCAACGTGTTCTTGGGCCAAATGAACCTCATTGGCCCGCGCCCCGGCCTGCCGCGCGAGGTTGCCCTGTACAGCGAGCACGACATGAAGCGCCTGGCGGTAAAGCCCGGCTGCAGCGGCCCCTGGCAGGTAATGGGCAGGAGCCATTTGGGGTTTGACGAGATGGTCACCCTCGACCTGGATTACATCGAGCGTCGCAGCCTGGGGCAGGACCTGCGGTTGATTATCGGTACGTTGAAGACCATGATATCTGGGGACGGTGCGGCTTAATGTCGAAAACGCAACACATCTTCATCGTCGGCTCCAAGGGCATCCCGGGCAATTACGGTGGCTACGAGACCTTTGTCGATCGGTTGACCGAGTCGCACGAGGGCAACCACCGCATCAGGTATCATGTAGCTTGCAAGGCCCGCGAGGATGGCGAGTTCGAGTATCACGGCGCTCGCTGCTTCAACGTGAAGGTTCCCGACGTGGGGCCCGCCCAGGCCATCTGGTACGACGTTGCGGCGCTCGGCAGCGTCTGCCGCTACGTCGAGGACAACCACGTCGAGCACCCGATTGTTTACGTCTTGGCGTGCCGCATCGGTCCCTTCTGCGCCCACTTCCAGAAGCGTATCCACGCTTTAGGCGGAAGACTATACGTGAACCCAGACGGGCACGAGTGGAAGCGCGCCAAGTGGAGCGCCCCCGTGCGCCGCTACTGGAAGGCCTCCGAGTCCATGATGGTCCGCAATTGCGATCTGCTGGTCTGCGACTCTAAGAACATCGAGAGGTACATCCACGAGGAGTACGATTCGCCGATCTATAGACCGGCCACTACGTTTATCGCTTACGGTGCGGATACACATAGGAGCCCGCTTGCGGACGACGCCCCGAAGTTTACTGGCTGGTGCGCCGAGCACGGGCTTTCGCCCAAGGGCTACTACCTCGTGGTTGGCCGCTTTGTGCCGGAGAACAACTACGAGACGATGATCCGCGAGTTCATGTCGAGCGGCACCGAGCGCGACTTCGCCTTGATTACCAACGTCAACGACAAGTTCCTCGCCGAGCTTGAGGAGCGGACGCACTACAGCCGCGACTCCCGCATTAAGTTCGTGGGCACGGTCTACGACCGTGACCTCCTCGCGAAGATCCGTGAGCAGGCCTACGGCTATTTCCACGGCCACGAGGTGGGCGGCACGAACCCGAGCCTGCTCGAGGCTCTGGGTTCCACCGACCTGAATCTGCTCCTCAATGTAGGGTTCAACCGTGAGGTGGCAGAAGACGCGGCTCTCTACTGGACCAAGGAGCCTGGCAATCTTGCTGCGCTGATTGAGCGGGCAGATGCCATGGGCGCGGTCGTGATTGCCGAGCTGGGTCGTCGCTCCAAGTCGCGTGTCGCCACTGCCTACAGCTGGCAGCACATCGCCAACGAGTACGAGCGCCTGTTCCTTGAGGGGCCGCAGGCCGTGAAGGGCGAGGTGGCGGAGTGAGCCGCCTTAACTCTGCGACTCCCCGGAAGGCGCTGATCGTAACTGCGTTGGCAGGCTTTATCCGAAGTTTCCTTATGCCAGACATCGCAACCCTTCAGAGCATGGGTTTTGAGGTACATTGCGCTGCAAACGCGAATCATGCGGGAGCAAATGACGTCGTTGAATTCCTTGAGAGTCGGGGCGTTATCTACCATCAGGTTGATTTTTCTTCGAACAAGCCCGTCTCCAAAGATACGCTTACTGCCTTTGGGCAGCTAAAGAAGCTTGCCGCCTCTGAATCCTTCGATTTCGTTCATTGCCACACGCCAATAGCGGGCGCTCTTTGTCGAACGGTCTTCAGGAAATGCCGTAAAGAAGGTCAAACGAAAGTCGCTTACACCACCCACGGTTTCTATTTTCATAATCGAGCAAGCCGCAAGGCATGGGCGTGTTTCTATCCCGTTGAAGATTTGATGTCGCGCTGGAGCGATGTCATGATTACGATCAACCGCGAGGATTACGGAAATGCGCTGAAGATGCATTGTGATGACGTTCGGTATATTCCGGGCGTCGGAGTTGATATTGATAAGTTTCATGGCGTTCAGATAAAACGAGATGTGTATAGGGCTTCGTTGAATCTGAAGCCTGATGACTTTGTTATTTTGGCTGTTGGTGAGATTTCCGCTCGTAAAAACCAACGCATAATTGTTGAGGCTCTTGCGAGAAAACCAATATCCCATGCGGTATTTGTCGTCTGTGGTAACTACATCAACGGAGCTGACACTAAAGAGAGCGTCGAGGAGCTTGCTCGACAGAACGGTGTGGACGTTCGATTCTTGGGGCGTCGTCCGGATATTCCTGAGATCTGTAAGTGTTCTGATGTTGGAGTACTGCCTTCCACGCGCGAAGGTCTCGGACTTGCTGGCATTGAAATGCTCGCTTCCGGTCTTCCCCTCATTGGGTCGGATGTCCATGGTATTCCTGATTATCTTATTGATGGGTATAACGGTGTGCTTTGCGATCCGTGGAGCATCGACACTTGGGCCGATGCTCTTCAGCATCTGTATTCGGATTACGCTTATAGAGCAAAGCTTGGTTCCGCTGGATATGAGAGCGTGAAGAGCTTCAGCCTTGAAGAGTCTAAGGCATGTATGGTTCGTATCTACAGTGATCTTCTATCGTCTAACGGTGCCGTATCATGCGCATAGTTCATTATTCATTAGGCTTTCCACCCTTTAGAAGGGGTGGCATGACGACGTACTGCATTGATCTGATTCTTGAACAAATCAAGCTTGGGAACGATGTCATGTTGCTGTGGCCTGGCGTTCTGAAAGATTTTGGTTCAAAGTGCTCAATAGTTAAGCGCCCACCTTTTAAATCTATGAGGTGCGATTCAATTGCGAGTTTTGAGCTGGTAAATCCGTTACCCGTTCCTTTGCTTAATGGGATTCGGGATGTTGAGCTTTTCTCTCATAAGAAGAGTAAATCAGCGTTCATTAACTTCTTCAAGCGTGTTGAGGCGGATGTCTTTCACGTGCATACTTTGCAGGGATTACCTCTTGAGGCGCTGGAGGCCTGTAGGACCCTTGGTGTGAAAACGGTCTTCACCACGCACGATTTCTTTGGAATTTGTTCGATGGTCTCCCTTGAGAAGCAGGGAGCTCCCTGTGTTGACGATCACGGTTGTGCCGATTGTTGGTCGTGCAACGCCGGTGCGTTGTCAAAGGCGAAGCTTTGTTTGATTCAGTCAGGGGTGTATCGTTTACTTAAGGAGAGTAAACCGATTAAGGCGCTCCGACAAAAAAACAATGAGGGACTTGGTGATCCTTCTGTACGGTCTGATGTCCAACATGTAGCTGAAGAAGCTAGTCGATATGCTTCAGGCTACAGGGCACTTCGAAGCTATTATGCCAAGCTCCTTGAGGCTTTCGATCTCACGCTTGGTAACAGCTCCATGACGCTTGAGGTGTTTGAGCGTTACGTTAGGCCAAGATCCACCGTCGTGCTCAATGTTACTCATGGGGCAATTGAGGATAAAAAGCAGTTTCATAGCGCGCATCCCGTACTCCAGATTGGTTACTTGGGACCTCGAATGGATTTAAAGGGCTATTTCGTTCTTCGGGATGCTCTTGATCTCCTTGAAGCCAACTATCCTAGGTCCTTTGCCTTGCACGTGTTCTTCCGTCAGGGCGAGGGGGAGCGTGAGTATCTCATCTCTCATGATCCCTATCGTTACGAGGACCTTCCTGTGGTCATGGCCGATCTGGATCTCGTGGTGGTGCCGAGCACGCGCTACGAGACCTTTGGATTCACGGCGCTTGAGGCAATGAGCTTCGGCGTACCCGTTGTTATCTCGGATAGCGCGGGAGCAAAGGATCTGATAACAGACGGAGTTAATGGTATTGTGTGCCAATCAACCCCAGAGGATCTCGCCGAGAGCATTGGATCCATCATTGCATCTCCTAACCGAATTGAGAGCATGAGCAAAGCAATTTGCGATTCATTCAAAGTACCGACCATTCGAGAGCATGCTCGCGCGCTTGAACAAACGTATGCACAGTTGATCGAACAATCTAAGTAAGGAGCTATGTGTGCTGAAGGATGTGCTGAAGAAGGCATACTGGAAGCTGCCGCTGAGCAGCGAGTTCAAGAACAAGCTGAGTGCCAAGCGCTATGAGCGGATCTTGGCAAAAGAGGCGAAGGCTGACGCCCGTGGCGATACGCCCGTTTTTGATGATGCCGAGCTGCTGAAAGAGTATGCCGAGTACGTGCTCTCCAGCTGCGGAAAGCGCTCGGAGTGGTATCGCGAATACACCGAGCATGAGGCTCGCAAGTCAGACGTGACGCTCGTTGCGTACTACCTGACCCAGTTCCATCCGAACCATTACAACGATGAATGGTGGGGGAGGGGGACGACCGAGTGGAATAACGTTGATCAGGCAGTCCCGCAGTTTGTGGGTCACTATCAGCCGCGTAGGCCAGGCGAGCTTGGCTATTATGACCTGCGTGTGGATGACGTGATGGCTCGACAGGTCGAAATTGCCAAGAACTATGGCGTCGGAGCATTCTGCTTTTACTACTACTGGTTTAACGGAAAGCGTTTGCTTGAGTATCCTCTCAATAAATTCCTTAATAATCAGTCACTCGACATGCCGTTTTTCTACTGTTGGGCAAATGAGAACTGGACGAAGCGGTTCTCGGGAACGAATGCCGACGTGCTCATGGCCATCGAGCCCACGGTGGAAAGCTATCAGAGCTTCATTGAGGATGTTCTGGCTGATTTCAAGGACAGCCGCTATTACCGTATTGATGGCAGACCGGTTCTATCGGTGTATCGGCCTTCCATGGTCCCGGATACCGAGAGGGTTCTTAGGTATTGGCGTAAAAAGGCCCAAGAAGAGCTCGGAACCAATCTGTATGTGATCGCGATTCAGGAGCGAGATACGACGACGGATTGGGTTGCTCAGGGCTATGATGCCGAATCTGAGTTCCAGCCCAAACAGGTTGAACATAGCTGCAAGAACATCACTAAGGATGTCCGACCGCTTCGAACCGACTTTGGCGGGAACGTTTACGACTACAAGGATCTTGTAGAGAACGGCAGATATAACTCGAGTAAGAATCGGAGCGGAAAGGTGTACCCAGCCGTAATGCCCATGTGGGATAACACGGCAAGAAGGAATCACCGGGGCACGATCTTCCACGGGTCAACGCCGGATCTCTTCCGGACTTGGCTTGCGGACGTCATTTCAGGCGTCGTT
Organism: uncultured Collinsella sp.; assembly: GCA_900550205.1. Lineage (GTDB taxonomy): Bacteria > Actinomycetota > Coriobacteriia > Coriobacteriales > Coriobacteriaceae > Collinsella. Next base: position 7,758 of record URRJ01000039.1, on the reverse strand, counting down.
GGGAACCCTGCCTTAGACGACAGGATTGTGTTCATAAACGCATGGAACGAGTGGGGTGAGGGAGCATACCTCGAACCCGACAGGTTCTTCGGCTATGCATACCTCGACGCGGTTTGGCGTGCGCTCGGCGAAGAGAACGGCGGTGCGCGATGACGGAAGCCCCTAGCGTGCCCTACGCGCAGATTCTCCTTCGCGACTCTGCCGGCAACCGAAGGAAGCCGAACAAGTTCTTCTTTATGTCCGTGCTCATGCTCTATCCGATCATGCCCCTCAACTACTACCTCGGGCCGCTTAGCTATGCTAATTTCTGCGGGCTGCTGCTCGTCTTGTTCTTCTTCGTTTTTAGACTTCGGAACTTCGACGCCAAGGTCTTTAAAGAGGACTGGACGGTATGGCTCTACCTCGCCGTATACACGATCTTCAACTTCGTCACTGCCAGCTTCATGAACGGCGTCGCTTGGCTCTTCGCCGAGCTCCTTGCGTGCGTCGCCATCGTCTTCTCCATCGAGGATAGGCGGGACTTTTTCAGGGCGATAGACGGCATCATCTACGCTGCGGTACTTCTTGGCATGCTCGGGATTGCCGAGTCGCTGACGGGGCAGTATTTCGTGCAAGGGGCTTTGATGAATCCCGCGGACGGCAGTACAGGGTTGCGCTATGGGGTGCTGCGGTGCACCGGCACGTTCGGTTCGCCGATAAACCTCGGCCTGTTCGAGGCTATAGCTTCGGTCTTGGTCGCCTACCGCCTCACAACCAGGGTGAGCAAGGCGCGCAAGAGGGCGCTCGTGTTGGCATATGTGCCGCTCGTCGTGAGCATGATCCTATCCGTATCCCGTCTCGGTATCTGCGTTTTTGTTGCCGCCAATTCAATTTTGATCCTGCGCTCCGGCGCGGGCAAGGTGCTCTCCGTAATCGCGGAATTATGCCTGGGGTTATGCGTCCTCGTGTTGGGCAGTGACGCACTGGGCTTCGACCTCAGCCTCTTCTCGAAGGCTTTCAGTGATTTCGCTTCCGCCGTCCTTTCGATGTTGGCCGGTACCGCTCAGTCTCAGAACTCGAGCGTGGTGGGGTTTGGGAACCGCTTTGATCTGTATGCGTGGGTCATTGATTACGTGGGCGATAACTGGCTTGCCGGCCTCGGCGTCAAGGCGGAGTTCAGCCATGTTCTCAATCAGTGGACGACGAAGACCTCCGTCGAGGTCAACTACCTGTACATCTACCTGCAATGTGGCGTCATCGGTCTTATCGCGCTCATTGTTTTCTATGTCGGCAACCTTCGCTACGCATGGCGGCATCGTGGGTGCCGCATTGAGGGGGAAGGCCGGTTCACGTTCGGCGGCATAGCCTTCATCGTCTTCGCGCTCTACTACATCGCGCAGTTCGGGGTGCAGGAGACCGATTTGGCGAGGCTCCACTTCGAGCTTATCGCCCTGTTGATTGCATACGTCATTATTTCCAGAAAAGAGCGGGGCCTTGCCCCGTTCGCAGAGAGGAGCACTGCTAGTGATGCGTAAAATGACCGTGGGATTGGTTTCCCACCTTGTAAGAGACTACAACCTTGGATGCTCGGCGCTCGCTGTCTCGAACATCCGTCTTATGGATTCGGTTTTCGCCGAGTACGATGTGCAACCCTGCTATAGGGTGATCTTGTCCGAGCCCAGATACCCCGTGGATCTCGCTTCGTATACCTCGCTTGTGGGCGTGACGTCCAATCCGTACGAGTACCGCACCTACCCGCGCCTAAAGGCGACCATCAAAAACCCCTCGCTCATCCGGAAGAGCGATGCCTTTGACGGCTGCGACCTCGTCGTCGACCTTTGCGGAGGGGATGGCTATACAGACAACTACGGCATCACGCGGCTTATCGCCGAGTCTCTGGCCATAGAGCACGCCAAAGCGCATGGTGCCCCCATCGTGTTTGCGCCCCAGACAATAGGCCCATTCAACACAAGGTTGGGAAGCGCCGTTGCCAAGAGGGAGCTTGGTAAGCTTGCCGCGATCTTCGTTCGCGACGACAAGTCGCTTGCGTGCTGCCGCGAGCTCGGCATCGACGTCCCGCTCCAGCAGGTAATTGACGTCGCATTCGCCCTGCCTTTCGAGAAACGCGAGCAGAGCAACGGCAAGCTCAACGTCGGCCTCAACGTCTCCGGCCTCCTGTATTCCGGCGGATACGACCACAAGAATTACTTCGGCCTCTCCTTCTCCTATCGCGACTTCGTCGACGAGCTCGTGCGGAGGCTGAGTGACGACGAAGGTATCGCCGTCCACCTCGTGCCCCATGTCGTCGCCTCAGACGGTGGAGAGGGCGGCGTGGATGACGACTACTCCGCCTGCGTGGACCTTCGCTCCCGTCACCCCGGAGTCATTCTTCCGGAGCCTTTCGAATCGGCGAGTGAGGCGAAGTCCTACATCTCTTCCCTGGACTTCTTCTCCGGGGCGCGCATGCACTCGACCATTGGGGCGATCTCGAGCGGCGTCCCGGTCGTTCCCGTCGCCTATAGCCGGAAGTTCAACGGGCTGTACGGCACTCTTGGCTATCCCTATCTCATTGACGCCAAGGCCGACCTTACCATCGACGGTGCCCTCGATCTGTTTTTCGACTACTTCGGGCGAAGGGACGAGCTCGCCAAGGCAGTCGAAAGAGCCAAGCCTGTTTACCTCGACGGTTTGTCACGCTACTGCGAGGGTTTCGCCAAGGCGGCGGGGCTGGCATGATGGCTTCGCGTGTAGAAAGATATTGCTGCGGGTGCGGCCTGTGCAGCGGAGTTTGCGATCACCATATCGATGCTCGCGGGTACTATCGTCCGACCTCCGACCCGGAGGAATCGGGCTTCGATACCTCCGTCTGCTATTGCAACAGCCTGACCGGGGCGGGGAACCCCTCCGCTCCCTGGGGCCCGCTCCTCACCGCGTGCTACAGCTGGTCTTCTAATCCTGATGTGCGTCACGCCGCCTCTTCCGGTGGTACGCTCACGGCGCTTTGCGCTCACCTCCTCCGGAACGGGATGGTGGACGGGGTCGTCCAAGTTTCCACCGACCCCGAAGACCCCATGAGGACCACGACAGTGGTCTCTGAGACGCCTGACGAGGTGCTGGCCTGCGCGGGGTCTCGCTACACCGCCTCGTCACCCTATGTCGGCCTTTTCAATAGAGTCGACCAAGGCAAGCGCTACGCGGTCGTCGCTAAGCCGTGTGACATCCGTGTTCTACGCTCATGGCTTGTCGGCAATGCCGACTGGAAAAATACCTTCCCCTACTTACTCTCGTTCTTCTGTGGGGGAACCCCGACGGCACAGGCCAACGACCGGCTGCTGGCCTCGATGGGCGGCAGCCGCGATAACCTGTCGAGCTTTCGCTACAGGGGCTGTGGCTGGCCCGGCATGACTACCGCCGCCTTCGAGGGCGGCACGGCGGCCGAGATGGAATACGAGAAGTCCTGGGGTCAAATACTCGGCAGGGATCTTCAGGAAGTGTGCCGCTTTTGCTGGGAGGGAACCGGCGAGGCCGCTGACCTCAGCTGCGGCGATGGCTGGTACCTTGTCGGCGGCCACCCATCTTTTAAGGAAGCGGATGGCCGCAACGTGACGTTTGCCCGTACAAAAGCCGGAGAAGAGCTGCTCCGCTCCGCCGTCGCTGCGGGCGTTCTGGAGACGTCTCCCTTGGAGGATCTTGAGGTGGTGAATGAGATGCAGCCCGGTCAGTGCATGCGCAAGTCGGCGATGCACTCGTTTATCCTCGCAATGAGGCTTGCACGTAAACAAACGCCGAGTTACTCGCTCAGGCAGCTTGCCTGCTGGCAAAAGCGGCTGCCACTCGCCGTTCGCTGCAAAATGTTCCTTGGCACGCTCCGACGCATCGCGTCGGGCAAGATCGAGTAGAGCTTAGCTTGGAGACGGGTTTGAACAAATACAAGAGCCTTGCGCAGAACATAGTCCTTTTCGCTGTCAACTCCGTTGCGACGAAGCTTATAGCCTTCGCGCTTGTTCCGCTCTACACTTACTACCTGAGCGAGGGCGAGTACGGAATCACCGACATGTCGCTGACGGTCATCACGCTTATGGTGCCCCTCGCGACGCTTTCGATTTCTGATGCGGTGCTGCGGTTCGTCATCGATGACTCGAAGAACACCGACCGCTACGTGACTGCGGGGCTGGCGATTGTCCTCGTGAGCTTCGCAATCGTCACCGTCATGCTTCCACTGCTCGATCTTGGCATCTTCGGGGGGCTTGGCGATTACAAGCTCTGGTTCTTGGCGGCCTATGCGAGCAATGCCATGCTGACGTACCAAAGCAACGTCGCGCGGGCGCTCGACCAGGTGCGCATCATTCCCTTTGCCGCTGGGATTTCCTCGCTGGCCACCCTTATCGGCGCCTTTGTGTTCATCGCGCAGCTGAGGCTGGGTGTCGAGGGGTACTTCATCGCGACGATACTCGGGGGTGTCTGCGGGTCGTTGGTATACGAGGCCCTTGGCAAACACCGCGACCATTTGCTGCATGTTGGGATGAGCGACCTTCGCGTCGACCTGAAGAAGATGATGTCCTACGCGATTCCTCTGACACCCAACACGCTCTTTTGGTGGGTAAACAATAGCATCAGTAGGTTTTTCGTGACGGGGTTTCTGGGAATTGCCTCGAACGGGCTGTACGCTGCGGCAAGCAAGATTCCAAATCTGTTGAACGCCGTGTTTCAGATCTTTCAGCAGGCATGGCAGATCTCGGCATATCAGGAGTTCAAAAAAGAGGGGGCCGGAGACTTCTTCACGACGGTCTTTTCGGCACTCCAGTTCATCATGTTCTCCTGTGCCGCTCTGCTCGCTGCGGTCACTCCACTCCTCGCCTCGTTGCTCCTGCAAAGTAGCTTCTATTCCGCGTGGAGGTACATCCCGCTTCTCCTGGTCGCCTTCTTCTTCAACACGATTTTCTCTTTCTACGGAACTATTTACTCCGCTAGTATGGATACAAAAAGGCTGTTCGTTACGACGATGATCGGTGCGGTCGCGACCATGGCGGGTTGCTGGGCTCTGGTTCCGACGCTCGGCCTTCTAGGAGCCTGCATAGCCGATGTGGTCAGCAACTTTCTCGTAATGCTGTCGAGGATGCGCGGGGCCGCCCGCGCCGTCGATGTGCGCACTAATTGGTTGGTGTTTTACACCTGCGTGGCCCTCTTGATCTTTCAGGCGGTCTTGGCAGCGTTGAATGTGGAGAACTACACCTTTTTGGCCGGCGCATGCGCGCTCGCGGTCGTCGCGCTTCAGGCCGCCCAAGCGAAAAGCGAGATACGTGCCTTGTTGAAGCTACTCAGAAGAAGAAAAGGCGTCAAGCATTAGCGGGCGCTGTAAGTGCAGTATTGAGCCAAAGGAGACATGTACCATGAACGCTAAGGCGTTGGCAATAAAACTGAAGTACAAATGGCGCGGTTCCGTTGAGTGGCAGATGACGTCGAGCGAGCTGCGTGCCTATGCGAAGAGTCTGCACGGCGTCGACGTCGACCTCCATACGTACGGCTCCTGCTTCGATGACGCGTTCAACGGCGGAGGGGGGTCTATCCTCGTCGGCCGATACTGCTCCTTCGCCGGGAACGTCCGCTACTTTGGAGCGAACCACCCGACGGAGCGGGCCGTCATGTCGCCCTTGCTCTACAACCCCACATTCACTGGGGTGTCGGATTACGACGTTGAGCGGAGCGGGCTCGCGATCGGTAACGATGTCTGGGTCGGCTATGGCTCAATCATTACTTCGGGTTGCAATCGCATAGGCAACGGCGCAGTGATAGGCGCGGGCAGCATCGTGACGCACGATGTGGAGCCTTACTCGATCGTGACGGGCGCGCCCGCGAGGGAGCGGCGGAAGCGCTTCGACGGCGAGACGATCGCCGCGCTTGAGGATTCTCGCTGGTGGGAGCTGGAGCCCGGCGAGCTCATGATGCTGGTTGAGGACGCGTACGAACCCCGGAGGTTCGCCGAGAAGGCTCTGCAGATGCGTGTGCAGGGTGAAGCGGGGAGGGTTAGCTAGCCGCAAAGACCGATGGTGCGGGAAGGCGGCTGTCGTACGGCAGTGCTCGCATGCTTCTACCTGCAGATTCCCGTCGGACACGTTGAGGCGAAACTCCGTATGCGCAACCCGTACAGCCCCTGGCCTTAGGAGTTCGGCCGGCAGACTGTGTACGTGCTGGCTAACTGGTACTTCACAGCCACGGAGGCGAGCCGCCGGAACCTGCTAGAATTCAGCGTCGACGCGCTGCGTACGACGGTGCGCAAGGGCTAATCCCACCCGCGAGCTCGACTGGGCTACCGGGAGCCGCCTTATCCTCATTACGGTGTACCGCCGCGAGAACCTTAGCGAGCCCATACACCGTTTGTTCCGAGCCATTTTATCGCTCGATATAAAACACATTTCGATTGTAGAGGACAGATTATATGAAAGGCATAATCCTCGCCGGCGGGTCCGGCACGCGCCTGTACCCGCTCACGCTAGTCACCAGCAAGCAGCTGCTGCCGGTCTACGACAAGCCCATGATCTACTACCCGCTGTCCACCCTCATGCTGGCGGGCATCCAGGACATCCTCATCATCTCGACCCCCACCGACACGCCCCGCTTCGAGGCGCTGCTGGGCGATGGTAGCCAGTACGGCATCCATCTGCAATATAAGGTCCAGCCGTCCCCGGACGGTCTGGCTCAGGCTTTCATCCTCGGTGAAGAGTTCATCGGCGACGACTGCTGCGCAATGATCCTGGGCGACAACATCTTCTACGGCAACGGCTTCTCCAAGATTTTGAAGAGTGCTGTCTCCAACGCCGAGAACAAGGGCCGCTGCACCGTGTTCGGCTACTATGTGCCGGACCCCGAGCGCTTCGGCATCGTGGAGTTCGACGCAAACGGCAAGGTGCTGAGCGTCGAGGAAAAGCCCCAGCACCCCAAGAGCAACTACGCCATCACCGGCCTGTACTTCTACAACAAGGAAGTCGTTAAGATGGCAAAGCAGGTCAAGCCTTCCGCCCGCGGTGAGCTGGAGATCACGACCCTGAACGATATGTACCTCAAGCAGGATGAGCTGGACGTCCAGCTGCTGGGCCGCGGCTTTGCATGGCTGGACACCGGCACGATGGACAGCCTCGTGGAGGCAGCCGACTTTGTGCGGATGATCGAGAAGCGTCAGGGCATCAAGATCAGCGCCCCCGAGGAGATCGCATTCAAGTACGGCTGGATCGACCGCGATACCCTGCTGGAAAGCGCAGAGCGCTACGGCAAGAGCCCCTACGGCCAGCACCTCAAGAATGTGGCCGACGGCAAACTGAAGTATTAAGAGAGGCGGTATCCGCATGAAAATCATTGTTACCGGCTGCAGAGGCCAGCTTGGCACCGAGATCATCAAGCAGCTCCGGGAAGGCCGCAGTGAGCTTGGCCCCATCCCCGAGAAGCTGGTGAGCGCCACGGTCATTCCGGTGGACCTGCCGGAGCTGGACATCACCAACTACAAGATGGTGGATGACTTCATCCGCCGTCAGCGCCCGGACGTCATCATCAACTGCGCCGCTTTCACCAACGTGGATGGCTGCGAGGTGAACCATGACGCTGCCTTCAAGGCCAACGCAATCGGCCCCCGCAATCTGGCACAGGCCGCCACCAAGACCGGCGCACGTCTGGTACACGTCTCTACGGATTATGTCTTCTCCGGCCGCGAGAACGGCGGCATTCCGCAGGATGAGGCCACCATTCCCGGCCCCATCAGCGCCTACGGCTCCACCAAGCTCATGGGTG
>URRJ01000038.1 GCA_900550205.1 uncultured Collinsella sp. | reverse complement strand
CCAAGCGCATCGCCATCGATGTGCCCGCATACCAGCACGCCACGGTTACCGTGCGCGTGAGTGGCGTCGACGCTGCGGCCGCCATCGCCGCCATCGATGTCGTCGCCCGCCCGCAGGCAAAGCTCAACCTTGCCATCGCGCTGGACTCCCCCGCCAACGGCCAGGGCGTCGTGGGCTCCGTGCTACGCGTGTGCGCTCACGAGTACGCCACCGTCAACGTGACCTGCACGCAGACACTCGACGACAGCTGGATCGCACTCGACGACACCGGCCTGTTCCTAGACGAGGGCGCGCACGTCAACGTGCAGCACACTGTCCTGGGTGCCGGCGCCAGCGCCACCGGCCTTGCCGGCGACCTGCTGGGCGACACCGCCAAGGTGACCATCGATACCGATTACCTGGGCGCCCGCGAGCAGGTGCGAGACTTTAACTACGAGCTGCGCCACCGCGGCCGCAAGACCGAGTGCGAGATCGACGCCAACGGCGTGCTGACCGGCACGTCCAAGAAGGTCTACCGCGGCACCATCGACCTCGTGCACGGCTGCAAGGGTGCAACCGGCACCGAGCGCGAAACCGTGCTGCTGGCCAACAAGGGCGTCGACAACAAGACCGTTCCCGTCATCCTATGCGACGAGGACGACGTTGCCGGCAACCACGGCGCCACGATCGGCCACGTCCGCGACGAGCAGCTGTTCTATCTCGCCTGCCGCGGCCTAGACCAAAACGCCGCCGAGGACCTGTTCATCCGTGCCAAGCTGGAGGACGCCGCTCTTTCCGCGACCGACGAGCGCACCCGCGCCGCCGTCGTCCGTCTGGGCAACAACCTAATCGATAACTTTGAGGAGGAGCTCGCATGATCGACACCGAGCACGTTAAATGCGACACCTGTACCGCACCGGAGCCTATGGTGCTCGACGCCAGCGACGAGGCCTCGCGCGGCTGGCCTACCGTAGACATCGAGACCAACCCCTACAAGGGCCAGTTCCCGCTGTTCCAGCAACACCCCGAGATCGCCTTCCTCGATAGTGCCGCCACCGCGCAGCGCCCCGCCTGCGTGCTCGACGCCGAGCGCGACTTCTACCAGCGCATGAACGCCAACCCCCTGCGCGGCCTGTACTCGCTGTCCGTCGAGGCCACCGAGGCTATCGCGAAGGTGCGCCAGCAGATCGCCGACCTCATCGGCGCTTCCCAGGCCAACGAGATCGTCTTCACCCGCAACACGAGCGAGTCGCTCAACCTGGTCGCCAAGAGCTTTGCGCCCACGGTGCTCGAGCCCGGTGACGAGGTCGTCATCACCATCATGGAGCACCACTCCAACCTAATCCCGTGGCAGCAAGTCTGCCGCGAGACCGGCGCCAAGCTCGTCTACCTCTACCCCACCAAGACTGGCCAGCTCACGACCGAGGAGGTTCTGTCCAAGGTTGGCCCCAAGACCAAGATTCTGGCCGTGGGTCAGGTTTCTAACGTGCTGGGCGTCGAGAACCCAGTCAAGAACCTCGGCAAGCTCGTGCACAAGTACGGCGGCTATCTGGTCGTCGACGGCGCGCAGTCGCTGCCGCACATGCCGGTCAACGTGGCCGACCTGGGCGCCGACTTCTTTGCCTTTAGCGCACACAAGGCCATGGGTCCCATGGGCGTCGGCGTGCTGTGGGGCAAGATGGACCTGCTCAACGCCATGCCGCCCATGCTCACCGGCGGCGAGATGATCGATTCGGTCACCGAGCAGGACGCTGTCTGGGCGCCCGTCCCCGAGAAGTTCGAAGCCGGCACGCAGGACGCCGCCGGCATCTTCGCCACGGGCGCGGCGCTTGATTACCTGGTCAACACGGTGGGCTACGAAAACATCCAGGCCCGTGAGAAGGCACTCGTCCACTACCTGATGGGCGAGCTCATGCAGCTCGACTTTGTCCAGATCATCGGCTCCATCTATTGGGACAACCACCACGGCGTCGTCAGCTTTAACGTCAAGGGTATCCATCCGCACGACGTCGCGAGCATTATGGACATGGACGGCGTGTGCATCCGCGCCGGCCACCACTGCGCGCAGCCGCTGCTCACCTGGCTGGGCGTCGAGAACCTCGCCTGCTGCCGCGCCAGCGTGGCCTTCTACAACGACAAGGCCGATATCGACAAGTTCATCGCCGGCCTTCATCACGTTTGGAGCACGTTCAATGGGTAATCTGTACACCTCCACCACGTTTATGGAGCACAACTCGCACCCCGACTACAAGTACGAGATGGATGCCCCCACGCACGAGCACGACGGCATTAACCCCAGCTGCGGTGACGAGCTCACCCTGCAGCTGCGTGTCGAGAACAACGTGATCGAGGAGGCATCCTTTACTGGCCACGGCTGCGCCATCAGCCAGGCCAGCGCCGACATCATGGCCGACCTCATCACCGGCGAGACGGTCGAGGAGGCGCGTCGTCTGGCAGAGCTTTTCCTCGCCATGATTCGCGGCGAGCAGCTTTCCGAGGAAGACCTGGAAGACTTGGACGAGGCCGCCCAGCTCCAGGACATCTCGCACATGCCCGCCCGCGTCAAGTGCGCCGAGCTCGCCTGGCGCACCCTCGACGGCATGCTCACGGGACAAAATAATCAGTAATAGTTGTCTCAAATCTGAAGAATTCAGTTGGCCGAATCGCTTAACTTTCGCGATTCGGCCATTTTCTTTTCTGGCCTTATTTCGAGCCCTCGGCCTGCGCGTCCACCTGCGCATAAGCGCGCACAATGCGAGAAACGGTACTTTTGCCAATCCCCGTATATCGCTCAATCTGACGCACCGTAAAACCGGCATCGTGCAAGCCAAGAATAACGATGTTGCGCCGCGCCGACGGTGCGGCTTTAACCCCGTGGAGCGGAACCCCGAGCCCCTTCGCCAACTTTTCGGCAAAGGCGTGCCGCTCCCACTCCGTCTCTTCCAGATCGGGCATCGCCGGCTCGCGGCTGTCGGGCGTCGAAAGCGAATAGGCGATAAAGGCCTTGGCAGAACCAAAAAGATCAAACACGCAAGAAGGGTCGGAAAATCCCCTCGTCATATCGTTGTCATAGGCCCGTAGATACTCGGCAAAGCTGCTCCATGGATAGCGCTCGATCAGAGCAATACCCGCCTCCTGCGGATCGGCATGTACGGAGCGAATAGCCTCCATCACCTGCCAGTCGGTATCGAGCGAGCGGCGCTCAAAACGTTCGCGAAACAGGCAGCCCGCGCGCCCAGTGCGCTTATTGAACCGACGAGCATACGTCAACAGTAGCCGCTGCATGGCTGCGCTCATTTCGTCCTCGTAATCCAAAAGCACCAGATCCACGTAGTCATTCATGAGACACCACGCCACGACTGTCACGCCGGCATCGCGGCAGCAGTCGCGCATCAGCTCCAAAAAATCACCCCGGTCTTCATCGGTCTCAAAGATGATCTGTTTTCCGGTGCCACGGGCACAAACATGGTAAAAGCCGGTGACCGTTCTCCAAACGCGCTGCACGACACCCCCCCTTCAGCGGGATAAACTTGCGCTTTCCAATACACCACGATTGAAGCGTGCTATCAAAGCAAACACGTAAAATGGCATCTGCGCACGGCAAATGGCAGCAAACAACCGGCGAACGGCACCGCAGCACAGGTCAGACAATGCGACGTTTCCGCAAGATGACCAAAAACGACAAATATGTGACACGCGCTTCTGATGAATATATCTAATTTAAATCGCTTCAATTGAAAGTTCCGCGCTTCTCGCTACGAAAACTGAGCCGTTCACCGAATATTCCGTGCATTTCGCGGTATTATAGGGGCTGCATGTCATGTCCCTTTCGAAGGGTCGCCCGGCAATCGCCAGCCACGACCCCCAGACGGGACGCCAACACGATAGAGAGGAGAGGCATGCAGTACTCACAGGAAGTGGAGAACATGTGCCCCGTTGCCAAGGGTGCATACCACGGCCCCGCACCCATCCCCGAGGAGGGCAAGTGGGTCCAGGCTAAGGAGATTTCCGACATCTCCGGTCTTACGCACGGTGTGGGTTGGTGCGCACCTCAGCAGGGCGCTTGCAAGCTCACGTTGAACGTCAAGGACGGCATCATCGAGGAGGCCCTCGTTGAGACCATCGGCTGCTCGGGCATGACCCACTCTGCCGCCATGGCTTCCGAGATCCTTCCCGGTAAGACCATCCTCGAGGCCCTCAACACTGACCTCGTCTGCGACGCCATCAACGTTGCTATGCGCGAGATCTTCCTGCAGATCGTTTACGGCCGCAGCCAGACCGCGTTCTCCGAGGGCGGCCTGCCCGTGGGCGCCTCCCTCGACGACCTCGGCAAGGGCCTTCGCTCTCAGGTCGGCACCATGTTCGGCACCAAGGCCAAGGGCGCTCGTTACCTCGAGCTCGCTCAGGGCTACGTCACCCGCATGGCTCTCAACGACAAGAACGAGATCATCGCATTCGAGTTCCTGAACCTCGGTAAGTTCACCGACGCCGTCAAGGCCGGCAAGACCCCCGAGGAGGCCATCGCTGGCGCTATGGGCCACTATGGTCAGTGGGACAACGCTGCCAAGTACATCGACCCGCGCACCGACGAGGAGACTCACTCCGTCGCCAGCGTGTTCCCGGTTCACGAGTAGAAAGGGAGGGAAATAACTATGACTGTTACGTTCGAAGGTTACGAGCGCCGCGCTGACAAGATCAACAAGTGCCTCGCCGACAACGGCATCGCCTCCCTCGAGGAAGCTCTGCAGATCTGCACCGACAAGGGCTTCAACCCGCGTGAGATCGTCAACAACACCCAGTCCATCGCCTTCCAGAACGCCGAGTGGGCCTACACCCTCGGCTGCGCTCTCGCTGTCAAGCGTGGCGCCAAGACCGCTTCTGAGGCTGCCGCCATCATCGGCGAGGGCATCCAGGCCTTCACCGTTCCCGGCTCCGTCGCCGAGGACCGCAAGGTCGGTCTGGGCCACGGCAACCTGGGCGCTATGCTGCTCTCCGACGACACCGAGTGCTTCGCCTTCCTGGCTGGCCACGAGTCCTTCGCTGCCGCTGAGGGTGCTATCGGCCTGGCTCTGAACGCCAACAAGGCTCGCAAGAAGCCGCTGCGCGTTATCCTCAACGGTCTGGGCAAGGACGCTGCTCAGATCATCGCCCGCATCAACGGCTTCACCTACGTGAAGACCCAGTTCGACTACTTCACGAGCGAGCTCAAGGTCGTCGAGACCATCCCCTACTCCGATGGTCCCCGCGCCGCCGTCAACTGCTACGGCGCCGACGACGTCCGCGAGGGCGTTGCCATCATGTGGCACGAGAACGTCGACATCTCGATCACCGGTAACTCCACCAACCCCACGCGCTTCCAGCACCCCGTCGCTGGCACCTACAAGAAGGAGCGCCTCGAGGCTGGCAAGAAGTACTTCTCCGTCGCTTCTGGTGGCGGCACTGGCCGTACCCTGCACCCGGACAACATGGGCGCCGGCCCTGCCTCTTACGGCATGACCGACACCATGGGCCGTATGCACTCCGACGCCCAGTTCGCCGGTTCCTCCTCCGTGCCTGCGCACGTCGACATGATGGGTCTCATCGGCATGGGTAACAACCCCATGGTCGGTGCCACCGTTGCCTGCGCTGTCGCCGTCGAGGAGGCCCTCAAGGCCTAATCGCGCTTGCGCGATGCTCATATAGTTGAGCTTTGGAGCCGCTATCCACTCGGGTAGCGGCTCTTTTTGTTTGCGCTGTCGCAGGGCACCAATGCCGATATATCAGTTGGGACGAAATACGAGATGTGATGAGATGGAGCGTCAGAGCGTCCATGACGCCCACCTGCCATATTTGCCCTTTACCGATTTGCCGAGTCTTTGCGGCCCCATTGCCGATCACCCGTGCGACAATGCGCCGGACGAGAAAGGAATCCGATGGAATCGACTGATGTACTGGTAATTGGATCGGGCATTGCAGGCCTTTGCGCCGCCATAGAAGCAGCTCGTGCAGGCGCAACCGTTACCATCGCAAGCGCCGGCAAGACCATGAGCGGATCGAGCTTTTTCCCGGGCACCTGGGGCCTGGGCCTTATTGGCCCCGTCGACGAAGGCGACGAGCAGGACCTCATCGACACCATCCAGGCCGTGGGCGGCGGCGTTGCCGACCCTACGCTCGTCCAGACGTTTGTCCACGGTATTCCTCAGGCGATTGACTGGCTCGAGCAGGATCTGGGCGTCCAACTCCAGCGTCCGCAAAGTGCCGAGAGCGCCCAGCAGAAGCAGTTTATCCCCTGCTTTGACCACAAGACACGCATGTGGCGCGGCCTCACCCGCAAGCCCCTTGAGGACGCTCTGACGACCCAGATCGAGTCGCTCGGCATCCACCTGCTCCCCCGCCACGAACTTATCGACCTTGTTGATGACACAACCGGAAAGATTACCGGCGCCGTGCTCTACAACCAAACAGACGAGTGCATCGTGACCTTTACAACTAAAGCCACTATCATCGCAGCCGGTGGCACCGGTGGCCTGTTCGAGAGAAGCCTCACTTCCGCCGACGTGCTCAGCTCATCACAGGCCATCGCGCTCGCGCACGGTGCGTCCCTTACGAATATAGAGTTCATGCAGATGATGCCCGGCTTCATTGAGCCCAAGCGCAACCTTGTCTTTAACGAGAAGACCTGGCGCTACGTCACATTTGACCAACCGGTCGATATTACCGACGAAAAGTTGGACGATCTGCTTGAGCAGCGATCCGGATATGGCCCCTTCACTTCGCGTCTGGATTCTCGTGCTATCGACCTAGCCATCGACCAAGCGGGAGCCGAGGGGCTAGCGCTCCACTACGACTTCCCGCGTAAGGATGTTCCAGAGTTCGTGCAGACCTTTGCCACCTGGCTACAAGACGAGCACGGCATCGCGCCGACCGACGAGATGCGCGTGGCGATGTATGCCCACGCCGCCAACGGCGGTATCAAAATCGACAAGACCGCGTACACGGGCGTTAAGGGTCTCTACGCCTGTGGCGAGGCAACGGGCGGCATGCACGGCGCCGACCGCATTGGTGGCCTGTCAAGCGCCAACGGCATCGTGTTTGGGCGCATCGCGGGCGCGTCGGCGGCGGCAGCAGCGCAGAATTCACCTAAGGTGGCCCCGAAGGCGGATATCGCCCTCCCCCAGTACGGCATTGCCACAACAGACGCCGAACGCCTGACACGCAGCCTTAAGCACACGATGAATACCTATTGCATGATCAACAGGACCGAAGCGGGCCTATCCAAGGCCCTGCAACAGCTTGAAAGCCTGCAAGACGAAGCCACAGCTCTAAATAAGCGACACGCCAATGACAGCCAAGTCGCAGCCCATGCCCGCCTGCAATCGCAGATTCAGCTGGCAACGGAAATGGTCAAAGCCATGCGCGAGCGGACCGAAAGTCTGGGTTCGCACTATCGAGCAGACTAAATCGAATCTCAATTTGAGTTTGATCACAATTTCTCAACATGTATCGAGCCCCGTAAGCATGATTCCCCTAAGGTGAACACGCTTACGGGGCTTTAGCCGTGTTGTCCCTAAGGGAATCACGGTGCAGACTTCGCGGCTCCGCGCCCTTTCGGGTTCGACCCCATGTACGGTTAACAAAAAAGCGACCAGCCGAAGCCAGTCGCTTTAACATGCTTTGGTGGGCCGTCAGGGGGTCAGCCTGCTGCGCAGGCGGCCGCTGCGGTGCTTCGCACCTTGCGCGCTGCGCTGGCAAATGCTTACGCATTTCCTCAGCTCCGCGCCCCGACGGGTTCGACCCCATGAAAGGTAAACAAAAAAGACGGCCAACCGAAGTTGACCGTCCTAACAATCTTTGGGTGGGCCGTCAGGGGGTCGAACCCTGGACCTTGGGATTAAGAGTCCCCTGCTCTACCAACTGAGCTAACGACCCGATATCAACACGAAGCAGAACTGGGGTGGGTAAAGGGACTCGAACCCTCGACCTACGGGACCACAACCCGTCGCTCTAGCCAACTGAGCTACACCCACCGTGTCCTGTGCGCTTCGCGCTCGACTATTATTGCAAGGAACGCCACGCGATGCAAGCCCCAATTTTCAAGAATTTTGAAAAGAGTTTTTCCGATCCATTTCGAGCAAATCCCACCGGTTTCATAGGAGTAAACTTGCCCCACCCCGATGTTCGAAAGGACAAGCATGAAAGAACTCTCCAATCGCACGGCAACGTTTACCGATTCGGTCATCCGCCGCATGACGCGCATCTCCAATAAGTACGGCGCCGTCAACCTCTCGCAGGGCTTCCCCGACTTTGATCCCCCGGCGCAGCTGCTCGAGAGTCTCAGCACCATCGCCACCGACCCCAACCCGCTCTACCA
The DNA here is from genome assembly GCA_900550205.1 of uncultured Collinsella sp. Lineage (GTDB taxonomy): Bacteria > Actinomycetota > Coriobacteriia > Coriobacteriales > Coriobacteriaceae > Collinsella. The sequence goes on along the minus strand of URRJ01000038.1, from coordinate 6,205 downwards.
CCAGTACTCCATCACCTGGGGCTCCCAGGCCATGCGCGAGGCGCTTGCCGCCAAGCAGGAACATTTTATGGGCATGCCGATCAACCCCAACCAGAACATCGTGGTCACCTGCGGCTCCACCGAGGCCATGATGGCCGCCATGATGACGGTCACGAACCCCGGCGACAAGGTCGTCATCTTCTCGCCGTTCTACGAGAACTACGGCGCCGACACCATCCTCTCGGGTGCCGAGCCCATCTATGTGCCGCTCAACCCGCCCACATTCGACTTTGACCGTGAGGTACTCGAGGCTGCCTTCCGCGACAACGACCCCAAGGCCATCGTCCTGTGCAACCCTTCGAACCCCTGCGGCAAGGTCTTTACGCGCGAGGAGCTCACCTTTATCGCCGACCTGTGCAAAAAGTACGACGCGTACTGCATCACCGACGAGGTATACGAGCACATCGTCTATGCGCCCCACGAGCACGTCTATATGGCCACCTTGCCTGGCATGTTCGAACGCACCATCAGCTGCAGCTCGCTGTCCAAGACCTACTCCATCACCGGCTGGCGTCTGGGTTACACCATTGCCTCGGCCCAGATCACCGAGCGCATCAAGAAGGTCCACGACTTCCTCACCGTAGGTGCCGCCGCTCCCCTGCAGGAAGCCGTCGTCACCGCGCTCAACTTCGACGACAGCTATTATCAGGAGGTCCTCGACCTCTATACCGCCAAGCGCGACCTGTTCTGCCAGGGGCTCGATAGCATCGGTCTTGAGCATAACGTGCCGCAGGGCGCCTACTACGTGATGATGGATATCTCGGAGTTTGGCTACGACAGCGACCTCGAGTTCTGCGAGGACCTGGCCTCAAAGGTGGGCGTGGGCGCTGTACCCGGCTCGAGCTTCTTCCGCGAGCCCGTCAACCATCTGATCCGCTTCCACTTTGCCAAGCGTGACGAGACGCTCAACGCTGCGCTGGAGAACCTCAAGTTCCTGCGTGATAAAATCAAACCGCGCGGGTAAGAACGGCCTGGCAACTAAAGCAACCAAGGAAGCCCCGCGCCGTCCGCCGCGTTGCGGGGCTTTTTATGGCGCTTTCTTACTTTGTTTAGAGCGCTACACTTTAGGCAATGAGCAACTTATCCTGGGAAGGGGATCACTATGGCAGAGCAGCAGCTTATCGGAGCGCTCGAGGCCGGCGGCACCAAGATGGTTTGCGCCACGGGCTATGCAGACGGTACGGTCCTGGAGCGCGAGCAAATCGCGACCACGACCCCGCAGGAGACCGTTGAGGCCGTCAACGCATGGTTTGCCGACAAGGGCATCGCCGCGCTGGGCATCGGCGCCTTTGGCCCCACCGCAGTCAACCCCGCCTCACCCCAGTACGGCAAAATCTTGGAGACCCCCAAGACGGCATGGCGCTACTTTGATCTGCTGGGCACCATTCAAAACGAGCTCGACATTCCCTGCGGCTACGATACCGACGTCAACGTCGCCTGCCTGGGCGAGGTCACCTTTGGCTGCGCGCAGGACCTTACCGACGTGGTCTACCTGACCATCGGCACCGGCGTGGGTGCCGGCGTCCTCTCGGGTGGCCAGCTCGTTCATGGCATGATGCACCCCGAGGCCGGGCACATCCTGGTCACACGCGACCCGCGTGACACCATCGGCGAGCACAGCGGCTGTCCCTTCCACGACAACTGCCTCGAGGGCCTCATCGCCGGCCCCGGCGTCAAAAAGCGCTGGGATGGCAAGAGCGCCGGAGAGATGGCCGACGACCCAGAGGCCATGGACTTGCTTGCCGGATACCTTGCGCAGGCGCTCATGACCTACACGCTGTGCTATGCCCCGCAGAAGATCATCGTCGGCGGTGGCGTTGCCGATCACACCCCTATCGTGCCGCTCGCCCGCAAAAAGTGCGCCGAGATGCTCAACGGCTATATCGTCACGCCCGAGGTCAACGACATCGACTCCTACATTGTCAACAACAGCCTCGAGGGCAAGCAGGGCATCATGGGTTGCCTGGCCCTGGGTGCACAGGCGCTTCAGTCGTAAGCACGCCTGCCGAGCATGACGGCGTCCTGCCGCCCCCCGGCGAAACGCCCTCAGGCCCCAACAGAAGCCCTCAAACAAGGAAGGCCGCCTAGGACCAAGCAACGTGTCCTAGGCGGCCTTTTTGGCACATATGAGCGATCGTAGGAGATATCGAAGCGCAACGCCCGTCATCGCGCCGCAGCAGTCGATCATCACGTCGGTGATCATACCGGCACGACCGGGCACAAAGAGCTGAATCGTCTCGTCGATCGAGGGAATCAGCAGCAGGAAAACCGCCGTGGGAAGCAGCGCATCAAAGGTGCGACGGCCCTCAACGTCAAACGCGTGTGTCGCCAGAATGCCGAGTACCATGTATTCGGTAAAATGCGCGCATTTGCGAACGACGAAGTTGGTCACCCACTCGTACGGAAGCCCCATGCCGTGCAGAAAACCGCGAACGGCCTCCATGATCGACAGGCTCAGCGAGCCGGACCCCGTTCCGGGAACCAACGAGTTACCCCAAATCAGCACCACCATAAGGCAAGATGCAACTGCCCACTTGCGATTGATTTTAACCATGCAGACGCTATGCCTCCGCACAGAGCGGCTCGAGGCTGGCGGTACCACCCTCGATAACGCTCAGATACGCACGGCCCGTGCGCCTCACCGCCGCAGACTGAACGCGATTGATCTCTTCCTCGAGAATCTGGTTGACGCGCTCGTGGCGGCGATTCTCCATAACGCCGGCAGCGATGGCCTCGGCACGTTCGATACCCTCGCGAGAGATGCGGGCGGTGTCCTCGGGGAACACGGCGCTGTGGCGGCCGACATAGGCGGGAGCCGCGGGTGCGGGGGCAGGAGTGGACACGAAGGTGGTAACGGGAGCAGACTCGCCGATCTCATCCAAAATTGCAGCAGCCGCGGCCCACATGCCCTCATGGCCGGAGTAATCGGCCATGGGCACGTCCACCTCGACGGCAGCGTCGATGGGCTCGTCGACTACGACGGGCTGGGACGCAGAAGCCGGGACATCTGCCGGAGCGGCCACCGCATACGGCATGTCGTTTGAGATAACGGGCTCGTCAAGGTCATCAAGGTCGATAGCCACGGCGGAGGAGTCGCTGATGATGGGCATGTTGGCGATGTTTGTGTTGTACGGCACCGTCCCAGCTGCCTGCTGCTGGGCAGGAGCGCCCCACAGCGAGCTTTCGGCAGCACGACGGGCAGCAATGGTCTCCTCGTCGTCGGCAGCCAGGGGCTCGCAGGCATAGGGTTCAGGCATCGATACAGGATTCACGGGAACGGCGGTGTCATACGTAACGGACTGAGCCGTTGCAGCGTTGTTGGCAGCGTTAGCCACAAGCGCCACGAAGGCGGCCGTACTGCCCGCAGGGGCGGCCTGAGAGCCCGAAACGGCACGCGCGGCGGCAGCGATGTCGTCGCGGTTATAGGAGCCGGTCTGCCCGCCGTAGGTGAGTTCGTCGATAGCGACCTGGTAGACGTCGCGTGAACGCGTGGGGTCGCAGCTGACCGGCGAATCGTCGTCGAGCATGCTATCGATCATGGACCAGGCGTCGTCCTCGCTCATGGCGTCTGCGGCGCGGGCGATGGTGGGGACGCCGTCGTCGGCATGACGGCGCTGGAAGGCACCGGTCAGACCGGAAAAGACCGATGAAGGCTGCTCGGCACCAAACGATGCGGAAGGAGCGGTCTGAGGGGCGGCGTACTGCTGTGCCGGGATCGAGGCGGTCTTGAATTCGTTATGGGTTTGGCCAAACTGAGCGGCACCACCCATGGCGTCGGGCTCGAACAGGCGCTCGGCATGCTGAGCGCGATATTCAGAAATGCCCAGCGAGGCGGCATAGATCCCCACACCCGCCACGGCACCCACGGCAAACGGCACGGCGCCCGCGACGACCGTCTCGTTCACCGACGAAAACGGCAGCGTGGCAGCATACATCACCACGGGAGCGGCAAGGCCGATTCCGCAGGAAAGTCCAGCAAGGACTGCTCGTTGTGTTGCATCAGAAGAAGCCATGAGCTCTCCCCATCTTCCAGCACCCAAATCGCATCATTCAGTTGGCTGCGCGAGAGAAGATGAAGCGGGGCCTGAGCCCCAAAGCAACGGTATATGGTTCGTTTCATCTGCGTTTTCCGTCGCGAAGCTTAAAAGCTATTATGCGAAACCACACCCCCGATTGCAAGCGGAGATGTCGGATTGAAACGAGAAAGCCGCTGGCCACCGGTCTCAAGCTCAAATAATGTTTCCGAAGGCGCCATGCAAAAGGGCCGGGGTATAAACCCCGGCCCCTCAATAGAGCGATAAGCGGTTTTAGCGTGCGGCGAGCGACTTAGAACGTCTGCTCGTAGTCGCTGTGCTTTTTGGCCGAACGAACCAGGAACTCCTGGTTGGTATTGGTGCCCTTGAGGCCCTTGATAAACGACGCGGCCGCGCGCTCGGTATTGTTCATGCCGGCAAGGATGCGGCGCAGGCCAAAGACAAACGGGCGCATCTGCTCGTCGACCAGCAGATCCTCGTTGCGCGTACCGGAGGCAACGGGGTCGATGGCCGGGAAGATGCGGCGGTCGGCCAGTTCGCGGTCGAGCTTGAGCTCCATGTTGCCGGTGCCCTTGAACTCCTCAAAGATGACTTCGTCCATCTTGGAGCCGGTATCGATAAGGGCGGAAGCCAGGATGGTGAGCGAGCCGCCGTTCTCGATATTGCGGGCTGCGCCCAGGAAGCGCTTGGGCGGATACAGGGCCGCCGAATCGACACCGCCCGAAAGGATGCGGCCCGAGGCGGGCGCGGCCAGGTTATAGGCACGGGCAAGGCGCGTGATAGAATCGAGCACCACCACGACGTCGCCGCCCAGCTCCACGATGCGCTTGGCGCGCTCGATCACGAGCTCGGCCACGCGAGTGTGGTTGTCGGCGGGCATATCGAAGGTCGAGGCCACGACCTCACCCTTAATGGAGCGTTGCATATCGGTGACCTCTTCGGGGCGCTCGTCGACGAGCAGGCAGATAAGGTGCACCTCGGGGTTATTGATAGAGATGGATTGGCAGATCTTCTTGAGGATCGTGGTCTTGCCGGCCTTGGGCGGCGACACGATCAGACCACGCTGGCCCTTGCCGATCGGCGACACGATATCGATAGCGCGACCGGTGATGGAATCCTTACCGTGCTCCATGCGCAGCGGCTCGTTGGGATAGACCGGCGTGAGATCGCCGAACTTGGGGCGGTTACGGGCCTGTTCGGGATCAAGGCCGTTGACGGTCGTGATCTTGGCAAGGCCGGCGCGCTTGTCGCCGCCGCGCGAGGGACGAAGCGAGCCCTCGATCACGTCGCCCGTGCGCAGACGCGCGGAGCGGATGAGGTAGGCGGGCACGAAGGCGTCGTCATTGGACTTCATGTAGCCGTGGGCATGGATGATACCTGAGCTATCCGGGCGAATCTGCAGGATGCCCTTGATGTCGCGGAAGCCCTCGGCCTTCGCGGCGGTGGTGTAGATCTCTTCGACGAGCTCGGCCTTCTTCTTGCCGGTCGTCTCGATCTCGAACTCCTTGGCCTTCTCGCGCAGCTCGGCGACCTTCATAGCCGCGAGCTCCTCGCGCGAAAGCGTGGGCTCAGTCGGGGCGGCATTGCGCTCCTTATTGCGCTGCTTGCGGTCGCGCTGACGGTTGCGACGATCGTTGTTGCGCTCGTCCTTGCGGTCGCCGCGGTCGTCATTGCGCTTGTGCTGGCGACGGTTGTGACGGTTGCCCTCGTCGGACTCGGCAGGCGCAGCGCCGTCAGGGGCAGCACCATCGGCGTTGTTCGAGGTCTCGCCGTCAGACTTGCCATCGATGGCGGAAGCGGCATCGGCATCGGCCTGATGCTCGGCAGCCATGGGCTTTGCGGACTTTTTGCGCGTGCGCTTGGGTTTCTCGGTTGCCGGCTGATCGGCGCTCTCGGTCTCGGGAGCGACGTCAGAGGTTGCCTCAGCGACCTCATTGGCGGCATCCTCGGATGCGTCCTTTTTTGCGCCCTTGGACTTGGTCGAGCGCTTGGAAGCGGTACGACGGCTGCGACCAGGACGGACATCGGCCTGCTCGCCCTCGGCAGCAGACTCGGTGGCCGCGGCGTCCTGGACGGGAGCGTCGGCAACGAGTGTGGGCTCGGTGGCCACCGCAGCGCCCTGAGCTGCGGCT
>URRJ01000037.1 GCA_900550205.1 uncultured Collinsella sp. | reverse complement strand
ATACGAAATACCGGCATTGGATCCGTAAATACAGCCTGCCGGCGTCCTCGCCAGCTCGCTAAAAACGCTCCGCGTTTTCTTGACGCTCGCTCCTTCGCAGGTTCAAGTCCCCGCGATGGGCCAATAACAAAAAAGCTCCCATTGCTGGGAGCTCTTTCAATCAATGGTGCGGGCGAAAGGACTTGAACCTTCATGGGGTTGCCCCCATACGGACCTGAACCGTACGCGTCTGCCAATTCCGCCACGCCCGCGTGCAGGAATTAGAATAACGGAGCGCTACCGCGAACGCAAGAACTATTTTTGAAAAAGTTTGCAGGCATTTTCCCAAGCTGCTCGCGCGATAGCCTCGGCATCCTCCCCCGTGCGATCAACACGGTCGTTAACCAGCGCATTTGCCGTAATGGAAATCATTGCGGGCTCGCACTCAAGACCGCGGATCGGCTCCGGCGCCATGTACGGGCAGTCCGTCTCAAACAAAATACGGTCGAGCGGGGTTGCCGCGAATGCCTCGCGCACGTCATCGTTGCGCTTAAAGGTAGCCGCGCCTCCATAGGCGATATAACAGCCCAAGCCCACAAAGCGCTCCATCGTGGCGCGGTCCTCGCCAAAGCAGTGCAGCACGCAACCGGCCTGAGGCACACCTACCTCGCGAAGCACGTTGTAGGCGTCCGTGTGCGAAGCGCGCTCTTGGTCGGTGTCCTCGTGCCGCAAATGTAGCTCCACCGGCACGTTGCGACGCACGGCAAGCTCAAGCTGACGCGCCATGCAGTCAATCTGCACGTCATGAGGCGCCGGCGCGACATCGTCGTCATAGTCCATGTGGTAGTCCAGGCCAATTTCGCCGATGCCAACACACAACGGATCGTCGAGCGCAGCCACAACCTGGGCATGGATATCATCTGTATAGTCCGGTGCGCCATATGGATGCACGCCGGCAAGATACTTGATCTGTGGAATATCCTGCATCGGCAGAATCTCGTGCGTCAACCAGTCGCTATAGTCCGTCACGCTGCGTTTGTCGGCGATGGGGTCGAAGATCGTCACCAACAGGTCGACGCCCGCAGCCTTGGCGCGCAGGAGCGTCTCAGGCACCTCCTTGCCCCAGAACGAAAGCAAATGCGCATGAGTATCGGCAAGCGGCGCCAACGGCTCCGGGCAGGCGACTGTCTTCTTTTTCTTGGTAAACGTCACGCGTTCGGCATTAGGCGTCATGGGTTAGCTCCCGGGCCAGACGGACAAAGTCGGCAGCATCGAGCGTCTCGGCGCGCGTGGTGGGTGCGATACCGCAAGCCTCAAAGGCGACATCGAGCACGTCCTTCGCAAAGCCGTTGGCGCTCATGGAATTGCGAATAGTCTTGCGACGCTGAGCAAACGCAGCGTCAATCACGCGGGCCACAAATTCGCGATCGAGTCCCTCGGGCACCACGCCGTCAACACGGTCGATACGCACGACGGCAGAGTCCACATGCGGCGCAGGCATAAAGCAGCGCGGCGGCACCTCAAAGCGACCCGTCACCTGCGCATACAGGCCGAGCTTTGCCGTGTATCCGCCATAGGTTTTGTTGCCGGGGACTGCGGCAATGCGATCGGCAACTTCCTTTTGCACCATGACCACGGCACGCTTGAGCGCGGGCATCGTCTGGAAAAACTGCAAGATGATCGTCGCCGCCACGTTATAGGGCAGGTTCGCGACAAACACCGTGGGCTCGCCACCAGCAGCCTGCTCAATCTGTTCCGGCGTCACCTTGAGCGCGTCGCCCATGATAAAACGGAAGTTGGCATAGTCGGCGGCATGGGCATCGAGCACCGGCTCGAGCTCGGGATCGGCCTCGATCGACGTGACGCACGATGCCTCCTGCAGCAGCGCAAGCGTGAGCGTGCCAACGCCTGGGCCAACCTCGAGCACGCGCTCATCGCCCGCAAGCTCGGCAAGCTCGCAAATACGCTCGATCACATGGTTATCGATTAGGAAGTTCTGGCCCAAGCGATGCTTGGTCGCAAGGCCAAACTCCTCCAGCAGCTCCCTGGTTGCCGTAGGGTTTGCCAAAGGCGAAGTTGTCATGGTTGCCTCCTTAACATGGTGGCTGCATCGTAAAGCAAAAGGGCATGGACCGTTGCGGCCATGCCCTTACATCTAGACAGCAAATTGCCGATATGGCACTCGCGCGACGTCTTAGCCCAGGCGCGGGAACAGCGGCTCGCCCTTCTCAACGGGCTGACCGCCGGCAAGCAGGCCCCAGGCGCAAATGCCCTTGAGGTCGTCGCTCGTAGCCTCTTCCTCGCAGGACAGGCGACGCAGGGCCTCGGTGGAAGTCTGGGGCATGAGCGGCATCAGCAGGTGGGCGGCAATGCGGATGGCCTCAAGCAGGTTGTAGATCACAAATGCCAGCTCGTCGGCCTTGGCCTCGTCCTTGGCAAGCGCCCAGGGCTCGGAGTCCTCGATGTAGTGGTTGGCGGCGTGGATGAGCTCCATGACCTCGTCCTTGGCTCCGCCGTAATCGAGCACGTCCATCTTGGCCATGTAGCGCTCGACCAGACCATCGGCAATCTTTGCCAGCGGGTTGTCGAACGCGTCGGCAGATGCCGGTTTAGCCGGGGCGCAGCCGTCAAAGTACTTTGCGCTCATGTTGAGCGAGCGAGAAATGAGGTTACCCCAGCTGTTGGCCAGATCGGCGTTGTAGACCTGCTCCATGCGCTCGAAGCTGATGGCGCCGTCGGTGCCGGGCACCACGTCGGTCATAAAGTAGTAGCGATAGCCCTCGACGCCCAGCATGTCGATAACGTCCTGCGGGGCGATGGCGTTGCCACGGCTCTTGGACATCTTCTCGGCCTTACCGGTCTCGGCATTGCGCACGGTCAGGAAGCCATGGGCAAAGACGTGCTCGGGCAGGGCCTCGCCAATGGCCATGAGCATGGCCGGCCAAATGACGCAGTGGAAACGGATGATGTCCTTGCCCACGATGTGGAACTGCGCGGGCCAGCGATAGGCCAGCTCGGCACGGGCCTCATCGGTATCGACGCCGTAGCCGACAGCCGTCATATAGTTGAGCAGCGCGTCGAACCACACATAGGTCACGTGGCCCTCGTCAAACGGAACCTGGATGCCCCAGTCAAAGCTCGTACGGCTCACGGAAAGGTCGTTGAGACCGCCCTCGACAAAGCTGCGCACCTCGTTCATACGGAACGCGGGCTCGACAAAGTCGGGGTGCTCGTCATAGAGCTTGAGCAGCTTGTCCTGGAAAGCGGAAAGCTTAAAGAAGTAGGACTCCTCCTGCACGCGCTCGAGCGGACGGTGGCAGTCGGGGCACAGGTGCTGGCCGACGCTGCCGTACTCCTCGTCACCCTTCTGGACCTGCGTGTCGGTGAAGTAGGTCTCGTCAGGCACGCAATACCAACCGTCGTAGCTGCCCTTATACAGGTAGCCGGACTCCTTCATGCGCTCCCACAGGTACTGCACGGCATGATGCTGGCGCGGCTCGGTGGTGCGGATGAAGTCGTCATTGGAAATCTCGAGCTTGCTCCACAGCTCCTTGAAGTGCGGGGCCTGGCTGTCGGTCCACTCCTGCGGCGTCATGTCGTGCTTGGCTGCGGCCTCGGCGACCTTCTCGCCGTGCTCGTCCATGCCGGTCAGAAACTTGACGTTAAAGCCAGCGGAGCGGCGATAGCGAGCCTGAACATCGGCGATGATGGTGGAATAAGCCGTGCCCAGGTGCGGATCGGCGTTGACGTAGTAGATGGGCGTCGTGATAAAGAACGAAGGCTTGCTTTGATCCATGGGGTTTGTCCTCCAGAAAAACGTTGCATACAGTGGATGATTCTAGCGCAAGGGCTGGATATCCTCCATCTATTGCATATCGAGCACCATGGCATAGACATCGCGCTTGCGGCGCGAATACTTCTGAGACAGGCGCTTAGCCACCGCGGAAGCGGGCTCTCCCTCCTCGAGCGCTGCGTGGATATCCTCGCGCAGGGCCTCGTCGGGATCCGCTGCCGCAGCGCCAACCGGCACGATGCCGGCCTCCTCGTCCTCGCTCGGTGGCGCGATAACCAGCGCAATCTCGCCCTTTATCTCGCCGCGGGCACGCAGCTCCTCGGCAAGCTGGGCGGCAGATCCGCGCAGGACCTCCTCATGCAACTTGGTGAGCTCGCGGCAGACGGCAACCTCACGCTGGGGAAAAACCTCGGTCACGGCTTCGAGCGTCGCCACGATGCGATGTGGAGACTCGTAGAAGATGAGCGCACCGGGCACCACGGCAAGACGTTGCAGCCGACGCACACGGTCACCATGTTTGCGACCCAAAAAGCCTTCGAAGAAGAAGTGCTCACAGGGAATGCCGGACGACACGAGCGCCGTAACGCACGCAGAGGGACCGGGGATGACCTCAACGGGCACATCGGCCTCGCGCGCTGCCTCGACCAGTGCCTGGCCGGGGTCTGACACGCTCGGCATACCGGCATCCGAGGCAAAGGCGAGGGTCTCCCCCGCCAGCAGACGGTCGACCAGGCCGGCAGCACGGCTTGCAATGACATTTTCGTCGCAGCGGACGAGCGGTTTGGAAATACCCAGATGCATCAGCAGCTTTGAGGTCACGCGCGTGTCCTCGCAGCAGATTGCATCGGCGGCGGCAAACGCCTCGCCGACGCGCGGGGACAGGTCGCCCAGGTTACCGATGGGCGTCCCGACCATATAAAGTTTGCCCGTACGGGCGCTGTTTTGCGTCATATCAACCTATTCAATCATGCCGCGCTCGAGCGTGCCGAGCGCCGCGCGGGCATCCCATGCCGCAATGCGCTTCTCGGTCTTCCACGTTTGGAAGAACCAACCGGCAGCCGGCGCAAACGAAGCCAGCTGGTTGGCGATAAACACGCGCTCGTAGGCATTGCGCCCCTCGGGCGTAACCGACGAGTTGGCAAAAATCGCCGCACCCGACCATTCACCCACCAAAACGGGGAATCCGGTCGCGATTGCCTCCTTGAGCTCGCGTTTGTTGCGCGAGATAGCAGTCACGAGGCCACGGGGGCTCGTGATGTCGAGCGCACGCTCGTCGCGGTAATGATACAGGTGAAGGTCCATGTAGACATTCTTGTACTTGGCGCCGCGCATAAAATGCTTCCACTCGCCGGGGTGGCCCGAGGAGGAAAAAACAACGATCTTGTCCTCGGACATATACGAGCGAACAAGCTCGTACGCATCACGATAGAAGTTACGTAGGTAATGAGCAGGAATGCCGTCCGTCATGGTAAAGAGACTCTTGCGGACGCTCATTTGAGGGGTGTCCAACAGCTCAATGCCCAAAAGACTCTCGGCCTCGCCATAGCGATCGGCCAGGCGCTCCAGAACATCGAGTGCGACGTGCCGGCCATTGGTGGACGAATGCCACTCGGCAACAGCCTCCGGTGTGGTGGGCGAATCGTTGGAATCGCCCTGCCCACCCGGCACCGTCGCCAGATCGAGCAGCACGCGGATGTTGTACTTGGCAGCCCACTCGATAGCTCGATCGATGTAGTCCACAACCGAGATATAGGAGGCATCGGACTCCTGGGAGCCAAACGCATACCACGGCACCGGCAGACGAACGGCATTGAGGCCAATCTGCGCCATACGGCGAAAATCGTCCTCGCTCACAAACGTCTCATAGTGACGGCGCATGCGTTCGTTATAAGCGGCGGCACCCATTGCCTCTTGCAGCTCCGCCGCATTGGATGCACCGGTCGCCGCATACAGCGACGGGGTCACCCAGGGCTCGGGAATAAACCAGCCAGAGAGATTAACGCCGAGTATCCTCTCCATCACTGCCCCCTTTTGAATCATACGGGCTAGGCCCGCATCGCTCGTGCATGACATATCTATCGATTTGAGTATACCCGCGCATGCAGACAGGCGACCGAACGGTCTACAAAGTGGCGCAAAAGCGGGAGGAATGTCTGGGCAGGCGGACACGAGCTGGTGCGCCGAGATGTACATATGCGCCGGAGGTAGGCGGCCGGAAAGCGTGCCCCGTTTTTTCGCAAAAGACTGGGATGCATTTTCCGCTCGAGGCCTCAACCGGAAAATGTATCCCGTTCTGAGCGCGGGATCTGGGACGCAGTTTCCGCCAAGGGCCGCAAAAGGAAAGCGCATCCCATTCTGACGCCGGATTCCGGGTCGCAATTTCCGCGGGGCCCTCGATAAAAGAAAAGGACCCCTTTTCAGAGGTCCTAGTCAATTCAAGGTGGCGGGGAAGGGAATCGAACCCCTGACACGAGGATTTTCAGTCCTCTGCTCTACCAACTGAGCTACCCAGCCATTTGAGGTGTGCCTTGTTTCAAGGCTTGATTAGTATAACCAAGGACGCGTTCCGGTCAACCGAGAATTTTAAAAAAGTTTTTGAGCATAGCCCCGGTTCTATAAATCGACACGTCAGAGGCATCAGCCGGCAGCAAGAAGTTTTCGCTCCACCTTCTTAAGCCGGCACGCGTTGGAGAGCAGGGGGCGAAACAATGATTGAAGGGCGCTCGAGTGCCGCCCAGGCGCCGGGGCAGGAACACATACGCCAGGGACGTACGTTTTCGTAGCATGCGAGGACATAGCCGCGTGCATCGATAAAGGCGATATCGATGGGATAGGCCATAAAACACGTGTGGACCGAGGAACAGCGCGGAAACGCCATGACAAGCGGCAGCCCGTTAGCGGCGAGCGGTTGCCGCCCCAACATGCCGCGCAGGCGTGCGCCAAACGACTCGGCAGCCACAAACTCCGCCGGCGACCAACCGAGCCTGTTGAGCGCACGCGCGTAGGCGATATAGGACGCAACGGCACTCACATGACCACCCCTGGACGCCACGGATCGACCGTCACCGCACGCTCGTGCGTAAGCGTGGCCGGCGCCCCTAGCGAAACGCCGGCGATACTGAGCGCACCGGGCCAGGGCTCATAGCTCATCGTGCAGGTGTATGTCCTAAATGTTCCCGATAACGAGAGCAGGCCGCTGTCCGTCGCCGTCGTACCCTGTTCGCTCGACACCTCAATCTGCAAGTCATAGCCCTCCATGGCGGACTGGACCTCGGCCTGCACGCGTGCCGAAGCGTCAACAGCACTGTCGTCGCCCTCCCCGCCCGGCGCCACGGCGTGCGCCAGCACGATATCGGGCACCACGCGATCGAAACGCGCAACGGCGCCGGCATAGACCATGATGTTGTAAACGATGAGTGCCAACACCAGAAGCACGGGAGTGACCACAGCCATCTCGACCGTTGCCTGGGCGCGCTCCTCGTGCAAGCACGCGCGAGCAGCCATTACGATCCACCGCCAAACGCCCCCGCCAACGTAGCGACATCGACGGTAATCGGAATGGAGCCGCCGCCGGGCAGCGGAATCTCGGCGATGGTGAACACCGCCTCGTTGATCGTACGCTCGACCTGGTACTGCAAGGCCTCGCAAAGCGCCTTGGGGTCGGTTACACCGAGCGGGATCTTTCGCAGGTTGTCCTGCACTTTGGAAAGGCCGGAAATATCAGAGCCCGGGCTCTTGATGACATTTGCGGTATCGGTCAGCACGGGTTTTCGCAAGCGCAGGTCGCACGGCTCAAGGCCCAACCCCGCCACAGACCCCGACACCGTATCGCCAAGCCACGACGCAATGGAGCCCAGCACTCCGCTACCTCCTCCCAGACCGCCAATCAGGTTGCCCATGAGTTCATCGGCCGCATGCTGGATATCTCCGTACCCCACTAGCAGCTGTCCCCATACGTCCATGACGCCGTCAAAGGCGCCCGCGATGCCTCCGCCCGAGCGCTCCTCCATGGTCGAGAAGAAACGCGCGAGCACGTTGTTCTGCGCGGTCGCATCGTCGGGCGCCAGCACCGCGGCAGAAATCGCACCACGGCTACCCAGTTCAACCGGCGTGTTAAACGAGGAGTTGAGCTCATCGGGGCTCGCGACATCGCCCGAGACCGCAAAGGCGACCACGCCGTTGCGCCCGGGCGGGGCGATACGCGGGCGCTCGGCCGAGAGCGCCTTGATGGCGTCGTCAAATGCGCCGCCCGCGCGCTCGGCCTCGTCCTCGGTCTGACGCTCGAGCTCGACCTCCTTTTTGCGACAGTCGACATAGTCTTCCATGGCGTCTTTGAACCGATCAAAGTGGTATTCGAAGCCGCTCTCGATCACCGATGTGGGCATGGGCGCACGAGCAAGGCTGAGTACATCGAAGCCACAGCACCCGCACGGATCCCGCCCATCATAGTCGGCGATCGATGCCAGCCTGCCCGGAGTTCCCTTTACATAGTTGGGACAGCTTGTTCCATAGTGAAGATACGTCTTGCCGTCATTTGTGCTCGTCGGCCATATCGCATCGGTATAGAGCTCGGTCGCGCGCACCTCATCCGAATTTCGCGGCAGCAACGGAATGTAGGACGAGATCTGGTCGCCATCGTCATGTATGTAGGCTCGATCGACTTCGTCGCTCGCATAACTGTAAAACGCCTTGCGTGCCGCGGACTCCGCCATCATCTCGACACTCGAGCCCTTCGGTGCCTCGTCTGTCAGCCGTCGATGGTAGTACGCTTTCGCGCGGTCGAGAGCCTCCTGCGGCTCCCAGGTAATGCTCGAGGCGAAATGCGGGTTCTGACCACCGGAAAGATCCGTTAAACTTTTCGCGCGTTCCCACATACACGAACAGCTGCCGACCGACTCCTTGTCCGACCCGCCGCAGTCTGCAAGCCAGGCACGTTCCTTGGCCTTTGCCGTCTTCTCGGATGCCTTCTGCAACTCCTTGGCAGCATAGTCCAAATCCTTTGAAGTGTTTTCGATGGCGTCGGTCGAGATCTCGGACCCTTCGAGCGCGGCAAAATCCGACTCGGATGTCCTAGGCACGGCAAGTGCCGTGCCGGTATAGGTCACACCCTCGGTATCCTGCGCCGACACAGCCTGCATGGCGCGCGCGGCAATCAGATACGGCAGAGCGGTCTCCACTTTCTGAAGGCCCTTAGATGCGCTTTTGGCAAACTTGTTGCGCGTCTTAATGACCTCGACACCGGTATCGACGATATCGGCGCCCGCCACCTCGGCGCCCGGTATGAGCATGGCAACCAGACCGGTACCAATGGTGGCAAAGCCCGCCAGGCCCAAGCTCAAAATACACGCATCGAGCACCGTGGCAGCCGTATGGTAGGACGACACCACATTGGCGCCCGCCAGCGCACCGCTATCGGCCGCCACCTGGGTGTCTCCGGCGCGCGACATGCTCCATATCGCCGCCGTCGAGGAAAACAGCAACGTAAGCACCACCAGAATGACTACCGCCGAGGAGAGCGTGGTGTAAGCGCCGTCTTCGATAAACAGGTCGATGCCGGCGCGGCCCATAAAACCGCCCCGCTTGCGGCGGGAACCGGAGCACCGGCGGCGCGCCAGAACGCGGGTTGACCAAAAACGCTTAACCCCAAGAAGCAATCCACGAATCATAATCCCCCTCCAACCAGTCGGGACGCGAACGATATGAGACATCGACCTTGAGCTCAACGTATCCGCCCTCGCGTGCGCTGCCCATGCCCCGTGCAAATGCGCCAATCACGGGCAAGGGCTTCACTTCGCCGACAATGGACACGGACGAGGTACCGCCCGCGCTTGCCCGTCCAAGCTCTATATCCCACGACAGCGGGCCTCCGGCATGGAATATCGAGACGTTGGGCACCGCAGCGAGCCTGCGGCGGGTGAATTCCTCCAAGTCGCTGTCGTCATCCACCGTCGTCGTAGTCATAATCCGCGCGGTCTCGGCGGCAGCAGACTCCATGACCGCTCGGGTATAGAGCAGGCACACCGGCTGCAACGCCAGCAGGATGAGCGTCAAAAACGTCGGCAGCAAAAAGGCAGCCTCGACGGTCGATTGCGCCCTGTCCTCGCGCGCGACATCAATACAGCGCGATATCCTTCGCGCCCGTAGCGGCATCGATAATCGATGCCGGGGCAATGCCATGCGACGCCGCCCGCTCGACCAACGCCGCCAGATGCCCATCGGTTCCGGCGCGCCAAAGACCGGCGATCGCCAGCGCAATCGATAAGAGCGCCAGCGTGACGATGGCATATTCGACGGTCGACTGGGCGGAATCCTCGCGCAGGGCACCTTGCATCTCACGACCCCTCCTCAAGAATCGTCTTTTGTGGAACCAGACGCACCGCACGCAGGCGACACGACGCGTCACCCTCGTCTGCGGCGACCGTTACCATGTCGACCCATCCGCGGTCATCGCGCACAACGGCACCCCACAGGTTGCCCTTAATGTCGATGTAGCCGCTCAAGGCAAGACGCGCCGTAGGTATCTCTCGGTAAGCGCGCAGCATGTCCGCGGCCGCCTCTGTCATCGGTCGGCCCTCGGACCATGCAAGCCGCGCTGCAATGGCGCTGTCCCCAGACGGCTCCGGCACCGTGCCCGCCTGGGCATCGAGCGATTGCAAAAACGTCTGCGCCGTGGTGGAAGCACCCTCATCTGCGGCAGAGGCGTTGTCACCTTGCGCCGCAACGTCCCGGGACGTGGTGACGGCAGGGGCCTCGACGCCATCGGAACCACGCCGATGCGCAGCACCAAGCCCCCACACCGCCGCCACGATTGCCACGATCAGACAGGCAAGCACCAGCAACGAACCAATAGGTCGCCCATGGTCTACAGGCTGTTGATGCCGTCGCTGATCGCGTTCCACAGCTCTTCGACCTTGCCCTTAAACGCGACGATGGCGATAATCGCGATCACTACCAGCACACCGACCAAGATGGCGTACTCGGTAGTGCCCTGCGCGCTTTCCTCCAGCAGTAATGCCTTGGCGCGCTGGTGAGCGCGAATTGCCTGACAGAATGCCCAACTCCGAGCTTTGCTCGCGGCGCCCCTCATCATGTTCATATATTCCTCCCTACATCATCCCGCCTGCTCCCAGCAGCGGGCCCAATATGGACAACAGCAGCGCCGGCAGAATAAGCGTGCCCGTGGGAATCAGTAGCTTGACCGGCGCGCGTTCGATTTCACGCTCGACTGCGGCACGATGAGCCGCACGTATCTCGCGACTCTGCGCCGCCAGCGTCTCGGCGAGCGGGGCTCCCAGGGCAAGTGCCTGCCCCACCGTAATGGCAAAGGTCTCGAGCGCCCGCACGTCTAAGTCGTGTGCGGCTGCCAGCAGCTCGTCTTCGCGCGTCCCCACGCCAACCTGCCACGCCATGCATGCCCGCTCGAGCCGAACGGCAAGCACCGACGTGCGGTTGGCACAAAAGACCTCGAGCGCCGCATCAAACGAAAGGCCGGCGGAAAGCCCCAAGCGCACAACGTCAATCATCTCGGACACATCTCCGAGCGATACCTGCGCCGGGCCACCCGCTCCAAACACACCCTTCATTCGTGTGGTCAGGGCATCGACCGCCGAGCGGCCCGCGGCGGCAACCAGCGCCGCTTCGCGCTTGCAAACCATCGCGATATCACGCACCTCCGCACGCGCGAAGCCCGTTGCGACAAAGACACTCAGCGCGCACAGGCAAGCCACCGCGGCGGCAAGCGCACTCATAGCTCCATCCTCATAATGCGGCGGATAACCACCAGCGCGATGACATTGAGGGCCAGGCCCAGCACCACGGCGCCGGCCCCCGCGGGCGTCGCGAGACCTCGGCGAAAATCGGCAGAAAGCAAGGCCAGCACCGCGCACATTCCCGCTGGCATCGCAGCGACCATATGCGCCGACATGCGCGCCTGCGACGTCTTAACGTCCAGACGGCGTTTAAGCTCAATGCGCTCCCCCACCATGCTCGCCGCCTCGGACAACAAACCGGCGAGCGGGGCACCGGTGCGCTGCGAGACCTTGAGTGCCAAGGTGACGAGCGAGAGCCCGGGAGCATCCACGCGAGCCAACAGATCATCCAAGGCATCGGTTGCCGAGATGCCACATTCAATGGCCGCGGCAACGCGCAAAAACTCGGTATGGACCGGCTCCTGCGCATGGGCGCCCACAAAACGCATGCCCTGAGCCAGCGAATGACCCGAGGCGAGCGACATGGAAAGCGCCGTAAAAGCCTCGGGCATGGCCTCTTCGGCATCATGCCGTTCGCGGCGGCAATCGAGGGCGTTGCGGACGGCGGCAATGACGAACGGCACCATAATCCCCAGGAAAAACCCTATGGGCGATAGCGATACAACAGCCAGCGTAATGCAGAAAACACAACTCGATAACAGCAAAAACGACAGGCGTGCCGTATCGTCCTCGATGACAAAGCCCAAACGACCTGTAGGAATCAGCGACGTCCACGATCGGGCCAACCGAGCCAGCAGGTCGCTTTCCACCAAGTCACGAGGCAGCTTTTCCGCCACCGCCTCCAGCGTTTGATGCGCCAGTTCCGCCGGCGGGACGCGCGGCACACGAGGCTCTGCCCCGCACGCCGTCGCAACGGACAGCCCCGCGAGACCCCCTACGACGAGGGGCACAGCGATCTCCATTCGTCCACCTCCTCTTGTGTGAGTGTTCCCGAGCGCAAGCCCTCCGCGATAAACGGTGGCTCGCGGTCGAGTGTCCAAGTGCGCTCAGCGGCATCGAAGGTCACGTAGCGCTCGAGCTCCACGCCACCCGTCGCGGCGCGACGCACCCCCGAGTACGAGGACACGAAGCGCTTGCCGTCCGCATGGCGCTCGGACATCACGATGCCGTCGAGCGCCATGGCAATCTGCTCCTCAATCAGCTCACTTGGCAGGTCGATGCCGTAGCGCGCGAGCAGTGTCAGGCGCACCACCGTCTCCTGCTCGGTTCCCGCATGAAGCGTGGTGAGCGACCCATCGTGGCCGGTATTCATGGCCTGCAACATGTCGCAGCATTCCGCGCCGCGCACCTCGCCCACCACAATGCGGTCGGGGCGCATGCGCAGGGCATTGGTCACCAGGTCGCGAATCGTCACCGCGCCCTCACCCTCGATTGAGGCTTCGCGAGCCTCCAGACGCACCACATGCGGATGATGCGCAAACTTGAGCTCGGCGGAATCCTCGATCGTCACAATGCGCTCGCCGGTGGAAATCTCGCACGACAGCGCATTGAGCAGCGTCGTCTTGCCCGACCCCGTACCGCCCGCGACAGCCAAATCCTGCCGCAGCGACACCGCACACGACAGTAGCTGCGCATACCAAAGCGGCAGAGACCCCAACCCCACAAGCTCGTCCAGCGAACAAATGCGGTCGGAGAACTTGCGGATGGTGAGAATCGGCCCGTCGATCGCCACGGGCGGAATCACCGCATTGACGCGATACCCCGTCTTGAGGCGCGCGTTGACGATAGGGCTGCGCTCGTCGATGCGACGGCCGAGCGGAGAGATGATGCGGTCGATGAGCACGCGAATCTGCTCATCGTCGTCAAAGGCATGCTCGATGGGATACAGGACACCGCCACGCTCAAAGAAGGCAGAGCGGCAGCCGTTAATCATGATCTCGGTGACGGTATCGTCTTCGATGAGCGGCTGCAATGGCCCAAGCCCCACCACGTCGTCCAGAATTTCGTCGATGATGGTCTCGCGCTCGGGCGCCGCCAGGTCGGTCGACTCCTCCACATTGAGCGCCGCCTCCACCGCCGGGCGCAGCTCCGTGCGGGCAAGCACCGGGTCGATGTAGGCGCTGATGCGCGCCACTTCGCCGTATCCCATACGATCCATCACGGCGCGCTTGGTACGACGCTTGATCGCGCGATGACGACCCGCGTCGATGGGCGCTGCCGCCGCGGCTGCACCGGCAGCCTTAATCCTTGTCTGCAGGCTCATCGCGGATCACCCTCGCGTGACCACGGCAGGCGAATGCGCGGACGCTCGGTGCGCATTGCACGGTCGTTGACCATATCGCCCCACGGGCCGACGGCGCAGCCAAGCTCCACAAGCATCTCGCGCGTGGCCTCACGCACGCTCATAGCAAAGGCGCTCGTTTGGCCTATCGCCTCATCGGCACGGCCAAATGCCATAAGCGAAGCCAGGTCCTGACCACCATCGGCGATGCGAATTTTAGAGCTGAGCGCGCATGCGATCTCAAAACGCATGGCGACATCCTCGTCGGCACCGCGCGCACCAAACCGGTTGAACACGGCGCTCATGCGCGTGCGCGGCACGCCCACGCGACTTGCCAGCTCAATAACACGCGCCGCAGAGCTCGCGGACGACACCGCCGCATCGCCCATTATCAGGCAACGATCGCTTGCCGCCACGGCGGCGGCAACAGCATCGCCCCAAAAAACCGAGGTATCGACAAAGACCACGTCGGACTCGCGCCGCAAAATAGCAAGCAAGAGTTCCACGGGACGGGCCATGAGCTCGGCCTGTTCGGGAGCTGCGACGGGGCCCCAAAGCGTAACGCCCGGAGCCACGCGCATGGAAGCGGCAACCACGTCGGGCTCTGCCAGCGCACCCGAGGCAGACGGCTCAATCAGACTCGCCATATCGTGCGGGGCATCGGCGCCCAGCAGGTCGTAGAGGTTTCCAAACATCAGATCTAAGTCGAGCACGGCGGCGCGCAGGCCCAGCAGCGAGGCCGCGTGCGCCATGGTGGCGACAATTGTCGATTTGCCGCAGCCACCCGAACCAGAAACGGCACAAATGACCGGCGCACGATGCGAAGACGCCGCAGAGTCGGCGGGTACCACGGAGGCGGGGGCTGCAGT
>URRJ01000036.1 GCA_900550205.1 uncultured Collinsella sp. | reverse complement strand
CGGTAGAACGGCGGAAACAAAGAAGCAGCGTCGAGCCGTTACGCGGTTCGTAGAACCGCGTAACTCGTTAGCACATCTTTGCGCCAGCGGGGATGGAAGCGTCGAGCTGGATCAGGTTGAGGCGCTCCTCGCCCTCCTCCTCGTGGATAGCACTGATGAGCATGCCGCAGCTGGGGATGCCCATCATCTTGCGCGGAGGCAGATTGGTGATTGCAAGCAGGGTCTTGCCGACCAGGTCCTCGGGCTCATAGTATTCATGGATGCCGGAGAGGATGGTGCGGTCGGTACCGGTACCGTCGTCGAGCGTAAAGTTCAGCAGCTTCTTGGACTTCTTGACGGCCTCGCATGCCTTGACCTTCACAGCGCGGAAATCGCTCTTGGAGAAGGTATCAAAGTCGACGAACTCCTCGAACAGCGGCTCAACGGCGATCTTGGAGTAATCGAGCGTGGGCTTAAGCGACGTAACGAACGGGCTCGCGGCGCTGCCGGCCTCTGCAGCCTTGGCGGCAGCGGCACCGGACTGGAAACCCTTCTCGGGCTTCATGTGCGGGAACAGCAGGACGTCGCGGATAGAAGCCTGGTTGGTGAGCAGCATGACCACGCGGTCGATACCAATGCCAATGCCGCCCGCGGGAGGCATACCGTACTCGAGGGCGCGCACGTAGTCCTCGTCATACTCCATGGCCTCATCGTCGCCGCCGGCCTTCTCGGCCATCTGGGCAGCAAAGCGCTCGGCCTGATCGACCGGGTCGTTGAGCTCGGAGAATGCGTTGGCGTACTCGTGGCCGGCGATGACCAGCTCAAAGCGGTGGGTCAGACGCGGGTCGTCCTCAAAACGCTTGGCGAGCGGACTGACCTCGATGGGGTAATCGCACACGAAGGTCGGGTTGACGATGGTGTCCTCGCCCAGCTCATCGTAAATCTCGGCGATGATCTTGCCAGCAGTCCACTCGGGCTTGATCTCCAGACCCTTCTCGCGCGCGGCGGCAGCAAGCTCCTCGGCGGGCGTGTCGATGGTGACCTTCTTGCCGAGCACGTCAGAGACAATATCAGTCATGGGACGGCTTGCCCACTCACCGGACAGGTCGATAGTCTGGCCCTGGTACTCGATGACCTCGGGGTTGCCGATGGCCTTGTTGGCAGCCTTGATGACGCCCTGGGCGAGCGCCTTCATGCCCTCGAGATCGGAGAAGGCACGGTAGGCCTCCATCGTGGTGAACTCGGGGTTGTGGGTGAGGTCCATACCCTCGTTACGGAAGATGCGGCCGATCTCGAAGACGCGCTCAAAACCGCCGACGATGCAGCGCTTGAGGTGCAGCTCGGTAGCGATGCGCAGGTAGCATTCCTGATCGAGAGCGTTGAAGTGCGTGATGAACGGCTTGGCCGTAGCGCCACCCTGGATGGTCTGCAGGATGGGGGTCTCGACCTCCATGTAGCCGTCGGACTCCATAAAGCGACGGAAGGTGGAGAGGATCTGCGAGCGCTTGCGGAAGGTCTCGCGAACATCGTCGTTAGCAATGAGGTCGACGTAACGCTGACGATAACGGGTCTCCTTGTCGGAGAGACCGTGGAACTTCTCGGGCAGCGGGCGAACGGCCTTGGAGAGCAGGGTCGCGCTCTTAGGGGCGACGGAAAGCTGGCCGCGCTTGGTGCGCACGACCACGCCGGTCACGCCCAGGATATCGCCAAGGTCGAGGGCCTTAAGCGTGCTCCAAGCCGCCTCGTCCATGTCGTTAATACGGCAGAACAGCTGAATCTCGCCAGTCGCGTCGCGGACGACGATGAACATGATCTTGCCCTGACCACGCTTGGCAACCACGCGGCCGCCGATCTTTACGACGTCCTCAGTGTCTTCGCCATCGGCAAGCTCGGCATACTTAGCCTCGATGTCGGCAACGTAGTCCTCGATCTCGGAGTGCTCGGGGTACGGATTCTGGCCCGCCTCGAACAGGGAGGCGCGCTTGGCCAGGCGGGTGGCGCGCTCATCGTTGAGCGTCGATGCCTGATCGGCGGCGTTCTGGTTCTCTGCCATAAGTTAGCTCCTCAAACTAAAACGCTCCCCAGGATTCGGTCCCAGGGAGCGAAAACATACCTTTACGCGGGACCGTGGTCTAGCGTGCAATCTTGGCGATGGTGTAGACGCGGGTCTTGCCAGAAGGCGTAACGACCTCGACGGAGTCACCCTCGCCGTGACCGATGATGGCGTGGCCGACCGGAGACTCGTTGGAGATCTTGTGCTCGAGCGAGTTGGTCTCGGTGGTACCGACGAGCGTGACTTCCATGACCTCGCCGTTGGGATCAATCAACGAAACGGTGGAACCGATGGAGACGGTCAGATCACCCGTGGTGGCAGCAACCTGGGCGTTGGCGAGAATAGCCTGAATCTCGGCGATGCGAGCGGCGTTCTGGGCCTGCTTGTCCTTGGCGGCATCGTACTCGGAGTTCTCCGAAAGGTCGCCGAACGCACGGGCTTCCTTAATGTCCTCGACGATCTCCTTGGCGTAATCGCCCTCACGCCAAGCGAGCTCCTCGACGAGCTTCTGGCGGCCCTCAGCGGTCAGTACGATCTGGCTTGCGTCCATACGGATATCTCCCCAACTATGATGTAACGATCAACTGTCAACAAAACGAAAAAGACCGGCTAGCCTGCGGGCAAGCCGGTCAGGTGCTCACCCCAAAGGGATGGGACTACTCTGCGTCCGCGTCGCCGTCCTCTGCCTTCTTTTTCTTGGCAGCAGCGAGCTTAGCCTCGAGGTCAGCGATCTCCTTGTCCTCCTCGGACTCCTCGACCACAACGTCCTCGGCCTGCTTGGACTCGCCCTTGTCGCCTTCCATGCCCTCACGGATGTTCTTGACGGTAGAGCCAAGCGACTTGCCGAGCTTCGGCAGGTTCTTAGGCCCAAAAATCAACAGGGCGACAATAAGGATAACTACCCACTCAAAGCCTTTAGGGAACATGTACTTTCCTCCCGGAATCAATGCAAACAAGCTCGATGGATTATACCGCAGCGGGCCTGCATGCAGCTTGGAATCACAACAAGAGCAACAATAGCTAAAAAAAGGGACCGCAAGAAGCGGTCCCTCCTCATGCTCTGGTCGGGTTGACTGGATTTGAACCAGCGACCCCTGCGTCCCGAACGCAGTGCTCTACCAAACTGAGCCACAACCCGTTAGCTCGACTATAGTAACAAAGATTTCCGCCATGTGCTAGAGAAATTTTTACTTCTTTGCCTCTTCGATGCGAACCGCGTCGGAAATCAGCTCCGTCGCGCAAGCCCACCAACCATTTTGCCGAGCGGATGCCGCGAGATTGGATGCCGTGGCTGCGGTGTCGCAAATGGCAAACGAGCAAGCGCCCGACCCGCACACATCCACGGCAACAGTGCCGTCCTGCGCACGCAACCAGTCGAGAACCGTTTGGATTTGAGGCTCCATTTGCGCAGAAATGACGCCCAAATTGTTGTGGATGAGCGCGCATGCCGTCTCGGCATCCCCAGCACGCAGGGCCGAAGCGATCGCGTCGGGCTTGTCTGCCGGTACCGGGTTCTCATCAAAACGTCGATAGGCTTCAATTGTTGAAACGCTCGCCTCGCGCGGCTTGACCAACACAACGGGCGTTGCGGGCAGCGCGGGGTACTCGGTTGCCAGCACATCTCCCCCGCCCACATAGAATGCGGGGCTCGCATGCAAAAAGAACGGCACATCGGCGCCAATACCGCGCGCGATGTCATCCAGCGCAGGATCGCTGCGGTCGACGCCCCAGAGCTCCGCTAAGGCGACAATGACCGCCGCGGCGTCCGTCGACGGACCGCCCAGACCAGCACACAGCGGAATGTGCTTCTCGATCGTCACGCAGATATTGGCCTCGCGCCCATAATGCTCGGCCATAGCGGCCGCCGCACGATACGCCGTATTCTTTTGCATGGGAAAGTCGGATGCCGGAACCGTCTGGACGGTCAACTCCTGCGCCGGGGCGACCGTCACGATATCGGCAAGACCGGCGGCTGCCATCAGGGAATCGACCTTGTGGTAGCCGCGGTCATCACGCTCGGTATGAACCCCCAGGTAGAGGTTTATCTTTGCCGGCGCAGAAAGGGTCAGGGACCAATCGGTCACCGTTAGTGCTCCTCGAGCTGATTGCCAAGCGGGGTAAAGATGTGCTCGCCGCTCTCGGGGTCGAACAGCTCGACCTGGCCGGTAAGGACATCGATATACTGGTAGGACTGGCGCGACTTGCGGCCACGGCGCTCGTCAACCTCGACGATAAAGACGGCGGGGTGAACGCTCTTGATGGTGCCCATGCGCTCGACGACGCGGGTGCGGCCCATGTTGGCCTTCACCTTAACGCGATCGCCCACCATGTCGGTCAGCTTCTCGTGGATGTCGTCGACGTGATTGACTTCCATCTCTTCCATGAACAGGGCCTCCAGAAGGTGCAATTCAAAAAGGGGATAATACCCCTAAGATAGACAAAACTCTAATACTATAGCACCCTGCTGCCATCATACGCAAGTAGCTAAATAAGCCCCGTCCCAAATTGACTACTTACAGATTGTCTGTGTCAAGAACGATGGTGAAGGGGCCGTCGTTGACGAGGCTGACCTTCATGTCGGCGCCGAAGATGCCGTGTGCCACATGCTCGACGTCTTCGCGCACCAGCGTCAGGAAGTACTCATAGAGCTCGTTGGCCACATCGGGCGCGCCGGCATCCGTAAAGGACGGACGGCGACCATGACGGCAATCGGCAAACAGCGTGAACTGCGACACCACGAGCACCTCACCGTCGACATCGGCAAGCGCCAGATTGGTCTTGCCGTTCTCGTCCTCGTTAATGCGCAGGCCGCGGAGCTTGCCCCACAGTTTATCGGCCTCGGCGCGTGTATCGCCATGGCCCACGCCCAGCAGTACCAGGTAACCGCGGCCAATCTTTCCCACACACTCGCCGTCGACCGTCACACCGGCATTGAGCACGCGCTGCACTACCGCACGCACGGCCTACTCCTCGCCCGTCAGCTTGGCAGACAGGTGCTCGAGTGCATGGAAGCGATGGCTAATGGCGTTCTTCTCGTCCGCCGTGAGCTCGGCCATCGTCTTGCCCGGCGTGTCGACCGGCAGGAACAGCGGATCATAGCCAAAGCCATGGTCACCGCGGCCCTCATGCGCGATAACGCCTTCGCAGGCGCCCTCGCCATAAGTGACCAGGCCGTCCGTGTCGATAAGCGCGACGACGCTCATAAAGCGCGCAGTGCGGTCCTCGTCGGCCACGCCTTCCAGATTCACGAGGAGCTTGGCGTTGTTGGCGGCATCGTCACCGTGCACGCCCGCGTAGCGCGCGCTATACACACCCGGCTCGCCACCCAAGGCATCGACAACCAGGCCCGAATCGTCGGCGATGGCCATAAGCCCCGTCTCCTCTACCGCGGCCTGCGCCTTGATGATGGCGTTCTCCAAAAACGTCGTGCCGTTTTCCTCAGGGTCCTCAAAATCACCCAGCTGACCCAACGCCACAAAGCGCACCTCAGGCATGACCTTGCCCAAAATGGCCTCGATCTCGGTGAGCTTATGGGCGTTGCCCGTTGCCACGACGATGGTCGCCGCCGGGTCGAGGGTGTCGATATCGATCTTCTCAAGTGCCATGGCTGGCCTCCTTGTCTCTATAGCAATGCCGCCCAAGAGGAACAGGCCTCGAGCCCTCTCCCCTCCCTAGCGACAGAAACCTTATAGTTCAGCGTTTCCGCAGATAAAACCTACCAAAATAAACCTGTCCCTTTTTGGTAGGTTAGGCGAGGGCTAGGCGCTGGAGTTCGATGAGCTCGGCGATGCCCTTGTCGCCCAGGTCGAGCAAGGCGTTGAGACGCTTGCGGTCGAAGGGCGCCTGCTCGCCGGTACCCTGGAGCTCGATCATCTCGCCGGTGTCGGTAGCGACGAGGTTCATGTCGACCTCGGCGTGGCTGTCCTCGGAATAATCGAGGTCGAGCATGGTATTGCCGTCGACAACGCCCATAGAGATGGCAGCAACCTGGCCCGTGAGCGGGATGCGCTCGATCTTGCCGGCCTCGACCCACATAGCAAGGGCGTCGTGTAGCGCCACCCAGGCACCGGTAATGCTCGCTGTACGCGTGCCGCCATCCGCCTGGATCACATCGCAGTCGACGGTGACGGTGTACTCACCGAGCGCCTTCATGTTGACGACGGTGCGCAGGCTGCGGCCGATGAGGCGCTCGATCTCCATGGAGCGGCCCTTACGCTTGGCGTACTCGCGCTTGCAACGCTTGCCGGTCGATGCCGGCAGCATGGCATACTCTGCGGTTACCCAACCGGCCTTGGCGCCCTTGCGCCAGCCCGGCACGCCCTCCTCGATGGTGGCGGCACACAGCACGCGCGTGTCGCCGAACTCAGCCAGGCACGAGCCGTGGGCATGTTTCATAACACCACGGGTGAGCCTGACGGGGCGCAGCTCATTGGCGGTACGACCGTTGGCGCGGTTGACCTGCATGTACTCCATAGAAATATCCTTTCGGCAGAAGAAGAGGGCAAGTCTTTGGACGGTAACCCTACATCTATTTCAGTTCGTCGATATCGACATGCTCGATGCTTTTGAGCGGCTGGTCAAAGATAAAGCTACCCGCCACCGCAAACTCGGCAATGTTGTCAGAGGTGGTGGCAAAGCGATGCTGCGGCTCGGTCGCCCGCCAGCTGCTCGCGGCGCGTGAGGATATCGGTCAGCTCGCGCGTAGTCTCCTCGGCGGAACTCACCACGCGCACCCCGGGTCCCAGCGCATGGCGAATAGGCCCCACGAGCAGCGGAAAGTGCGTGCAGCCGAGCACCACGGTATCGATTCCGCGATCGCGCAGCGGCTCAACCGTGGCGCCGACCAGCGCTCGCACGGCCGGCGTATCGAAGATGTCCTCGTTCTCGAGCCACTGCTCCTGCAGATGCGCACCCGAGGCGAGCTCGTGCTCGACGACCTCGACAAAACTCGAGGCAGGGCAGCCGTATACGTCGACGCCGGCATCCAGGTCCTGAATGGCACGCGTGTAAGCGCCCGAGCGAATGGTGAGGTTGGTGGCGAGCACGCCCACCCGGCGCGTGCGGGTGCTGTTGATTGCCGCGCGTGCGCCCGGTGCGATCACACCGATCACGGGAACGTCGAGCACCTGCTGAGCCAGACGCAAGGCCGCTGCGGTCGCCGTGTTGCAGGCGATGACCATGATCTTGACGTCGTGCTTTGACAGCCAGCGGCCCGCCTGCAGTGCAAACGAGCGCACCTCGTCCTCGGTGCGAGTGCCATAAGGGCAGCGTTTGGTGTCGCCGAAGTAGTAGACGGACTCGTGCGGCAGCGCCGTCGCGATGGCGCGTGCAACCGTCAGACCGCCCAGACCCGAGTCGAATACGCCAATGGGGCGCGTGTCCCCGGCCAGATTCTCGATATCGGACATTACCTCACCAGATTCTCTCTCGAAAAGATATGGCTCAGAACGATAGGGGCGCGCTATGAACGAGCCGCGACGAGCAGCTCTGCCGTTGCCGCCCAGCCGTCGACAATCTTGCCACGCGTAACGTAAGCGTTATCGCAAGCGTCCAAGAACTCGGGCGCGCCGGCGCTGGTCAGGCCGTTCTCGACCAAACAGAACGTGCCCACGTGGTCGGCCATGTAGAAATCGGACTCGGAGTCGCCGAGCGCCAGTGTCTCCTCGCGCTCGATTCCCAGGTGCTCGCAGAAGCGCGCAATGGCAACGCCCTTGTTGAGGCCCGCCGGATTGATATTGAAGGCACGACCGTCCTCAACACGATTAAGCTCGAGCGTCGTCGGTTTGGACAGATGGGTCAGATGGCCGTTGCAGGCCCAAACCAGGCCGCAGCCGGCCTCGTCGAGGATGGCCTGAACCTCGTCATCAGGCACATCGCCGCGCATGCCGACAGTGACCTCGCGGTACTTGTAACCGGTCGACATGTCGTTGTGGTACTCGATCTTATGCGGCCAGCGAGCGAGAATTTTCTCGCACACACCGGTCTGCTCGATCACCTGGTGCGGCGTGAGACCACAGGCGGGATCGTAGGGCATGTCGCCGGTCAGGTACTCCCAATCGTTGGCCTTGAGGTCGTACATGACCAGGCCGCCCATCTCGCCGATGTAGGAGTTGAGGCCGAGCACGCGCGCGTCCTCGTGGATCATAGTGCGGTTGCGACCCGAGGTGGGAACCACCTGGATGCCGGCACGAGCGAGCGCGACGACCGCCTCGACGAGCTTGGTCGAGGGATTTCCGTCGTTGTCGCGCAATACGCACGAGCCGGGAGCGAGCATCGTGGCGTCCAGATCGGTAAAGACGTACTTGACCTTGGCCAGACGCTCGCGCATCTCGCCCGAAAGCTCGGCAACGGTCGGCAGGGTGTTGTGGGACATGGTCACTCCATTACGTAGAAGGGGCTTGGTCTAGGCGTCATACGCCGCAAGGGTGCGCTTGAGAATCGAACCGTCGCGCTCACAAGGCTCGGGTCCGTTCTTGCGCAGCATACGCTCTTCCTCGCCCTTACCGGTCACGATGACCACGGCAGGAAGGACGGTTTCGCGCACGGCAGTCTCGATAGCGGCAACGCGATCAGTCACGATTTGCCAGTTATCATTTCCCTGCGCTTGAACGTTGCGCGCGATCTCGGCGCAGATATCCTCGACATCCTCGGGGCCGGGGTCATCCTCGGTAATCACGATTCGGTCGGCATACTTGCCAGCGGCGATGCCCATCGTGGTGCGTCGATCGACACCCTTACCGCCCGTAGCGCCAAATACAACTGCCAGCTCGCGCTCGGGATAGTTCTCGCGCAAGTCACGCAGGAGCGTCTCGAGGCTCATGCCGTTATGCGCAAAATCGACGACGCCCAAGATTTTGCCGGATACGGACGGATAGAGCTCCATACGGCCGGGAACGAAGACGCCCTCAAAGCCGTGGACGATACCCTCTTCGGAAATGCCCAGGGCCTCGGCGCAGGCAATAGCGGCAAGCGCGTTGGACACATTGAACTTAACCGGCGTGGGAATCACAATGTCGCGCGTAAAGCGGGGCGTGCGCACCGTTGCCACCACGCCGCAGTCGCCATTACGAATCGCCAGCGCAAACACGTCGGCACGCTCGTCGGTCAGGGAGAACGTCACCGTACGTTCGCAACGAGATGCCGTCTCGAGCACGCGATCGACCTTGTCCATATCGAGATTGACCACGGCAAAACGGCTCTGCGAGAAGATTTTGAGCTTGCTGGCAAAGTAATCCTCGAGCGTCGGATGCTCAATCGGCGAAATGTGATCCTCGCCGATATTGGTAAAGGCGCCGACTTCAAAGGCGATCTTGCCCGTGCGCTCGTATTTGAGGCCCTGGCTCGATGCCTCCATAACCAGCCACGGGGCACCCGCCTCCGCAGCATGTGCGATGCGAGACTGCAGCAGGAAGGATTCGGGGGTCGTCAGTTTGGAAGGGCCCGCCTCGATGCCGTCGTCGAACTCAATGCCCGTATTAAGAGCGGGTCGGTGACAGCCCGTAAGCTTGGCCTCGTTGACGAGAATGCCGCGCAGATAAAAGCTACAGGTCGACTTGCCCTTGGTGCCTGTAAAGGCACAGACCTTCACCTTGCCCGACGGGTGCCCATAAAAGGCATCTGCCACCACGGCGAGCGTGCGACGAATATCACTCACAATCACCGCGGGAAGATCAACATCGTAATCGACCTCGGAAACGTAGGCCACGGCGCCATCGGCGATTGCCGAAAGCAGGTACTCACGCTTAAACGCGCGGCCCTTGCAGACAAACAACGTGCCCGGACGCACCTGGCGCGAGTCGTCAGTCGCAAACTCAATGCGCTGGTCGCACGAAGCGCTCGGTTTGGAAACAACAAGGTCATCTTCCTCGAGCAACTCTATATAGCGCATCAGAGTTAGCTTCTCTTGTGTCGGACTCGACATACAAAGACCTCTCTCGCTAAATTCAGCCTTAAAGGGCAAAAGACGTCCCGCGGCAGAAACGATGAAACATTCTGTATTATCAACCATCCTAATATGCCACCCGACCCTGCGCGCACTGCAGCCTTCTAAAAAATTGCATGGACTGTGTCGTGGGTTAATAGATGGCAACAGTGTTCACCCCGCGTAAAAACAAGGAAATCTGGGTGCTATTCTTTAGCATAGTGTTCGCAACCACGGCCCGCCGCTTCGTCCGAAGATCGGGCCGTGGTTTTTTCGGTTCGCTCGGCGCTTATGCCCTATCACGAAACAAAAGATTGGCATGATAGTAAAGATTATTTGACATCAGCTGCCGTAACCCTTGCGGCAGTACACCTGAGCCGTCAGCAGAAAGGATCTTGCATGTGCGGTTTTGTCGGTTTTACCGGTACAGATGAACAGAGTGAGCTGGTTCTCACGGCCATGATGAATCGCATCATCCACCGTGGTCCCGATATGGGCGGCCAGCATATCGTCGACAACGTTGCCCTTGGCTTCCGTCGTCTTTCGATTCTCGATCTTTCCGAAGCTGGAGCTCAGCCCATGTCGAGCGATGACGGCAAGGTCACGATTGTCTTCAACGGAGAGATCTACAACTTCCAGGAGCTTCGCGCCGAGCTGGAGGCAGCCGGCTACGCCTTCCACTGCAACGCCGATACCGAGGTCCTGGTACACGGTTACGAGGAGTGGGGCGAGGACCTGGTCAACCGCCTGCGCGGCATGTACGCGTTCGTGATTCACGACCAGAACAAGAACAAACTCTTTGGCGCTCGCGACATCTTTGGTATCAAGCCGTTCTATTACTACCAGGCATCCGATGGCTCGCTGCTGTTTGGCTCCGAAATCAAGAGCTTCCTGGACCATCCCAAGTTTGAGAAGGCTGTCAACCACGACGCGCTGCGCCCCTACCTGACGCTGCAATTCCCCGCCACGGAGGAGACCTTCTTTAAGGGCGTGTTCAAGCTTGCCCCGGCGCATTGCTTTACGTATGACCTGACGACCAACACCATGGACATCAAGCGTTACTGGAGCTGTGACTTCACCGACGACAACTCCAAGACCTTCGAAGAGTACGTGGACGAGTGCGACAAGGTCGTGCACGAGAGCGTCGCCGCGCACCGTATCGCCGATGTTAAGGTGGGCTCGTTCCTTTCTGGCGGCGTGGACTCCAGCTACATTGCCGCCTGTCTCATGCCCGACACCACGTATTCTGTCGGCTTTGATTACAAGAACTTCAACGAGACCAACTACGCTGCCGAGCTTTCCGACAAGCTGGGCATCAAGAACGTGCGCAAGATGATTACCGCCGACGAGTTCTTCGATGCACTGCCCGATATCCAGTACCACATGGACGAGCCGCAATCGAACCTGTCCAGTGTGCCGCTGTACTATCTGGCGCAGATGGCTTCCGAGGAGGTCACCGTCGTCCTTTCGGGCGAGGGTGCTGACGAGCTGTTTGCCGGCTATGAGTGGTACGAGGACACCTCCGAGATGCGCTCCTTTAAGAAGCGCGTGCCGCTCGGCGTACGTCGCGCCCTGGGCTCGCTCGTTCAGCATCTCCCCTACTTTAAGGGCCACAACTTCCTGACGAAATGCGCCGAGGTTCCCGAGCGCTGGTATGTGGGTCAGGCAAAGGTGTTCGATCCCTCCGAGGTCGACGAGGTGCTCAAGCCCGCTTATGACACCGGCAAGAACGCCGCCGAGATGTGCGCCGAGTACTACAAGCAGGTTCCCAACTGCTGCGAGCTTTCCAAGAAACAGTATCTGGATATGAACATGTGGCTGCCGGGCGACATTCTGCTCAAGGCCGACAAGATGTGCATGGCGCATTCTCTGGAGCTTCGCGTCCCGTTCCTGGACAAGAAGGTCATGGAGTTTGCCGAGCACATTCCCGCCAACTACCGTGTTAACGAAGAAGGCTGCAAGCTCGTCCTACGTCACGCTGCCAACCGCACACTGCCCGACGAGTGGGCAACGCGCAAGAAGGTGGGCTTCCCCGTACCGGTCAAGTTCTGGCTGCGCGAGCAAAAGTACTACGACTACGTAAAGGAATACTTCACCGCACCGTGGGCTGCCGATTTCTTTGATACCGATGCGCTCATGAAACTGCTTGACGATCACTTTGAGGGTCGCGCGCTCAACCAGCGTAAGATCTATACCACGCTGACGTTCCTCATCTGGTACAAGCGCTTCTTTATCGACGAGGACAAGGGCGCCGAAGTCGCCGCGTAAGTTTCGTTATGAATTAGCGATGAACAGCGCAGGGTTTCCGCTATACTCAATCTCTGCGGGCGATTGGCGCAACGGTTAGCGCAGGTGCTTTACACGCACAAGGCTGGGGGTTCGAATCCCTCATCGCCCACCACTTGATTGAAAAGGCTCCCAGCGATGGGGGCCTTTCTTTTTTGTGCCCAGTGCAGAGGGATTCGAACCCGCCAGCACGTCTGTCACAAAGGCCGTGGCCAAAAAATGGCAAAAATGAGTACTGCTACCTTGGTTACAACATATAAATAGATAGTATTTGCTTAAGTTTCGCAACATATGTCCATTATAAGGACTAACAGTTGGACCAGAATCGTGCAATCATCGCCATTTCGACTTGCTATTTGGTCTGATTAGTCCAAAATTGCTGCTACCAAATCGGTAACAGTACTCATATTTGATGTTTTTTGACCAGTAGGTCTCCCAGCCTTAGCAAATCTAAGGCAAAAAGGGTTCCAGACCGCTGAATCATGCCGCATATGGCACGTCCGCAGTCCGGAACCCGGTCCAAATTGAATCATTGCGCCGAACTAGCCCAAGATACCCGACAAAATCTCAATCAGGCTATCCACATCGGCCTCCTCGCACACGAGCGGCGGCAGGAAACGCAACGTATGAGCTCCGGTCGCGTTAATCACGGCACCGGCCTCCAGCGCTCGGGCAACAATGTCATGTGCATCGCCCGCAGCGTCATCCAGGTCGCAGCCGAGCATCAGGCCGCGGCCACGGACCTCAACCACGTGCGGAAGCTTGGCTAGCGTCTGCTCCATATAGGCGCCCACCTTGGCGGCATGCTCAGCGTAGTCGCCGCGCACAAGCGCGGAGAGCGTCGCGGCGCACGCCGCGACGGCCAAGCAGCTACCGCCAAAGGTCGAACCGTGGTCGCCAGGCTTAAACACGTCGGCGATCTCCTTCTTTGCCACCACGGCGCCCATGGGAACGCCGTCGGCGATGCCCTTGGCAAGACTCATGATGTCGGGCTCCACGCCATAAGTCTGGAACGCAAACGGCTTACCGGAGCGGAACAGACCGCACTGGACCTCGTCGGCGATAAGGACAGCACCGGCCTCGTGCGCCAGGTCGCGCGCGGCAGCCATAAACTCCTCGGTCATGGGATGCACGCCGCTCTCGCCCTGAATCGGCTCGAGCATCACGGCGCAAATCTCGCTTCCCAGCTGCTTAAAGATTGCGTGCAGCTCATCGACATCGTTGGGCGTGCAGGCCACAAAGCCGCCCGGCAGCGGGCGGAAGCTATCCTGCAGCCAATCCTGCATGGTAGCGGCAATGGTCTCGAGCGTTCTGCCATGGAAGCCACCGCGCATGCACACGATGGTGTTGCCACCGTTACCGGCACGCTTGGCGTACAGGCGAGCAAGCTTCATCGAACCCTCATTGGCCTCGGCGCCGGAGTTGGCAAAGAACGTCTCCCACACCTGCTCGCCCGCCGTCGGAGCACCGAGCGCAGCTGCCGTGGTCTCATCGCCGGCGGCGATGGCATCGGCAATCACGCGCGCACCGTCTACGTCGTCGTTAGCGAGCTTGGACAGCAACGCCGCTACCTGGCCACGCTGCTCGATGTAGAAGTAGTTAGACACATGCAGAAGCTTTTTGGTCTGAGCCTCGAGTGCCGAAAGCACTGTAGGATTACCGTGGCCTAGGCTACACACGCCAATTCCAGCGAGAAAGTCGAGATACTCACGACTATCGTCACCGGTGAGCTTCATACCGTGACCTTCGACAAACTCAACCGGCGAGCGGCCAAAGGTATGCATAACGTAGTGGGATTCGAGCGATTGTTGAGCAGCAAGTGACATGGGATGCCTTCCGTTAAGCGCCGGGCGGCGCGGGCGTGGGTGTAAGGATGCGGCGCCAAGACGTTAAACCGTCTGGAGCTTCTCGACCTCGTCGAGGTTCTCGGTCAGGCGTGCCGCAAAGGTCGAAAGCGGGTGCGGGTGCGTATCGAACTCGTATGCCGTCTCGGTGGAATGGATCACGGTGCCGACGCCGGCATCGGTCAGCAGCTCCAGGAGCAGCGAATGCGGCGTGGTGCCGTTGATGATGTGCGCGCGGAACACACCGGCGGCAAGCGCATCGACAGCGGTGCGAAGCTTGGGAATCATGCCCTTGTCGACCTCGCCCCCATAGAGCATCTCATTAACCTCGTCGTGCGTTAGGTTGGAGATGAGCGAATCCTTGTCGCTAAAGTCCTTATACAGGCCATCGACGTCGGTAAGGAAGATTGCCTTATGCGCGTGGAGCGCCGCGGCAACGGCACCGGCGGCGGTGTCGGCGTTGATGTTGTAGGCGGTGTCCGCGTCCACGCCCTGGGCCACGGTGGACACCACGGGGATATAGCCGCTGAGCAGGGCGTTTTCCACCGGCTCCGGATTCACACCCGTGATCTTTCCCACCAGGCCGTACTTCTCGTCCAGCTGCTCCGCCTGGAACAGCTGCCCATCCATGCCGC
>URRJ01000035.1 GCA_900550205.1 uncultured Collinsella sp. | reverse complement strand
CACCGGCAAGTTCTGCCCCGAGTGTGGCAGTCCCGCACCCGCCCCGGCACCGGCCAAGTGGTACTGCCCCAACTGCGGCAGCGAAAACGGCGGCAAGTTCTGCAGCAACTGCGGAACGCCCAGGCCCTAGCCCCTCTATCTGGTAATTGGCGGGGGATCCGCCACCCCCGCATTTGCTTCCATGGGTTTCGTTCGATAAAGGAGGACACCATGAAGACAACGTTCAAAAAGTCCGTACTCGCATTCCTGACATGCGTCCTGGCGCTCGCCTTTGCCCTGACGGGCTGCAGCGGCGGCGGCAAAGACCCCAAGGCCAACTTCGTCGGCAGCTGGGAACTCTCGGGTGGAACCCTGGAGGGCGAAGAGCTGACCGATGAGTACATGAAGATGCTCGAGGATTGGGGTGTCCACTGCGTCCTGATTCTCGATGAGGACGGTACAGGTGCCCTCGACCTGTTCCTTGAAGTCGTCGATCTTAAATGGGAGGCAAAGGACGCCACCACCGTAACCATCACCGCCGAAGACGAGTCGCATGACATGAAGCTCAAGGACGGAAAACTCATCCTCGAAGAAGATGACGGCAATCTTGTCTTTACCAAGTCCGACAAGGACCTGTCCGGTACGGTGAAGAAGGATCGCGAGGCGGCCGAGAAGGAAGAGGAGGTCGATGAGGCCGTCGAAGACGACGATGTCCAGAGCGTCGAAATCTCCCCCGCCGTCACCGTCGCCGATGACGATCTGTGCACCATCACCATCACCGAGAAGTTCAAGGACGACTGGGGCGACATCGGCTTTGTCGTCAACATCACCAACAAGAGCGACAAGGACCTGACCTTCTACGCTCCTTCCGGCAAGACCAACGTCAACGGCACCATGAAGGAACCCTGGTTCTCGGCTCACCTGATGCCCGGCACCAGCGCCACCGAGGAATTCACGTTCTCGAGCGGTGAGCTTGACAGCCTTGACGACCTGGTCAACACGACCATCGGCATCGACGCCTACCTGACCGATTCCTACGAGGACGTCGCTTCTTACAGCGCAACCATCGCGTAACGGCACGTAACATCAGCCGCGGACTGGCGGACACATCCGCGCACATGCCAGGCCGCGGCAAAGCGATGGAAGTCCCGTTCCAATCCATTGAGGACAGCACGTCGTCTTGCGCCGACAGCACCGCCCGCAAAAGCAGACCGCCCGCCGTTTTTAGATGCGAAACGGCGGGCGGCCTATCTTTACGGCGCCGGAACACGGGCGAGCGCGTCGATTACGGGCGCTCCATGTTGGGAACGATGCTACCCTCAGTCACCGCATGTACGGCCAGGCGCATGATGTTGTCGTAGCCGGTCTTGCTCAGAATCTCCGAGATGCGGCGTTTGATGGTGCCCTCACTCATAAACAGCTCGGCCGCGATCTCGCGACGGCTCTTGCCCTCGCAGGCAAGGCGCAAAATCGACAGCTCGACATTGTCGAGTGCCGCCGTACCCGAAAAAATGCTCTCGGGCGGCTTGGGAAACGTGCAATAGCCCGCCAGCGTGGAGCGCATCACGGCGAACAGCTCGTCGATACCGACGTTCTTGTACACAAAGCTATCGACGCCCGCCTCGCGGGCCTGGTCGACAAAGGTGATCTCGGGCATGCCGGTCATGATAATGATGCGACACTCAGGCAGCTGCTCCTTGATGCGTGCCGCCGCCACGATGCCGTTTGAATCGTGTTCGGTACATACGTCCATCAGTATCATGTCCGGGCGCTCCTTGAGCGCGACACCCAAGGCCTCGGAGGCATCGGCGATCGCGGCGACGACGGTCATATCGGGCTGGTCGCCAACGGAGCGCGCCAGGCTCTCGCGCAGGATGGCCTGATCTTCGACAATTAACACGCGGATCATGAGTTTCTCCTTTGAGACGTGTCGTTGGCGTTAAGCGGAATGGACACCGCAAGCGTAAAGGGCGGGGTGGCGTTGACTTCTAGGCTGCCACCCAAATCTTGCGCGACATGCCTCATACCTGGGATACCCGTTCCCTCGCGATACGATACGGGGGCCGGAGACCCGTCGTTAGAAATCGTCATGCGCGCGACGGCGTCAGCATCCGTCCCCTCCTGCCACAAGCGCACATGGACCCGATGCGCCTGCGCATGCTTGGTGGCATTGGTCGAGGCCTCGCGGACAATCTGCAAAAATGCGGCGGCGACACGTACGTCCTCAGGCAGCGCGCCCTCAACATCGATCTGCACACTCACCAGGCCAAAAGCATGGACGATATCACCCAGCTGCTCCGCCGGCTCACTGACGCCGCCACTGCGCAGGTCGACGGCGATTGAGCGCAGCAACGGATCGATCTGCTCGAGCGACTCATCGTCCAGACGCCCTTCCTCCAAATAGCGACGGAGGATGGACAGGCGCTGGCCGATCACATCGTGCACGCGGGAACGCATGCGCAGGTAGGCCGCATTGTCGGCAACCTTTTTGACTTCTTCGATCTGGGCCTGGAGCTCTTGCCCCGCAAGCTCAAGCAGATGATTGGCTTGCGCCAAGCGGTCGTAGGCGTGTGCGTATTCCGTCACGTCCAGGCCGACGACGCGCTCGAACGGACGGCCCGAGACCGTAGCGGAGTCACGCACGAACAGACGAATCTCGGAAGGAGAGATCTCGATCACGGCGCGATCCCTGCCAAAGCGGTCAAGGTCGATATGGGCGCGATTAGCGCTGCTTTCGGGCGTCTGCATACTGAGTGTTCGCAGGTCGTTCCATGTGCTGCTCATGTCGCGCAGATCGGTGGGCATATGAAGCTCCACCAGGTTTTTGCGCATGCAGCGGTTCATGAGCAACGGACGGCCCCTCGGGTCTAGATACAGGATGCCCACGGGAATCACGTTGATGGTTTCAATCGTCGAGAACGCGGTAATATCCTCCTGGCGGTTACGGACGTCCATCAAGAGCGCCGCGATGGAACGGAACAGGAAGAACGCTCCTTCTGCGATTAGGACAACGGTCCACGCCGAGCCCATGGCAAAAACCACCGGCGGCGTAACGGCGGCAACGAGCAGCAGCTCAGTCAGCATGACGGGACGGCGATAGTGCACCATAAGCACCACGCCATATACAAAGATCGCGGCATTGAGCCACAGCGCTCCGCCCATTGCCCTGGCGCAAACGCCAAGCGGCGCCACCAGATACGAGCCAGACGACGCGAACAGGATGAGCGCCGAAACCATCAGGTGAACCACGAGGCTCGCCTCGTAGGCGCAAGTCACCTTACGGTTATAGGACGAGCGGCGCGATACGATGAGCGGAACGTGGATCGTCTGCAGGCAAGCAGCCAGGGCAAAGACAATATCGAGCGCAACGATTTGGGGGAGGCGGTTTTATTATGTATAATAAGTACTTAACTTAGTTTAACCATGTTAATGAACTGAGAGCTTATTATTCCGTTAGACTAAGCGTTGTCCGATGAATTGATGTTTGGTCAGGTGAGAAATGTTTGCCGTTGAGAGATGCCTCTACCCGAGAGCAGACGGGGACACGATGGACGGCTGGATCATCAACCATCCGGACGCCTACCCCTTCTGGGCGAACAAGTTCCTCCACAAGATGAGCATGGGCTCGCCCCAGACGGCGAGGCAGTACGCCTACAAGCTGTGCAAGTACCTCAACTACCTGCAGGACTGCTGGCACATCGGCTACGCCGACGCGACCGCCAAGCACCTCGCCAGCTTCCTGCGCTTCCTGCAGTTCGGAAACGTCATCCCGTTCGTCGGCGCAGTGGAGGGAAAGAGGTCCGGCTTCACCGTCAGGGGCTACTACACGGTCGTGGCCAGCTTCTACACCTTCCTGCGCTCGCAGGGCAGAGAAACCAAGATGGAGGTCGCAGAGGAGCGAAGCGGGGAGAACCCGCACTCCTTCCTCTACGGCCAGGGAATCGTGACCACGTCGCCGCGCTATGTCGCCGAGACGTCCTTTGTCAGCGGCAAGCCGCCTGTGGACTACGAGAAGTGGTACACGGACGAGCAGGTCGACGCCATCCTCAGCAACTTCCGCACCTACCGCGACAAGGCGGTCTTCTCCCTCTCGCTCGACGGCCTTCGCATCGACGAGATCCTCTCCGCCCAGATCGACCTCTACCGCGCCGACGAGGGCACATTGAAGCTGTTCCGCAGCAAGGGCAGGCGCGAGGGCGAGGGGCGCGTCTGCGTCTTGTCGGAGCGCTCGCGGCGCCTGCTGGAGGAGTACCTCTACAACGAGCGCAGCGC
Source organism: uncultured Collinsella sp. (assembly GCA_900550205.1). GTDB lineage: Bacteria > Actinomycetota > Coriobacteriia > Coriobacteriales > Coriobacteriaceae > Collinsella. The sequence continues at coordinate 10,677 of URRJ01000035.1, read as the reverse complement.
CGTCGAGGGGAAGCTGATCGATTCCGGAGTGCTCATACCGACCGAGATCTTCCTGAACCTGCGCGAGCGCGAGGGCAGCTTCGGCAAGCCGATGGCCTACCACAACGCGCTCGAGATCATCAAGCGCGCCGCCAAGCACGCCGGCCTCGACCCCGCCAAGGTGCGCACCCACTCCGGCAGGAGCACGAAGATGGAGGAGCTCCTCAGGCAGCAGGCCCTAGACCCCGCCTCCCTTACCGACAACCAGATCCTGGACATCATGGGCTGGAAGAGCATGGGGTCTGCCGAGCCCTACAAGAACAGGCAGGACAGGGTGACCGCCGTCGAGAACTGGAAGAGGCTCGAGGCCGCCAAGGAGCAAAGGCACGCCGATGATCAGACAACCTGAGGAGGCGCTCGAGCACATCAGGGAAAGCGTCAGGAGCGGGAAGCGCAACAACCTTCGCACCCATGTCGCCAGAGCAGCCACGGCATGCGACCTCGCCTCCTTGGCCGCTTGCATCGAGTCGCGCTCGCTGCTGTCTCTCTGCAGCGACCTGAGGGAGTCGATGAGTCCGCAATCCTTTCCGACCTTTTGCGCGGTCGCGCTGACCGCCATGTTCTCGGAAGAGGAGCTGGGCGACTACTTCTTCGACGTGCTCGTCTCCATGCACGAGGACGAGGCGGCCTGGGTGAGGCGCGACATGAAGAGGCTCTACAGGGAGATAACGGGGTCGGTTTACTGTCTCAATCACATGACGACCAACCCCTTGCCCCGTATCTATCACGACGCGTACAGGAGGCGCTTCTACCTGCGCTATCGCTTCCCGGTTCAGATCAGGGACCGCGCCGTCGAGGCCATCGAGCGCCGGGAGCCCCTCGCAGCTGTCTGCAGGGAGTTCGAGGAGAAGTACCACGGGAGCTTCCATGACTCCTTTTTGATGTGGCTCGACAACGCGGTTGTCGAGGAGGTGGGCGAGGAGGCGTTCGCGGCGTACGTGCGCGACATGGTGGAGCAATACGCATCGGGGTTGCCCGGGCGCTGCTATCTCCACTTCAGCTACGAGCGCCTGACCACGTACATCTTCGGGTACTCCAGGCTTCCTGTCTCGGAGTTCCGCAAGTACAAGGCGATAAGGCCCCACTCCGGCTGCGACAGCTACCGCAGGCTGCACGAGATACTCGCCAGGGAGATGCTGCCCTACACGTACGCCGTGACTCAGAACCGCACCGCCGTCTACGACTTCTTGGATCTCAGCGCTGAAGAGCGGGCCTGCTACGACGAGAAGGCTGTCAAGGTCGACAGGAGCTTCGTCCCCGCCGGCCTTCTTGCCGCAGGCGACTCCCAGTTGGCGGTGCCGGAGCTGCCGGGGGGCGTCAGCTTCGAGGAGCTCCTCGGCGCATGCGACGCCTTCTTTGCCGGCAAATACCTGGCACCAGACTCTCCGAGGGGGCCGATCTTGCCCCTCCACAGATTCCGTCGCGACTTCAAGGAGCACTTGGCAGCCGAGGACGCGAGGATGTGCGCGGCATTCAGGATGACGAGGCGGACCCCCGCCCTCGCCAGCGCCTTCGACGAGCATCTCGAGGGCAAGATCGCCGGCCTGCGCAGGCTATTGTTCGACGGCAACGCCGACGATGTGGCCAGCGACAAGGCGGAGGTGTGGATCTACATCCCCAAGGGGGAGACGTTCACAGGAAGGTCGGTCGACTTCTCCTCGCTGGGAAGCGCGGGCGCCTTCCAGCAAGACGCGAGGGAGTTCCTGAGGTCTCTCTACCGGAGGGCAGCCTCGGCTGACAACCCCCGCGCATTGGGGCGGATCCCGGAGGCGATGGGCGACCTGCTGCGCGTGCTCGCCATCCTCGGCGGCGAGTACGGCATCGCCCGCCCGGAGGACGTGGGTGAGCTGCATATCCTTGCCGTGCTCTCGCATCTGAGCAAGGAGGGCCTTGCACCGAGCACGCTCAGCGGGTACCTGTGCAGCTGCAGGGCCTTCTTCCAGCACCTCGTCGCCTGTGGGCGCCTGGTACTGGACCCGACCGCGAACCTTGCGGTCAAGAGAGGTTTCGACTGCTCCAAGTTGACCCCGGAGATCCCCGAGGACATCCTCGCCTTCCTTGAGGGGCACATCGACGAGCTGGGGTCGAGCGCCTGCAGGCTGATGTTCAAGCTCGCGATGGAGACCGGCTGGCGCATCTCTGACATCAGGTGCATCCGCGTCGAGGACATCACGGCCGAGGACCCCGCCAGCGGCATGCCGCAGGTGAGGGCGAGATCCCCCAAGACCGCGGCATCCAGGATAAAGCGGCGCCTCGGCGACAAGATCTTCGCCGTCATCTCGCCAGGGCTCCACGGCGAGATCGAGGCCTACATCGAGGAGACCTCCGCCCTCAGGGAGATGTACGGGGTCGAGACGCTCTTCTTCTCGATCGACAACGGGGTGAGGGGCGAGTTTTCCGCAACGACCTTCAACAACGCTGTCAACCGGCTCCTCGAGAGGTACGGCATGCAGTCGATCGTCGAGGGCTGGGAGGCGTTCACCTCCAGGCAGACCCGCAAGACGGTCGCCGTCGAGCTCGTCAGCTCCGGCGCGCCCCTCACTGCCGTCCAAAAGCAGCTCGGTCACGTTGGCCAGGGCACTACCGAGCGCATCTACGCCGAGGTGAGGATGAAGAGGATCGCAGAGCTGAACAGCGAGTTCTTCCAGCAGAGGTTCAACCTCCTGATCGAGAGCGGCAGGCTCGACCTGTACACGGAGGAGGAGCGCCGCTGGCTCTACGTCGACTTCTGCACCAACCGCCGCAACGTGGAGCTGGGCGTGTGCTCCAAGCACCCCTCGGAGGGCAGGTGCGCCGACCTCGGCAACATCAGCTGCGCGTCCTGCCCCAAGCTGTGCACGGGAAGGGCCTTCCAAGCACGCTGGCAGGAGCTCTACGAGGACTCGTCGAGGCTGCTGGCGCAGTTCGAGGCCAAGTACGCGGAGCTGGACATCCCGATGGACGAGTACGAGGGCTACACCGAGTACGCGCAGGAGAGAACCCTGAACGAGCGCTACAGGGCGGTGCTCGACGCCATAGAGGAGGGAGTCACCCATGCCTGACAGCCCTCTCTTCCCCACATCCGGGTCCGCGGCCCTCGAGCCAGTCGTCCTCTCCAACACCGTGTCCGTCACCGACGAGCAGGCAGCCAAGATGCTCGCAGACTACTGCTCTGCCTCGAGCTTCAGCGACGACGTCTGGCAAGCCGACAAGGTGAAGCCCGACAAGAACGTCAAACCGAGCTCGCGCAACATATATTTCACGGGTATCTCGAACGAACACCTCAAGAAGGAGGCCAAGAGATGGGCGCTGACGAGGCTTGTGAAGGGCCGGGCCCCCTCCACCATCGACAAAGACATCAACGGCGCCATCGGCCGCTACGCGGGCTTCATCCCGAGCAGCTGCGAGAGCTTCGCAGAGGCGCCGCCAGACGCGCTCGTCGCCTTCCACACCTGCCTCTTCTCGGGCGAGCAGAGCGTCTCCCTGGACAACCGCCTGCACCGCTGGAACACCCTCAAGGCATTCGCGAGGGAATCTGGCTTCACCGACATCAGCTCCGCCATGCAGAGGTTCGTGCTGGAGAGGGCCCCTGCCCACGTCAAGAAGGAGGACAAGTACATCCCCGACGAGGTGGCCGACCAGCTCGACGTCATCTTCATGCGAGACGGCATCCCGCTGGTCTACAGGTGCGTCTACTGGATGCTGCGCCTGATCCCCAACCGCATCACGGAGGTCCTCAGCATGACGGTCAGGTGCCTGAAGCAGCTCAGCGCAGACACCTACACCCTGACGATCCCGTCCTTCAAGCAGTCGGGGCCCTACGTGCCGAGCGACATCAAGCTGATCGAGGTCAGGTACGAGGGAATGGGGAAGCTCCTCGTCGACCTGGTGGCGGCCCAGAGGGACGAGGTGGTGTCGCATCTCGGCAGCGACGCCGAGCTCCTCTTCACCTCGAGGACCTACAGGCTCATGAGAGACCCGAAGACCGGTGGGAGGCGCTACAAGCCGCACGGGTCGGCGTTCAAGCCGAAGAAACAGGGAAGCTGCAACCGCTTCTTCGCCCGACTTTGCGAGTACAGGGGCCTTCTCGACGAGCACGGCGAGCCCTACTCACCGACAACGCACCAGTTCCGCCACAACGCCATCAGCGACCGCATGAACTCGGGCCTCTTCCGTGCCATCGACCTGCTGCCGCTCACCGCCCACCACAACACCAAGATGATCGAGCAGAGCTACACCCACACCTCCGTCAAGGACCTGCGCAAGGACGACCCCGTCGTGTTCAGGGGCAGGATCGTCAACACAGATGACCCCGCGCGCTTCGACAGGATCCTGTCGAAGCCCTTCGCCAAGAGGGTGCACAGGATCGGGCTGTGCTCGGACGCAAAGGGCTGCAGCGCCGACAGGTCGAGGTGCCTCCGCTGCAGCTACCTCGTCCCCGACGCCGACGACCTCGACTACTATCAAAGCGAGCTCGACGACTGGCGCAGCAAGCAGGAGAAGGCCCTGAGTTGCGGCAACGATGTCTTCGCGGAGCTCTGCGGTGCTTGGATAGACGCATACAAGACGCTGACCCAGCGCGTGCTGAGCGCTATCAGCGGCGAGGACCTGGAGGTCTCTGATGAAGCAGCCCAGTGAGAACATGCAGAGGATGTACGCGGCGAAGCGCGAGAAGACGCTGGCCCTCATCCAGGGGGCCATCGACGAGATCCAGGAGGACCACCGCATCGTCACCAAGAAGGAGCTCATGGCGCTAACGGGGCTGAGCTCGGGGACGTTCAGCCAGCAGCATGTCAAGGAGCTCCTGGCGAAGAACCGGGTCTGTCAGTTCAAGCCGACGGGCAAGGTGAGCCAAGAGGGCAGGCGCGAGCTGAACAAGGACGCCGAGATAACCAGGCTGTCAAGGGAGCTCCAGAGGGCGCAGTCGCGCCTGCAGGACCTCGACATCGCCCTCGACAAGAGCAGGAAGCAATCGAGGAAGCTGAAGGAGGAGAACGCGGAGCTCCAGCGACAGCTCCTGCTGCTCCGGGGCAAGTACCAGCAGCTGCTGGAGTACCTGGAGGTGCTGGGGAGCGACCTCTCGGGCATTCCCCTCGCATGACGCGGCCCCGGCCTCCTAGTCGTCGAGGAGGCCGTCGACAAAACGCTCCGGAGCTTGGCTCACGCGGTCGACGTTGTGGGCATAGACCATCGTGGTCGTCAGGTTCGTGTGCCTTGCGAGCGCCTGGGCCTGCTGCAGGCTGGCGCCCCCCCCAGCAACGCGAACGTCACCGCGCTGTGCCGGAAGCTGTGGGTCGTGAGCCTCTCGCTGTCGAGCCCCGCCGCGCGCAGGGCCTCCTTCGCAATCTGCCGTATGCTGCGCGTGGACAGCGGCTTCCCATATGTTTTGTTGGAGAGGCTGGCGAACAGCGGCGAGTCCTCCCCGACGACCTCGCGCCCCTCGCACCTGCGCGCTGCCAGGTAGTCGTAAATGGGTCCTAGAGTCGCATCGGTCAGCACCACGAGCGCGTCCTTCTCGACCCTGCCCTTGCCCTGGACGAGCAGAATCGTCTGATCGCCCCTGTTGCGCAAATCACCCAGACGGCCTCGCGTGACCTCCACCGAGCGTAAGCCGACTCTGATGAGCAGGTTCACCAGCGCGAAGTCGCGCTTGGCCTGCAGCGTGTCGCCCTTCAGCACCTGGAGCACACGCTTGGCCTGCGCCGGCGTCAGCGCGTCCTTGCGGTGGATGTTGCCCACTAGCTTGACCGTCTTTATGTCCGCGGCCACGTTCGGGTAGGCTCTCACGGACTCGAGCCATTTGAACAGGCTCTTGACCGCGGTGAGGTAGGTGCTCGCCGTCGAGGGCCGCACCCTCGCCAGCATGTCCTGCTTGTAGGCGAGGATGTCTCCCCTGGCGAGGTCTGCGATCCCTCGTTCCTCCTTCCACGCGAAGAAGCCCCTCAGGGTCCTGCGGTAGGTCTCCTTCGTGGTCTCGGCCAGCTCGGCCTCGACTAAAAAGCGCTCGAGCAGCATCTCGACGTCTGCGCTCAGGGCCACGGGACTCGAGGGCTGCTGCGTCGCTGTTATGAGTTGGTTCTGTGTTTCGTTTCCGTTCCCGGGTATGTTCTGCACATCGTGCACCACCTTCTTAATTATCTTCAATAAAGATAACACGGGAGGAGGCTGCAGTGCCAACCGCCGCCTTCGGCCATGCTCTGGCGGGTTGCGGGAAGGGCAGGCGTTTCTGTGTGATGCTTTCCAGCATCAGGCGCCAGCTAGAGGGAGCAGTGCCACGCAGTCTCTCCGCTCTCAGCACCAATCAGCACTTGGGTGAAGCGACGAGCCAAGGGCGCGCCGGCGAGTTGCCACCTGATTACCATGCTATAATCCTAGATATCAATCATCCAGCGGGGCCTTTGGCAAGCGCCGCTTCGAGTTAGGTCAGGTTAGATGAAGAACTAGCGATGCCCGTTTCGGGTACCCCATACGACCATTCTGTACATCCGGTCGCGCTTCAGGGTGCCGCATCGCTTCAGTGCCTTCTCGTTCCAAATCCATACATCGCGTGCCTGACCCCTGCGCGACCTCCTCTCAAAGGAGCTCGCCATGCAACTGAATCTCACCCACATCAGCTATACCTACCCCGGTACGGCATCGCCTGCCATCGAAGACGTCAGCGCCACGTTCCCATCGGGATGGACGGGCATCATCGGCGACAACGGATGCGGGAAGACCACGCTCGCCCGTATCGCCGCCCGCGCTATTACGCCCGATTCCGGGGCGGTGAGCCCGAATCTGTTCGCGTCGTATTGCGAGCAAGACTCGACCCAAGAGCCAGACAAGCTCTTCGATCTCGCATCGGATTGGGGCAAGGAGGCGCAACGGGCAAGGGCGCTGCTCCGCATCGAAGACGACTGGTTCTGGCGCTACGACACGCTCTCGGGCGGTCAGCAGAAGCGGCTCCAGATCGCGTGCGCCCTCTATGCACAGCCAGATGTCCTCATCATGGACGAGCCGACCAACGACCTCGATGCCGCCACGCGCGACATCGTGAAGGAGGCGCTGGCCTCCTTCAGCGGCATCGGCATCCTCATCTCGCACGATAGAGACCTGCTCGATGGCCTTGTGGGCCAGAGCCTCATGTGCGAGGGCGCACGTTGGACCATGCGCCCCGGCGGGTACTCGAAGGCAAGCGACCAGGCGGCGAGCGAACGCGCCTCCGCGATGAGGGATCGCGAGCAAGCCTCTCGTGAAGCGAAGCGCCTGAAGGCAGAAGCCCAGCGCAGGAGCGAAGAGGCGGCGCGTCAGAAGGGCAAGCGAAGCAAGCGCGGCTTGAGCAAAAAAGACAGCGACGCTCGCGAGAAGATCGGACGCGCCATAGTCTCTGGCAAGGACGGCGTTGCAGGGAAGCTCTCGTCCAAAATGAGCGGGCGGCTCGCAAAGGCCGAGGCAGAGCTTTCTGAGAAAACCGTCTCGAAAAGATACGACCATCGTATCGGCGAGTTCGGCGTCGCTGCGCGCTCAAGTTGCGTGGCGCACTTGGAAGCATCGCGACTGTCTGCTGGCGAGTTCTCGATAGATGTGCCGGAGCTCTGGATCTCGCCAACGGATCACGTGGTGTTGACCGGTGCGAACGGAACGGGAAAGAGCCTGGTGGTACGAAGCGTCATCGAATCTGTTCCTGAAAATGTCAAAGTTGCGTACGTTCCCCAGGACGTCGGGCCAGAGGAACGCGAGCGAGCACTGAGGCATCTCCGAGACCAGGACCAGGAGACGAAAGGTCGCATCCTCTCCATCGTGGCGCGGTTGAACTCCGACCCTGACAAACTGCTCGATGGCGACGATTTGAGTCCTGGCGAACTCCGCAAACTCATGCTTGCTGAACAGCTTGTTACGAATCCCAACCTCCTCGTACTCGACGAGCCGACGAATCATCTTGATGTGGGTTCTATTGAGGCGCTGCAGGAGATGCTGAGCGGTTTCTCTGGCGCGTTACTGTTGGTTACGCATGATAGACAGCTGTCGGAGGCAGTCACGCAGATTGGCTGGGAAACTATTCAAGGTGAGAGCCTGATGAGATTGCTGGTCGTCTAAACAATGGGTTTTATAAAAGAGCCTTGTCGGGTGGATTTGCAGCTTCAGTTTGCAATTATTGTTTAACTCCGCGTGGGTAGTCGCAAGCGGCTTGCTCGTGACGACAGCGACTATTGCCAAAGGGTGGAACAAATAAGGACTCATAGAAACCCTTGGTCGGTGTGCTAACATGATTACAGTGAGTGAGTAAGTCTTCAATAACACTAAGCCATTACATAATAAAAAGAATGAGCGGGATCTGCATCGTCACTCACCCGCCCGCGGCATCAACACGATCATGCGCAGCTGGCCGGGCTCGCCTTCAAGGCGATATGCCACGTTGCGCCCTTGCAAAGCGCTTTCGAGCTCTTGCGCAGCGGGTGTCTGCGAAAGATCCTCCTCGTCGTTGGAGAAAAGCGTGGCACGCAGCTCCACACTGCACGAGTCGTGGTCGCTCAAGTGATACATAAGTGCCGGTCGAGTAGTGGTGTAGGCAAAAAACGCAAAGTCATACACGCAGTCGTACAGCGCGCTTACCGCACTGGCGTGCATCGGGCGCCGTATGGCAATAATCGAGGCGCAATCGACGTCAATGGTGCGTAGGTCGCTTGCGAGCTCGTTGGCAATGAGCTGAATGCGGTCGCGGTCAAAACCGCTCTCCCCGTGCTGTGCCAACGTGAGCGACCCCTTGCGTTTGCAATAGGCGACGAGCATCTTGGCGCGCTGCAGCATGCGGTAACGCTCGTGCGAAGATGCCTCGTCGGTCAACGGTGGCAGCGAGCTCAGCGAGTCGTACATCTCTTCGAGCGCGCGGGCAAGCGCCTGGTCCACGTCTTGGACCAGCAGGGTCTCGGCCTCTTGATCTGCCAAATGCGTCTTAAGATCGTAGTCGGCGACAAGCAGCTCGTTTTGGCGTTGCAGCTCCATGCGACGATGCGCTAGTTCGCGATTGAGCTCGTTGAGCTCCGACACGTCTTGGGCAAGCAGCGCCGATCCGCCCAGCAGCGGAAAGGTGCGATACATTACATCGGGATCGGACGCCACGGCAAAGGCATGGGCGCGCCCGTGCTCCTGGACTCGCAACTCCTCGCGCACGCCCTCTGGGATCGGCTTTGACACCGACGTGGCATAGACTTCCTGCAGGTCACGCGTTAGAACTTTCAGGTCAAGCGGCAAGGTGCCGAAAATACCGGCGATGTCGTGATATGACGGAATGACACCGCAATCGAGGCAGATTTCCATCGCCACCACGCACAGGACGCAATAGACGAGCGAAAAGTTGAGCTTCCACGCCCAGGGCACGCGCAGCGCATATGAGATGGCAAAGAATGCGCCGCCCAACAGCACGAGCGCCGCCGTACCCGAAAAACGTTGGATGTGGAAGGACGAGGACCGGCCCACCAGGATAAAAAAGGCCACGAAGTTAAAGGCCGTCCACACTAAGACGGCACCGTAGCCCCAACCGTATGTGTAATCGTTGCTCCAGGTTCCACTCGATCGATCGAAGTGGAAGACCTGCTGATGAACATCGTTAGTGAGCACAAAGCCAATAAGCAGGACAGCCATGACCCACAAAGCGGTGCGGTACCGACGCCCCATACGATGCTGTTCCAAACCCGCAAGGCGCAGACCGCACAGCTGGTAGAGCAGCGGAATGAGCGTTATGGGCACGTAGTACAGGTACCACAGCACGGTGGCATAAAACGGCGTGAACGACTTATATTTGAGGATGACCTCGATCATCCACAGGGCGCAAATGGCGGCGATGGCAACAAGGCGGCGGCGCAAGACGTAGTCCAAGCAACGCAGGTACGCCAACACACCCCAGATCGAAAATGCAATTGCAGCGACAAGCAGCGGGAGAGAGCTCGAATGGACGAGCGCATCCACGACCTCTTCGGACACCTCACTATAGACGGGCGTGGTGTTGGAAAGCTTGAAATCTGAGGCGAACAACGCCGGCAAGACTGCCAAAAGTATAAGGAACAGCGCAGTAGTGACACCGGCGATAGCAAAGACGCGGTGGCGGTATACACGATGTGTTATGCCAGCTAGAAATCGCGGCATGGCGAAGAGTCTGCCACCCCTGGGATCCGCAACCGGCGCGGTCCGGGCGGCCGCGTGGCCGATATGTCGCTCGCGGGTACCCATAGTGCTTTTAGTGTACCGACAGATGGGTCAAAAAAGCGGGCCGCATGTCCCAAAATCCGCAGACGGCAAGGCGCCCGGCGAGCAGTTAATGCTTGCCGGGCGCGTTTGCATCGGGATGCCCATCAAGGAAGTGGCGTTGCGCGTGTCCCTTCTGGGCCATGCGGCTCAAAATCGCGGCGTGATGTGGACGACTGGGGCCGAATTAGCAGCATTTCGAGCTTGGTTTCGATATTGAGACTGGTTCTTTATTAAAATAGAATTCCAGACAATTGAGCGGCCGGGGGTTAACCATGAGGGGCATGGGAGACACAACCGCATATTTGCGTCGGGGCATTCGGGAGATTATATGCCTGGCGCTGTTCTTCTTCACGTTTTTGGCGTGCGAGTATCTCTTTGATGTGCGCATCCTTGATTATCGACTTTATCCGAACACCTCCCACATTCATCCGTACA
>URRJ01000034.1 GCA_900550205.1 uncultured Collinsella sp. | reverse complement strand
TGATGTCCAGAATCTCCGCGGCCTCGCGCACCTTGCGGTCGATCTCGTCCTTGGGGACCTTCTTGAGCTCAAGCGTAAACGCCATGTTCTCGTACACCGTCATATTGGGGTACAGAGCATAGCTCTGGAACACCATGGCAATGTCGCGGTCCTTGGGTGCCACGTCGTTGACGCGCTTGCCGTCGATGAGCACGTCGCCCGAGGTAATGTCCTCCAGGCCGGCGACCATGCGCATCGTCGTGGACTTACCGCAGCCAGACGGGCCAACGAGGACGACGAACTCCTGGTCGTGAACGGTGAGGTTAAAGTCCTCAACAGCGAGCACGCCATCCTCGGTAACCTTGAGGTTGTGCTTCTTCTCCTCGGTCTTCTTCTTTTTGCCAAAGAAGCCCTTCTTTTTGGACTCGGTGTTGGGATACACCTTCTGAACATGTTTGAGAACGATCTCGGCCATGTCTTTACCTTTCGATATGCGGCACCATGTTGAGGGCGCCGCAGAAACTTGCAAAACAGTTACGGCATCAGCCCTTGACGGCACCTGCCACCACGCCGTCGATGATGTACTTCTGGCAGAGGATGTACATGACGACGATGGGGACAACGACCATCATGATGCAAGCCATCATGGGGCCGAGCTCGACGTGGCCGTAGCCGCCGCGGAAGTACTGGATCAAGATAGGAATGGTCTTGTACTTGGTGGAGTCGAGGGTAAGGTAGGGCAGCAGATAGTCGTTCCAGACCCACATGGTCTCGAGAATACCGACCGAAAGATAGGTGGGCTTCATGATGGGAAGGACGATCTTAAAGAACACCTGGACCGGGTTGCAGCCGTCGATCATGGCCGCCTCTTCGATCTCGAGCGGAATGTTCTTTACAAAGCCGGCGAACATAAAGACCGCCAGGCCCGCGCCAAAGCCAAGATAGATAAAGCAGATGTTGAACGGCGTGTTAAAGCCGATGCGGTCCGCCAAATTGGACAGTGTGAACATGAGCATCTGGAAGGGCACGACCATCGAGAAGACGAACAGGTAATAGAAGAAGTTCGAGATCTTGCTGTTGACGCGCACTACGTACCAAGCGCACATGGAGCAGCACACCAGAATCAGCACGACCGACGTGACCGTGATGATGAGCGAGTACATAAATGCCGAGGCAAAGCCCTGCTCGTTAAGGGCGTGCATGTAGTTTGCGAGGCCGTTGAACGTCTCGGGCGTGAGCAGATCGAACGCCGTGGTGGTGCTGATTGCGGTCGCTTTCTTAAAGGAATTGAGCGCAATCATAAACACGGGGTAGATCCATGCGAGCGACAGAATCGTAAAGAAGATCGAGAGCGCGCGGTTGATAACCTTATCGCGTTTCATTACTGCTGCACCTCCTTGGACCTCGTGGCCTTAAGCTGGATCATAGAGATGGCTACGACCAGGATGCAGAAGATGACTGCCTTGGCCTGGCCAATGCCCTGCCATGCAATGCCGGCACGCGAGTAGAACGTGTTGTAGATGTTCAGGGCGAGCATCTCGGTGGAGTGCGCGGGGGCACCACCGGTAAGGGCGAGGTTCTGGTCGAACAGCTTAAAGCCGTTGGTGATGGACAGAAACAGGCAGATGGTGATGGTCGGCATCAGGTTAGGGATCTTAACCTTCCAAAACGTCTGCCATGCCGTGGCGCCGTCGACCTTGGCGGCCTCGATGTAGTCGGACGGAATGGACTGCAGACCAGCGATGTAGATAATCATCATGTAGCCGACCTGCTGCCACAGGGTCAGGATGATAAGGCCCCAGAAGCCAGCAGCAGAGTTAAGGGCGATGAGCTGGGCGCCCACGTTGGAGAGCAGGCAGTTGATCAGAATCTGCCAAATGTAGCCCAGCACGATGCCGCCGATCAGGTTAGGCATAAAGAAGATCGTACGGAAGATGTTGGTGCCTTTGAGCGCCTTGCGGGTGAGCGCCTGCGCGATGGCGAGGGCAATCACGTTGATAAGCACCGTCGACAGGAAGGCAAACGCCACCGTAAAGAAGAACGACGTAGCAAACTGCGAATCGGACAGCGCGCGCACGTAATTCTTGATACCGACAAAATGCGTGTTGTTAATGGTAATAAACTGGCAGAACGAGAGATAGAAGCCCTGGATAAAAGGGATCACGAACCCGATCATAAACGCCAGGCACGTGGGCAGCATAAAGAGCGGCCACCAGCGCTTGAGTGCTTTGCCCATAAAAGGGTCCTTTCAATATGCAGGGGGCGGGCAAACCAACGTCTGCCCGCCCCCTGTCGCTAATCAGATAGCTTGGGCAGCAACTGCTTACTCGGAAGCGGCCTTCTCGGTCTTCCAGCCATCGACGAAGGCGTTCTTGACGCCGTCCCACTTGCTGTTATCGGCAGCGTAGGCGATCAGAGCCTGCTTGAGGTTCTTCTTCCACTCCTCAGAGGGGATGTAGACGAAGTCCCAAGCAACGGTCTTCTTGCCGTCTTTGGCCATGGCAACGGCCTGCTGCGAGAAGACGTTGGTGGTTTCCTTGGCGCTCTTGAACGGAGCGGTCAGACCCATCTTGTCAGCGATGATGCTGGTGGCGGTGTCAGAAGTGACGCACCAATACATGAAGTCCTCGGTGGCCTTCTGGGCATCCTCGGAAGCCTGGGAGCTGACGCACCAGTAGTTCTCGCCGCCGGAGCACAGGCCCTGGTTCTCCTCGCCGTCGACACCGATGTAGATGGGCATCATGCCAATCTGATCGTCGGTCATGCCGGCCTTGGTGAGGTCAGCGTAGGCCCAAGAACCGTTCTGATAGAAGACGGCCTTGCCGGTTGCGAACTCGTTGGTGGCGTCGTCGCCGGTCTTGGAGGCAAGCTGCGAAGGATCGCAGGTGGAGTCGGTGATGTACAGGTCGAAGATCTGCTTGAAGTTGTCGAGATACTCGCCCTTAATCTCGTCGTCCTCCTGGTTGTGCTCCTTCTCGAACTCGTAGTAGAGCGGGAGGTTGGCGAGGTGGGTGGTGTAGCGCCAGCTGGAGGAGTCGTCCATGCCGGCGGAAGTGAAGGCACCCTCAACACCAAGCTCGTCCTTGCGGGCCTGGATGTCGTCGGCACAAGCCTTCAGCTTGTCGAAGGAGTTGATGTCCTCGGCCTTGTAGCCAGCCTTCTCGAGCAGCTGCTTGTTGTAGATGATGCCGTAGCTCTCCTGGACCCAGTCGATACCCAGATCCTTGCCATCGGACTGCAGAGCCAGGGAGTCGTCAATGAGCTCACCGCGGAGCTTGGTATCGGACAGGTCGGCGCAGTAATCCTTCCAGTTCTTAAGACCGGTGGGGCCGTTGACCTGGAACAGGGTCGGAGCGGAGCTCTTGGACATCTCGGACTTGAGCTTCTCCTCGTAGGTGTTGGAGGCGGCGGTCACGATCTTGACCTCGACGCCCTTCTCCTTCTTGTACGCCTTGGCGATCTCCTTCCACTCCTTGTCGACCTCGGGCTTGAATTGGAGGAAGTAGACCTCGGCAGCGTCACCAGAAGCAGAGGAGCCGGAGCCGGCAGAACCACCGCAGCCCACGAGACCCAGACCAAGAACCGCAGCCGCGGAACCAGCAAAGCCCAGGAACTGCCTTCTGCTCATTTCGTTCTTCATTACAATCCACCCTTTCACACCGTGGCGGCACCCTTTGCCGCCGCCTTCGGAGATTGGCTCGGGGACTTTGCCCCTTTTGCTGATTTGTACGATACGCTATTTGGCTAGTTGTTTGAACAAGTATTACTAGAGCGGTAGAAAAACTTCGGTGAACGGTAATTTCAACTTGATACTTGACAAGTTTTGTATAAACAATTATTTGTTATCGAATGCAGAGAAAAACGCCCGGTCAAGCCGATGCATCGTCGGTTTGACCGGGCGTTTTCTCTTTGAGGGCACGGGTCTCGTCAGGCTGCGAGCTAGCCGACTATCGCTTGGAGTTGACACGGTAGTGGAAGATCTCAGGATGCGTGCGGGCATGCGTCACCTCAAACAAGATGCCATCCGAGGTGTACGACTGACTCTCCATGACGGCAACGCAGTTGTATTTGCCGAGGTCAAGATAGCTGCAATCCTCATCGTTGGCGAGCTCGACACTCACCGTACGGCGGCTCGCCATCACTTTGATGCCACGCTTGTGCTCCAGATAGTCATAGATAGATTCTGCCGCGATCTCGGGGGTCAGACCCTTGGCGATCGACGCCAAAAAGTAGCCATGGTCCACTTGGCGCGCACTGCCGTTGAGACTTCGGACACGTACCACGCGAATCAGCTCCTCGCCCACCTTAAAGCCCAGGCGACGAGAGAGTTGCTCAGTGCAGATCAAATGTTCAAAAGACTTAACGTCCGTCGATGCGACGGCATTGTTGCGCTTTGCAAATTCGCCAAACGACTCGACTTCCTCGAGTGCACCCAACATGTCGGTTTCGCCCTTAAGCCAAATAACGCGCACGCCCTTGCCGTGTATGGGCTGCACAAACATCCCGTCGGCCAGCATGCCCAAGGCGCGACGGACGGTATTGCGAGTACATCCGAACTCCGCGGTCAACTCAGCTTCGGTTGGCAGCATCTCCTGAAACGCATAGGTCCCATTAATGATGCGCGAGCGTATTTCTCGGTAGATTCCTTCGTATATCGCTTTTGGCATTGTTCCACCTCTAATTAATATGCTTGGCTAGGCACGATAGCATTTCTTTGGGTTGTTTAAACCGTCTATCGGCAAAGCACCGATTATTAACTGTCAACGGCGCCCGTGATACTCCAATCGATTCGAATCAAAACCATCAATGTGGCGAACGCTCACTCCCCTACAATTAACTCATTGTTTAAACGTTCCA
The DNA here is from genome assembly GCA_900550205.1 of uncultured Collinsella sp. GTDB lineage: Bacteria > Actinomycetota > Coriobacteriia > Coriobacteriales > Coriobacteriaceae > Collinsella. The sequence continues at coordinate 10,117 of URRJ01000034.1, read as the reverse complement.
CCGCAGACACGGCGGGCTTATGGTCGAGAGGCAGAACATGCTGCAAAAAATCCAACGCTTTGGCGGAGCAATGTTCGCGCCCGCCATGCTGTTTTCCATATCGGGCCTTATGGTCGGCGTCTCCGCCCTCGCAACGTCTGCGGACATCGTCGGCGATCTCGCCGTATACGGAACCCCTTGGTACGTTTTCTGGACCATCATCCAGCGCGGCTCGTGGACGGTCTTTAAACGTCTCCCGCTCCTTTTTGCCGTAGCGTTGCCCATCGGTCTTGCCCAAAAGCAACCTGCACGCTGCTGCCTCGAGGCACTCGTGGCCTATTTTGCCTATTGCTTCTTTTTGAGCGAGATCATTAAGCTGAGCGGAGACAACCTTGGACTTAAGTACCCGTCATCTTTGACCCCCGCCAACGGTATCACCGTCATCGACGGCATCAAGACGCTCGACACCGGCATTATCGGCCCGCTGGCGGTATCGGCAACCGTCGTCGCCATCCATGACCGCTTCTACGATGCCAAGGTTCCCGATTGGCTCGGCACCTTCTCGGGTTCCTCGCTGGTCTACCTCATCAGCTTTTTTGCCGTGTTTGCCCTTGCCGCTATCTCGGCCGCCATCGTGCCCTTCGCATACGCTGTGACCGAAACGCTGCGCCACGCACTTGCGGGCGTCGGCCCCTTCGGCGTGGGCATCTTTGTGTTTTTGGAGCGAGCACTCGAGCCCATGGGGCTGCACCACCTGCTCTACATGCCCATCTATTACGACAATCTGGTCATTAACGACGGTATTTACGCCACGTGGACCAACCTGCTCCCCATTCTCTCCCATAGCACGCGCCCTTTAAATGATCTTGCACCCTGGGCAGGTTTTACCGCCACCGGCTGGGGCAAGCTCTTTGGCCTTCCCGCCATCGCGGCAGCATTCTATTTCACCGCCCAACCCGAACGCCGCGCCGGCCTTAAGGTCATCCTTTTGCCCGCCATCGTCGCCTCGGTGATCTGCGGCGTCACCGAGCCGCTCGAGTTTCTCTTTATGTTCACCTATCCCGGACTCTTTTTGCTCTATGCCGTCCTATCCTCCTGCCTTGCCATGACCATGAACCTCTTCGGTATCGTCGGCATCTTCTCGGGCGGTCTCATGGAAATGACGGCCTTCAACTTCATCCCACTCATGCGAATACATGCCGGCTCCTACCTTTTGGCGCTCGGTATCGGACTGATGTTTAGCGCTGTCTTTTTTCTGGTCTTCCGGGGCCTCATTCTGGCTTTCGACCTAAAAACCCCAGGCCGCGAAGATCGTATCGCCAGCGATGCAGTGCTCGCACATCTGACGGGAAAAAGCTCTGCCAAAGAAGGCGCGGCCCAAAACGACACCGACAACCAATCATCCCAAGATCATCTGCTTGCTGAGCAAGTCGTTGCGCTCTTGGGTGGCGTTAGCAATATTGTAGGAGCGACCAATTGCGCCACGCGGCTGCGCGTCGAGGTCGCAGACCCTTCCATTGTCGCAGACAACGCAGCCTTCGTCGCGGCGGGCGCCAAGGGTCTCATCGTCACCGGCAAAACGGCTCAGGTAATCATTGGCATCTCCGTTCCCCGTATCAAAGAGCACTTTGATCGAATCATGGGGCTCGAACCGGGCTTTGTCCCCGCCACTCCACCCTCCCCCACCGTTGGAATCGCAAAAAAGAACGGCGACATCTGCTTCTTCGACATCGACGGTACGCTCGCTTGGCAAGATCCCAAACTCGCCCAAGAGCTCCCCGAGGATGAGCGAGACCTCTCCCCCTATCCCAATGAAGCGGTCTCGCAAGCCATCCGTGATTTTGTTGCCAAGGGCAATATGGCGTTTATCTGCACAGGGCGCACGCTGAGCTGCATCCATCCAAAGCTGCTCGAGCTGCCCTGGACCGGCATCGTCTGCCTCGCGGGTGGCTATGTCGAACTTGAGGGACACGTGATTCGCGATTTGGCGATGACGCCCGGCATGCTGCAGCGCCTTGCTCCCATTCTTGAGCAATCGGACGAAGTGATTCGTTTTGAGGGACTCAACGGCGTCGTTCGCATGAGTGCTGATGCACCCGACGCCCCTGGATACGCCCGCACCGTGGGCGATGCAATTACGCAACTGCAACATTACAGCGCCTACAAGATCTTAATGTCCACGTCGCTTGCCAACTGCATCGCCCAGAATCAAGCGCTTGAGTCGCTGCTCTGCTTTAATGAGCTCGAGCTCGAAGTGACCGAGATTTCGCCTCGCGAATGTACCAAGCGCGAGGGTATCCAGTCCGTACTCGACGCTCTCGACCCCAACCATGGAACGGTGTATGGCATCGGTGATGCCAGCAATGACATCTCGCTGATGAATGCCGTCGACGTCGGCATCGCCATGGGCAATGCACCGGACTATCTCAAAAAGCGCGCGGACTACATCACCGATTCGGTCGATCACGACGGCGTTATCAAGGCGCTTGAACACTTTGGACTGGTCTAACTACGAAACTCGTCCGACATGCGCCGTTGCCTTAAATCCCCAAACCTGCCACGCAGGCAGGCACAATGTGGCAATATGTTGCCTGCGCACTACATCGATGCAACCTCAGAAAGAATGCGAGAACCCGTGTCCAGTCCGTTTACCAGCTTTTTAGCCCAGCACTTTGGCCAAATCAACGATTATCTGGCCACATTCTTTGACGGACAGGCGACCTCTGCCGATATCGAGCGTTACCTGTACGCACCACTTTCGGCATTTACGGCCAACGCCGGTAAACGCCACCGCCCGCTCATCTGCATGCTCGCTGCCGCCGCGGTGGGCGGCAGCTTCGAGAGCGCCCGCAGCGCCGCAGCGGCTATCGAGCACTTCCAGTCGGGCGCACTGATCCACGACGATATCGCAGACAACGGACAGCTGCGTCGCGGCAAACCCTGCATGCACCTCACCGAGGGCACGGGGCTTGCCATCAACTGCGGCGACCTGGCGCTCACCATGGTCACCAAGACGGTTCTCGACGACCCCACGCTGGAGTCCGACGTGAAGCTTCGCGTGCTCCACGAGCTTACCGAGATGATCGTCCGTACCATCGAGGGCCAAGCACTCGACCTGGGCTGGGTCCGCGACGGTCGTTTTGACATCTCGGTCGACGACTATCTGGACATGGCCACGCACAAGACCGCGTATTACAGCGGAGCCACGCCACTTGCCGCCGGAGCCATTATCGGTGGCGGCAGCGAAGAGCAGGTCGAGGCGCTACGCGCCTTTGGCCTGCACACCGGCCTTGCCTTTCAAATTCAGGACGACCTGCTCAACTTGATCGGCACCAAAGAGGCCGCCAACAAGGACTTCCGCACCGACATCACCGAGGGCAAGCGCACGCTCGTCGCCGTGCATGCCCTGTCCAATGAGCGCTATCATGACGAGGTCGAGGCCATTCTCTCCTCGGGCACCGAGGACCCCGCACAGCTCGCGCGTGCCGTGGAGATCTTCCAGCAGACCGGCTCCATCGAATATGCTCACGCCTACGCGCTGGACCTGACCGCAAAAGCCAAGGCCGCCATCGAGGACGTTGAGCTTGACCTGCACGCACGCGAGCTGTTCCTCTCCATGGCAGATTTCTTTGTGGAGCGCCTCAACTAGCGGGGGTCATAAAACCTGTGGGCAGCGCGTTTGGGTACAAGTTGCTACACTGTTGAGTGCATGTTTATGCATTGTCTCGCGTTGTCTATCCGACACGCGCTCAAAATAGTACGAATGGTACGCCGAAAGGGGTTCGTTCATGGAACCTATTATCACGGGCATGCAGGGAGCAGCCGTCGAGGATGTTCAGTCCCGTCTTCTGCAGCTCGGTTACACCATCGATGCCGACGAGGTCGCCGACAAGCGCTTTGGGACCACCACCGAGCAGGCCGTTGGCACGTTTAGGCTCGATAGCGGCCTTGCGGCCGGTTACGCCGTCGATATCCCCTGTTGGAGCGCCCTTGTAGACGCTTCGTACAAGTTGGGCGACCGCACGCTCTATCTTCGCATGCCCAATTTTCACGGCGCCGACGTCAAGGCCTTGCAGCGCGCTCTCAACGTTTTGGGCTTTGCTTGTGGCGAAGACGACGGCTACTTTGGTCCGCATACCGAGGCCGCCCTGCAGCAGTTCCAGGAAAATGTCGGCCTGTTTGCCGACGGCATGGCCTTCCAGGACACCTACGCCTACATCAACCGCCTGCACCATGTGTGGGAGGGCAAGCCCTCGGTCACCGAAGCCGAGTCTCGCATCGGTTTTGCTCGCGCCGCCAACGTGCTCGAGCGCTTCCAGATTGCCGTTATCGGCGAGGACCCCATTGCACGTAGCGTAGCGTCGCGCATGTGGAACATCGCCACGGCGACGACCGACAACAGCGGCATGATGCTTTGCGATTCCGAGGTTCCGACCGACGTGGATTTGGTGCTCGAGATTGCAAGCGATGAGCTGCCCGCAGATGCAGCGCCGCGCGCCACAATCGCCCTTGCCGAATGTCACAACCTGGCGCAGCGCATCCGCACTGCCAACGTCGCCGCGCAACAAAAGCCTGCGCGCATCCGCATTGAGCTCACGGGCATGACGCGCTACAACGGAACCTTCACGGCCAGCGACGCGCAGACACTCGCCGTACGCCTGCTCGATGGCGTTTGCGATGCCCTCGCAGATTAGGTAAACTAAACGAGTTGCTTTTGGGCAACACCACACATTGGGACGTAGTTCAACGGTAGAACTCCGGTTTTTGGTGCCGGCTGTTGGGGGTTCGAATCCCTCCGTCCCAGCCATTAAAATTGAGCGCCCTGAGCCCATAACGGCCCAGGGCGCTTTCTTGTGGGCAAGCGGAGGGATTCGAACCCGCCAGGGTGCGGAGCTGAGGAAACGCGAAGCGTTTTCCAGCGCAGCACGCAAGGAGCGAAGCGACGCAGCGGGGCGCGGCCGCCGAAAAGGCGGACGCGGAATCCCTCCGTCCCATACCAGCAACGGGCTCCCCGCATCTCGACTTTCCATTCAAGGGTAACAAACGGAGGGATTCGAACCCGCCAGGGGTGCGGAGCTGAGGAAACGCGAAGGCGCCCCAGGCCCATAACGACCAAGAGCGCCTTGCATCAAGAAATATCAGCCCATTTCCGAAAAGCGAGCCGCCATCTACAAAATAGCGCGTGGCCCCGGCGGGCCGGGCATTAAGTTTGTCGCGAGTTCCGCACGCAAAGAAGGCCACGTGACCTCGATGTTTTGGACGTGACAGCGAGAGGGGTCCTGGTATGGCAAGGTGACGTGAAACAAGGCGGCGCTGACCTTCTGGTCGCGCCGCCGAAGTTGAACGTCAGATTGCCGTGCCAGGGACCCTCGCAGCGTCGAGAGGACCGCCGTTCGGTAGAACGGCGGAATCTAGTTGTTCAGCATGCGGTCGAAGCTTCCCGAGTCGCCATCCCGATAGTCGGCGGTCATCAGGATCTCCTGCGGAATACGCCCACCCTCGCGCAGCACGTTGCGGAACTGCACGCGCGTAACCATGGGCAGGTCTTTGATCGTGGCCGCCAGATTCTGCGGCACGCCCTGGTTGGCCGCCGCGGGTTCGCACTCGCCGCCCGCCTTCACGCGACGCTTATGCTCGGCAAGCATAGCGCGATACATACCGGCATGCAGGCGAATCTCAACGACGTTAGCGTTGCGAGCCTGCTCGACGATGCGCGCGCCCTCACGATCGATGTCGCCCACGTAGTAGACATAGCTAAAGCGATAGCCGATCTCGGCCAGATAATCATCAAGTGCGTGCGAGACGCTCGCCTTGCAGCCGCCGCCAAAGATTACGCCGCCCACCTTGGTACCAAAGAGCTTGGCATGTTTGCGTCCGCGCAGGAGCTTGACGATCTCGTCATAGGTATCCAGGTTCTCGACCATAATGAACGGCTTGTCGGCGCCCAGCGTAAAGAAACCCGTAAAGTGCACAGGACGGTTGGGAGCAACCTTGATTGCCTGCATGCTGATGCCCTTTTCGGTCATACGCCTGATCAGACGCTCACCATGCTTGCCGTCGAAGGCTTTTTCGTCGTTGAAAATCTGGTAGGCACGCTGGCGACGCGAGGCAACCGGCGTATCGGCACCGCGGTTCTGCTCAATCCATGCCTGGATAATCGCAATCTCCTCAGCGATTTTGCGATTGGACATTTCGTTGTGCTGAGCGCGCTGCGGCGTCTTTTTACCGTCCTTGCCTTCAACCCTTACAATCTGGGTCGGCTGCTCCTTGATCTTGGAGAGCGCCGTAGGCGTGGGGACAACCTTGAGCAGATGCCTGCCCAGCACGCGGGCCAAGGCAAATGCCGAGACCTCGCCGTGGACGGTTGACTCAGACCGCTGGGCAGCATTATCAGCCGCGGCAGGCTCAGTCTGTGCACGGGGCTTACGCTCGGAATCTGCCCGGGTATTGCGTTCCTGCTTGGGCGCAGACGAGCGCTTTTGCGGGCGATCGGACTTAGCCTCCTTCGCCGGCTGGCGCTTAACCTGATCCTCCGGAGTCTCGGCCTTTCCATCTGTGTTTTGTGTCGCTGCCTTCTCGGCCGCGGCCTCGGCATTTGAGCCACGACCGCCGCGGTGACGACGACGGCGGGGCTTGCTTGAGGCGCTCTCCCCCGCCTGCTTATCGGCGGACTGTTGAGCTTTGACCTCGGTGTCAGCCGCAGGCTGCGGCTCGGGAGGCTGCTGCCGAGCCGCTGGCTCAACGGTTTTCTCGGTTTGTTCGGCCTTCTCGACCTGAGCGGTCGAAGCCGGCCCGCCCTTCTCCTGTCGCCTTACGGGATATGCGCGTCCCGCAAAACCGCGGCCGGGACGACACGAGCCCGGAACCCTCTTGGCAGACTCCTCAGCATCGTCTGCAACCTCGGAAGGCTCTTCGACCTCATGCGCGACATCCTGCTGCGCAGCCTTAAAGTGAGCACCGCGACGACGCTTGGGCTCCTGGGCCTCCGCGGGCTTTTGCTCCTTCGCGGGCTTCTGCGACTCGGCAGCAACCTCAGTCTCAACAGCCTCGGTATCGAGCTCATCCTTTTGAGCAACGGCGCGACGGAAGCGCTCCTGCTGAGCGCGGCGCTGTGCATCGCGCTTGCCGCCCCCGCCAAAGCCGCCGCGACCCGCCTTGGCGGTAAAAGCGCGGACGACGTTCTCATCGAGCAGCTCATCGGTATCGATATGCTCGTGCGGAACAGCTTCTTCCACGGTAGCCGTCTCAACGGAATCCTCAGCGTCAGCCTTTTCGGCAACCTCGACGGGCTGCTCCTGGGCATCGTGGATCTCGGCATTAATGGTGTAGAAGGCAGGGCGACCATTAATGCCGCTGCCCTCGATCTTGGTCACAATCTGCGCTGCGATAAGCTCGTCGCGCATCGCCTTGGTGTCGCATTCCTTATCGACGGAGCGGAAAATCTGCGCCAGTGCGCTCGACTTAATCTTGAGCGCTTTGCGACAGAGCAGGTCGTAAGCAACGAGCTTCGCCCGATCGGCAGAAAGCGATGTTTGGCTGCTCAGGCGCTCGGCCAATGCATCGACATTGTTTTGGTTATCGGAATATACCGTCTTGGCCACGGGGCCCCTTTCATATGCACACATATACGTCCTTATGGTACAACGCGCGAGCCTATCCACGCAAAACATCTGCGAGGACGCCCTTGCATCACCCGTTCTCGCAAGAAAAAAGACCGGGTCCGCGTCGTTGCGGACCCGGTCTTTCCGAGTCATATGGATGGGATGGTCAGTCCATCAAACTGACTAGGCCTTGGCAGCCTCGGCGTCGGCAGGAGCCTCGGCGGCAGCGGAGCGGCCGTACTCGGCCTTGCCCATCTCGGACCACTCGGGCTCCTCGTCGGGCATGGAACCGGCCTCCTTGCCGAAGAACTCCTTGAGACAGTTGACGGCAACGATAAGGCCCAGGACCATCAGCAGGACGGCAAAGACGAGCTGCAGGCCCTTGGTGGCGGCGACGGAAACGGCAGCCGTGGTGGCAGTAGCCGGGATGGTGCCGAAGAAGCCAAACTGCTGAACGGCAGTCATGCAGCCCATGGCGCTCTGGACCAGCGAGGTGAAGGTGCAGCAGAGCAGGAAGGCGACGGGCACGTAGAGCATCCAGCCCTTGCGGCCGGTGCACTTGCAGAACACGGCGAGGGTGATCATGGTCATACCGCCGAGCAGCTGGTTGGAAGCACCAAAGAGCGGCCAGATGTTGGCATAGCCACCAAAGGCGAGGGCGAGGCCGGGAAGCAGGGTAACGACCGTGGCGAACCAGGGGTTGCCGAGGACCTTCATGTAGCCGGCCTTGGACTCGATGGCCAGGGCGTCGTTAGTCTGGGCAAAGAACTCGGAGAACGAGGTACGGGCGATGCGGGCGACAGCGTCGAGCGAGGTCAGGGCCAGAGCGGAGACGTTCATGGTCATAAAGACGGTAGCGAGCGTGCCGTCAACGCCGAAGGCCTGCATACCGCGGGAGATGCCAGCAGCGAAGATCTGGAACGGGGTGGAAGCGACACCGGCGTTGAGGGCGCCGGTACCGGCGGTGTTCATGTCGGAGAACATGATGCCGGCGACGATGATGGCGAGGATGCCAACGAAGGACTCGACGACCATGGCGCCGTAGCCAACCTTGACGGCGTCCTGCTCCTTCTCGACCTGCTTAGAGGAGGTACCGGAAGAAACGAGGCTGTGGAAACCGGAGAGAGCGCCGCAGGCAACGGAGACAAACAGGACCGGGAACATCATGCCGGAGGCACCAGAGAAGCCGGTGAAGACCGGAGCGGTCATCGTAGCCTGGCCGTTAACACCCAGGACAACGATACCGAGGACTGCGCAGGCGATCATGACGATCATCATGATGGAAGTGAGGTAGTCACGCGGGGTCTTGAGCATCTGGATGGGCATAGCGCCAGCGAAGACCAGGTAGACCATGACGACGGCGAACCACTGGAACTTGTCCAGGTAGACCGGGAACTGCATACCGACGGCGAACATGAGGACCATGAGCACCACGCCGGTGACGAACTCGGCAGCGCCGGTGAGGTTGAACTTCTTCTGGGCCCAACCAAAGGCGATAGCGACGAAGGTGAACAGGATGGAGATGGTACCAGCGCAGCCGGCGGCATAGGACTTGGTGAAGTCGATGGTACCGGTAGCAGCACCAGAAGCGTCAACGGCCGGGGTGAACATGAACGTCTTGCAGACCATGTCGGTGAAAGCGGCGATGACGATGATGCAGAACAGCCAGCAGAACAGCAGGAACAGGCGACGGCCGGTCTTGCCGATGTACTTCTCGATGAGCTGAGCGAGCGACTTGCCGTTGTTCTTCATCGAAGCGTACAGGGCGCCAAAGTCGTGGACGGCGCCAAAGAAGATGCCGCCGACGAGGACCCAGAGCACGACGGGCAGCCAGCCAAAGGCCATGGCGACGATCGTACCCGTGACAGGGCCGGCACCGCAGATCGAGCTGAACTGGTGCGAGAACGCGGTGAAGGCGGAGACGGGCGAGAAGCTCTTGCCGTCCTTCATGCGCTTGGCCGGCGTGAGGGCCTCTTTGTCAACGCCCCACTTGTTGGCCAGCCATCGGCCATAGCCCAGATAGCCGCAGGCGAGCACCGCCGCGGCCACAACCATGAGCAAAACTCCGTTCATTACATTTCCTCCTCTAAAAAGAACTTCCCAGACATAAAAAATGAGGGCCGTCGGTTGCGCTCGACGGCCCTCATCTTCATCAGCCGCCCGTTATCGTACGGGCTAGCTGTATGTGCTAACCCGCATCAGATAATTACTACGCTGATAATGTTTAGCTGATGCGTGAACATGTCTAAGAAATCCTCTTCAATCATGATGCGAACGATCCGTGCGCGTTCACATCCCCCAGTGGTTGAAAAGGAGTATGAAACTTTAGTTACCTAAAGTCAACGCAAATATGTAATGAATTTTCAACTTTTTTGGATTTCTCGGTATAAAACGCCACTGACCTCGGACTTTACCCCACGACAGTTTTTGCATGAGAGATGTCCCTCGGGAGCGGGCGGGCGTATACAAGGTTTCCTGCTCTACAGTCCTGCTCGCACGGAGAGCACATTAAGTGCTCTCCGGCTCGTGCGGAACTC
>URRJ01000033.1 GCA_900550205.1 uncultured Collinsella sp. | reverse complement strand
AACTGCGGGAATGGCCTATTCGCTCAATGTGTTCGGCTGAGATCGGAAATCAACCTTGATGTGCGCATAGCCGAGTTCGTGCCATCGAGTGAGGTCGTCATCTACGAGAGCATCGTTGTCGGCGCGAGCGTGATCGGCTTTTTCGTGCGCCCATTTCTGTACTATCGCCATCCCCAGTCGATCGATGCGACAAGCGATATTACAGGCGTGCTATTGGTGTCGGCATTGTTGCTGATGATTATGGCAGTGCAGTTTCAGGTCGTGATTGCCGGCGGTTTGGTGGCGTGCTGCGCCCTGGGCTACTGCGGGTCGACCGCCCATGCCAATCTGGCGCGGCGTTTTGCGCAGACACCCTGTTTGGCGCGCGCCGTGGCGGTTTCTTATGCTGCGGGCATTTTGGTACAGGTGCTCAACCATATGGTGATGCCTGCGGGCATTCCCCAGCAGTTTGTCCTCACCGCCTGTGCGATTGTGCTGGTTGGGCTGCTTCACGGTACCCGTCGAGCTAAATTGCGCGATGAGTCTGCACCCGAGTTCGAGGCCGAGATTGCCGAGCTGTCGGTCGATGCGTTTGAACGTGGCACCAGGTGGCGCGATGACCCCGAGGCAAAGGCAACCTTCCAGGGTGCCGTGGCGCGGCTGACGGTGGCGCCCGCCTGCCTCACCGGCGTGTTCGCGGCTCTCAATGCCGGCCTTACGACTTCGCATGCCGCCGGCGCCATCGACCTGGGCGACTGGCCGCGCTTGCTGCTGGTTGTGAGCGCCCTTGCCGCCGGCGTCCTGTATGACCTGCGTGGGCGTTCGTATATGAATATCATCATGACGTGCGCCGCCATGCTGTCCACGCTCTCGTTCTTTGTGCTTATCACCGATGGCAACGGTGGCAATACGCTTGCCGCCACGATTATCTTTTACCTTGGCACGGGCTTTTTCGTGGTGTTCTTCACCGCGAAGTTCGCCGCGATTTCGATGTATGCCCGCTGGGCGTATCTGTGGCCGTGCATGGGCTGTGTTATCAACAACGTTTGCTCGATACTCGTGACGGCTCCGGCGGTGGCGATCATCTCGAGTCAAAATGTGCTGACGGCGGTGGGTGTCGTGCTCGTGCTGTTCGTCGGCATCGCGATTTCGCTGTTGGGACAGTTTGGGCAAGACGGCGAGCGCGAGGCGACACATGGCGGGCTGGCTTTTGCTACCGACGATCTTGGCGTGAGCCGTGCACCCGATCAGGCCGACACGGTGCCCCTGGAGCCGCCGGAGCTTTCGTTTGACGATCGGCTCGACGGCTTCGTTGCCACCTTTGGGCTCACCAAGCGCGAGCGCGATGTTCTGGAGGCGCTGGTCGTTTCGGACGACAGCATGCAGGACGTTGCGGCGGCACTCTTCCTTTCGCGCTCCACACTCTACCGCCACATCGCCTCGATCAACAAAAAGGTCGGCACCAATTCGCGCGTGGCGCTCATTAGCCTCTTCTGGTCCTGGACACCCCAAGACTAGCCAACCACCACAAAGGGGACAGGCACCTTTGTGGTGGTTTTGCCCTTGGGCTGTCTACTGTGGCGGCTCACCGTGCTACAGCAGCTCGCCGTGGCGGGCGATGTAGCGGCGCTTTGCCAGTTGAGTGAGCGCGATGTAGGCGGCAACGATGCCGATGAGCAGTGCGAAAAAGATTGCGGGTAGCGTCATGAGGCCCAGCGCGTCGGCGATGGGGCTTGCCGGTAGCCAGGTGACAAGTGCCAGCCCCAGCACGGTGAGCGCGCACAGCGCAGGCGCGGCGTGGTCGCGCGAGCTCGGCAGGCGCGGGGAGCGCAGCATGTGGATCACGAGCGTCTGCGACCACATAGACTCGACAAACCAGCCGCTCTGGAAAATCGCCGCAAAGGTTGCCATGCCGGCAACATTGCCCGCGGCGGCAAGCTCGGCCCAGCTCGCGCCCACGGCGGCGGGGCACACCACAAAGAAGAGCGCGGCGAAGGTCACGATGTCAAACAGCGAGCTCACGGGGCCAAGCTCGAGCATAAAGCCCTTGATGGACGCGGCGTCCCAGGCGCGCGGGCAGGCGGTCCAGGCGTCATCGACGGTGTCCCATGGCAGCGCAATGCACACGATCTCGTAAACCAGAGACAGCAGCACCAGCTGCAGGGCGCTCATGGGCAAAAACGGCAGGAACAGGCTCGCGACGGTCACGGACAACACGTTGCCAAAGTTGGAGCTCACCGTGGTCTTGAGGTACTTGAGCAGGTTGCCGTAGGTGCGGCGGCCTTCGATGATGCCGCGCTCGAGCACGCCCAGGTCCTTCTGAAGCAAGATGATGTCGGCGGATTCCTTGGCGATGTCAACGGCCGAATCGACCGAAATGCCGCAATCGCTCGCACGCATGGCGGCGGCGTCGTTGATGCCGTCGCCCATAAAGCCCACGGTGTGGCCGAGCAGTTCGCGCATGACGCGTACCAAGCGCGCCTTCTGCAGCGGCGAGAGCTTGGCGAAGAGGTGAGTTTTCTTGGCGCGCTCGGCAAGTTCGGCGTCATCGAGCGCATCGATTTCGGAGCCGAGCAAGACGTTGCTCGCGTCGATGCCGATTTGCTCGCAGACGGTGGCGGCGACGCGGTCGTTGTCGCCGGTCAGGACCTTGACCGCCACGCCCTTGGCCTCGAGGGTGGCGACAGCGCCCGCGGCACTTGCTTTGGGCGGATCGAGGAAGGCCAAAAAGCCCATCAGCACCATGTCGCATTCGTCGGCGATGCCAAACTCGCCCACGCAGCGCGGATCGGTCTTCTGTGCCACGGCGATCACGCGCAGGCCCTCGGCATTGAGTCCTGCCACCTGCTTGCGAATCTGGGCGAGCTTCTCGTCGGTGAGCGGTTGGGCGATGCCATCGACTTCGACAAAGGAGCAGATTTCGAGCATCTCTTCGGCAGCGCCCTTGGTGACCATCTGGGTTTTGCCTTGGGCGTCGGCTACAACTACGCTCAGGCGACGGCGCGAGAAATCGAAGGGCACCTCGTCGACCTTGGTGTAGCGGTCGCGCAGGCTCTGGCCCAGCATGGAATCGGGCGCGACGACCGAGGGCGTTACATCGGCACGGTCGATTACGGCCAGGTCGATAAGGTTTTTGAGGCCGGTCTGGAAGAAGCTGTTCAAAAACGCATGGCGCAGCACACGTGCGTCCTCATTGCCATCGGTGTTGAGGTAGCGCTCGAGCACGATGCGGTCTTCGGTGAGGGTGCCGGTCTTGTCACAGCACAAGACGTCCATCGCGCCGAGGTTTTGGATCGCCGGCAGCTCCTTGACGATAACCTGGCGACGGGCGAGGTCCTTGGCGCCCTGCGACAGGCTCGTGGTCACGATGACGGGAAGCATCTGCGGCGTGATGCCCACGGCCACGCTCGTGGCGAACAGCAGCGCGTCGATGACGTTGCCCTTGGTGGCGGCGTTGATGGCAAAGACGGCCGGCGCCATAACGAGCATGAGGCGTACGAGCAACATGGAGACGCTCGAGACGCCGCGGTCAAACGCGCTCTTCTCGCCGCGCCCGTTGAGCATTTTGGCGATGCTGCCCAGGTAGGTGTCCGAGCCGGTGGCAACGACAAGCGCCATGGCGGTGCCGTTTTGCACGGAGGTGCCGGTAAAGACGATGTTCTTGCAGGCAGAGAGCGGCAGCGCAGAGCCGCCGGCACCATCGACGACGGTGGTGGCAGCGGTCTTCTCGACGGCCTCGCTCTCGCCGGTGAGCGCGGACTCGATCACAAACAGGTCGCGCGCGGTGACGATGCGGGCGTCGGCCGGCACCATATCGCCGGCAGAGAGGCGGATTACATCGCCGGGAACGAGCTCGTCGAAGGGGATCTCGAGGCGCTCACCGTCGCGCAGGGCGGTGCAAGTGTTGGACACCAGGTCCTTGAGAGCCTCTGCCGCATTGCCGCTGCGGGCTTCCTGGATAAACTTCATGCCGCCCGATACCAGCAGCATGATGCCGATGACGATGACCGTGGAGGGGTCGCGCTGCGGCTCGGGCACGGCGAGCACGTCGATGTAGAGCGAGACCAGTGCGAGCGCGGCGAGGATACCGGCGAAGGGATCGATGAACGCGTCGGCGACGCGGCGGGCGAGCGTCTTGGTTGGCGCCTCGATGGTGTTGGGACCGACGGCGTTCAGGCGCTCGGCGGCGTGCTCGGCGGTGAGGCCGTTTGCCGTGGCGCCAAGCAGTACGAGAGCGTCATCGGCACTATGGGTGGTGGCGAATATGGTGTTCTTGGACAGGCCGGTGTGAGCGGCAGGGCGCTCCGCGCGGCGGCGCTTGGAGATGGCTTCGAGTACCGTGGCGGTTTTGAGCATCAGCATAGGGTCCTCCTTGTTGAAGGGAGTTAGCGTACGTGTCGTATTGAGTTGCAAAAAACCTAGATGTCGCTCACGTCATGCTCACGAACCACCACAAAGGGGACAGGCACCTTTGTGGTGGTTTTGACAATCGGTTGGTGGCGCTTATGCGAATACGGAGTCCTCGCGGCGTGCCGAGGGCGACATGCAGGTTTTTCGACTATGACTGCCTTCCATGGCACACCTCCTTATGGACGGGCGCGGCGCGCTTTGGGTATCTCGTACCCGTTTCAATCCGCCCGTATTCTTGACGAGGGGGTTTGACATGTCAACCCCCATTGTTCGGAAAACCGTTGCCCCTGACAAAGCCTTTACAGAATGCCGTGGCCTCAAAGCGCGCCCGCATCGACGCTTCGCCTGCGCTAAACTGGAAGGCACGTACGCAATTACGAGAGGAGCCCGCATGGAGGCTTACAAGCAAGAGTTCATCAAGTTCATGGTCGAGTCCGACGTTCTTAAGTTCGGCAGCTTTACGCTCAAGAGCGGCCGTCAGTCCCCGTTCTTTATGAACGCCGGCGCTTATGTGACGGGCTATCAGCTCAAGAAGCTGGGCGAGTATTACGCCCAGGCCATCCACGATAACTTTGGCGACGACTTTGATGTCCTGTTTGGACCGGCCTACAAGGGTATTCCGCTGGCCGTCGTGACCGCGATTGCCTACCACGAGCTGTACGGCAAGGAGGTCAAGTACTGCTGCGACCGCAAGGAGGCCAAGGACCACGGCGCCGACAAGGGCAACCTGCTGGGCTACGAGCCCCAGGACGGCGACCGCGTGGTCATGGTCGAGGACGTCACCACCAGCGGCAAGTCCATCGATGAGACCTATCCCAAGGTCAAGGCTGCCGCCGACGTCGAAATCAAGGGCCTGATCGTGTCCCTCAACCGCATGGAGGTCGGCAAGGGCGGCGTGACCACCGCGCAGAAGGAGATCGAGGCAAAGTACGGTTTCCCCGTCGCGAGCATTGTTTCCATGGCCGAGGTCGTCGAGACCCTCTACAACCACGAGATCGACGGCAAGGTCGTCATCGATGACGAACTCAAGACGGCCATCGACGCCTACTACGAGCAGTACGGAGCTCGGGAGTAGTTACGGCGTTTTACCAAACGCCGTAACAGCTCGACGCTGCGCGGGCCGCATTTGGACAATCTGACGTTCAACTTCAAGGGCGCGACCAGAAGGTCAGCGCCCTTTCGTTTCACGTCACCTTGTCTCAAATGCGACCCGCTCGCTGGCGTTGCCAAAACATCGGCGTTGCCGTGGTAGTCATTGAGGACGTTCTTAAATGACTACTTGAGCCCGGGCAGGCGGGCGTAGGGAAACGAGTGCTCTAGGAACTCGGAGCAGCGGGCGTAGTCTTTGGCGAAGTAGCTGCTGTAGAGCGAATCGAGCACGTATTGCACGGCGATGTGGCTCGCGAACTGCGTGATGCGATGCGTCATGCTCTCGTGGTCACTCACCGTGAGGTAGGCGGCAAAGCCAGGGTGAATGCGTGCGCAATGAGGCGTGCCGATAACGATGACCGGGACATGCCGACTGCTGAGAATCGGTAAGATGTCCTTGAGGTTGGGGGCAAGGCCGCTGTAGGAGATGGCGATTGCCACATGGTCGGGGCCCGAGGCGAGCGCCGTGCACACCTGGGGTTCGATATTGTCGTGGCACGTCGCGCTTTTACCGGCGGAGAACAGGCGATCGCGGAACATTCCCGCTGGATAGAGATTGTGCGAGCCCGTGTAGATGTCGACCTGTCGGGCGTTCGCGATGAGTTTGGTGGCGTGGTCGAGCTGCGTGGGGTCGAGCAGCTCCTGCGTCTCGGCCAGCGTGTTCTGGTAGAGCCCCTCCATGCGCTCCATGACCTGCGCAGGCGATACTCGGCTTATCGACCCGCGATGCAAAGGAGATGCTCATCCCACGAGCACTACCGGGAAGGGCTTGCGATTCGAGCCCTCGCCTTAGTATTTTGGCCATTTGGCACTATAATCACCATAGGCATGCGCAAAACGTTGCGCTTAATCAAGAGGAGAAAACGTATGGGTCTGTTTGACATGTTCAAGAAGAAGGCTGAGCCCGCGGCAGCTGCTGCTCCGGCCTCCATCTCTGCTTCTGCCGGCGCCGACGTGCTGTGCTCGCCTGTCAAGGGCAAGGTCATCAAGATGGCCGACGTGCCCGATCCCGTCTTTGGCGGCGAGGTCCTGGGCAAGGGCTGCGCCGTGTGGCCCGAGGACGACCTGGTCTACGCTCCCTGCGACGGCAAGGTGACCGTCACCATGGGTCACGCCGTGGGCCTGCAGTCCGATAGCGGCATCGAGGTTCTGGTGCACGTCGGTGTCGATACCGTCAACATGAACGGCGACGGCTTCGAGGGCTTCGTCAAGGCCGACGACGTCGTGAAGGCTGGCCAGCCCATACTCAAGATCGACCGCGCCAAGATCGCCGCTGCCGGTTACAAGGACTGCGTCGTCGTGGCTGTGTCCAACACCGCCGAGTTTGCCGATGTCGAGCTCGCCGTTGAGGCTGAGTCCGCCGTCGCCGCCGGCGATGTCATCGTCAAGGTCGTCCGCAAGTAAGCTGTAGCGTCCAGTGGATGTCTTAGGGTGGTTGGATTGTCCGGCCACCCTTTTTATTAGACCGGGTGCACGCGTCTTATTGCACGTTGGGCAAGTCTACAGACCGTTTGGACGTTAAAACGAACCGACCGCGCCTTTGTACTGCCGAGGGTGTTCATAAGTGGATAGTATGGGCTTACCTTATTACAACGTGCGCCGTGTCTGGGAAGCGCGGTGCCGCTCATTGGGAGGAACAACATGAAAAAGAAGCTGCTGCTTGCGCCCCTCATGGCTGTCTTGGTTGCGTGCGTGGTTCTGCTTTCCGGCTGCGGAGGCCCTTCGGTCGAGGAGCTCATCACCAAGGACCTTACGACTCAGTTTGATGAGGTTAAGAATGGCGGAGACGATTTCCTCGCCGGCCTGGAAGAGGCCTCGGGCGACGAGTTCGAGCAGCTGGGTATCGATCCCAAGGAGTATGCCAAGAGCTATCTCGAGGGCTTTGACTACAAGATCGGCGACGTGACGGTCGACGAGGACAAGGGCACCGCAACTGCCGAGGTCACCATTACCTGCAAGTCCATGAACCAGATCGTTGAGGATTTTGCCACCCAGTACCAGGAGAAGGTCGCCGCGCTCGATTCGATGCCTTCCGATGACGAGCTGTACAAGATGGCCGGTCAGGTTATGGTCGATGTGACCAAGGCTGCTAAGACCAAGGACACCACGGTCACCTTCAAGTACACCGCCAATGACGATGGCGAGTGGTCTGCTGACGATTCCGCAACCAACGAGATGATGAATGCGATGATGAGCTAGGGGGTTACGCGGTTCTACGAACCGCGTAACGGCTCGACGCTGCGCGGGCACCAGAGCGACAACTTGTCATTCAAAGAGGACGGCATGACTAGGAGGTCTATGCCGTCCTCTTTTCATGCCAATTTGTTCGCTCTGGAGTCCGCTCGCTGTCCGTCCTCCACCTACGGCGTTGTCCTGGTTGGCACTTAGGGACGTTTCTTTTTGGTGCAAAGCAACCTGCCCCCATTGCGCCAAGCGGCGTGTGCCGTTAAGCGGAGAGGCGTATTGTTGCCCTATCGTTTGGGCATACAATGGCTATTGGCTTGCTGCGGTGAAGGTTTGTCCGCTCCGCAGTTATTTCAAACGTTAAAGGAGTATGTATGTCCGTTGAGGTCATGAGGTCTGTGATCGAGGCTGCTGAGGGTCGCGTGCCCGTCGACACGCTGTTTACCAATGCGCAGATTGTCGACGTGTACGGTCAGCGCGTGGCGCCCGGTAGCGTTGCCGTCAAGGACGGCGTAATCGTCGGCGTGCTCTACGACGGTCGCGACGATGCCGCCGGTACCTACGAGGCTGCCGAGGTTATCGACTGCCAGGGTCGCTATCTCGCCCCCGGTTTTATCGACGGACATCTGCACATCGAGTCCTCGAACATCCGCCCCGCCGAGTATGCGCGCATGGCGGCGACGCGCGGTACCACCACCGCCATTGCCGACAGCCACGAGATCGCCAACGTAGCGGGGCTCGACGGCCTGCGCTTTATGATCGAGGACGGTCGCCGCGCGCCCATTTCCATCAAGTACATGATGCCCTCGTGCGTGCCCGCGCTGCCCGATGAGCAAGCGGGCGCTGTGATTACCGCCGCTGACATGCAGGCGTTTTTTGCCGAGCACCCGGGCGACGTTTTTGGCCTGGGCGAGATGATGAACCTGCCGGGTGTCTTTATGGCCGACCCCGAGACCTGTGCTCGCATCGATGCTGCCAACCAGACGCCGTCCAAGCAGGTCGACGGCCATGCGCCGCTCGTTGCCGGCAAGGACCTCAACGCCTATGCCGCGGCGGGCATTATCGCCGACCACGAGTCGACGATTCCCGAGGAGGCGCTCGACAAGCTGTCTCGTGGCATGTACGTGATGCTGCGCGAGGGTACGTGCAGCCATGACCTGGCCAATCTGTCACCGATGCTGCTGGAAAACCCTGCTCGTGCCCGCCGCTGCTGCTTTGCGACTGACGACCGCGCCCCTTCCGATGCGCTTGCGACCGGCATGATCGACAATGCCTGCCGCGTGGCGATTGAGGCCGGTATCGACCCCGTGGTCGCTATCTCTATGGCGTCCCTCTCCACGGCCGAGGCGTTTGGCCTGGATCATGGCTGCCGCGACCCGCACGAGCTGCGCGGTGCGATTGTCCCGGGCAAGCGTGCCGACCTGCTGGTGCTCAATGACCTGACGTTTGCCACGGCCCCGCATCGCGTATATGCCGCCGGTGCTCTGGTGGCGCAGGACGGCACCTTTGTGGGCGAGATCGCACCCGAGATGGCCGAGGTTGCGGCCCTTGCCGATGAGCTGCGCGCCTCCGTTAAGCTGCCGAAGCTTTCGCTCGACGTATTCGACTACGCCTTTAAGCCGGGCGAGGCCGTGATTGACGTGGTGCCGGGTAAGGCCATCACGGGTATGGCTCGCCCTGAGAGCGCCGAGGGCCTGCGCCGCATTATGCTGATCGAGCGCCACGGCCGCGGCGTGTCACTGCAGGCCGAGGGCGCCGACGGTGATGGTCCTGCGGGCCTGGGTCTTGTTGGCAAACACATCGGTCGCGGCTGGGTGCGCGGCTTTACCATCACGGGCGGTGCCATCGCCTCGACGATTGGCCACGATTCGCACAACGTGTGCGTCGTGGGCGATAACGCTGCCGATATGATGGCTGCCGTCGAGGCTGTTGGCCAGGGTGGCCACGTGCTGGTGCGCAACGGCGAGGTCGTGGCGCGTATCCCGCTGGCGCTTGGTGGTCTGATGAGTGAGGGCACGGCCGAGGATGTCGCCGCGCAGCACGACGACTTTATGGTCAAGGCGCGTGCCATGGGCATCGAGCCGCCGCTCGACCCCATCATGGGCATCATCTTCCTGCCCCTGCCGGTGATCCCGACGCTCCGCATCCGTCCCGAGGGCATGTTCGACGTCACCACCTTCACCTACGCCGACTAGTCATCGGGGACGTTCTTAATCGACTAGTCGTCGGGGACACTCTTTGGCTTGTTGCCTGACGCTGCGACTTTGGGCTTTCTGGCGCGCGTGAGCTATTTGCCAGGCCCTTGTAACGTTTATGACTGCGGGGTCTTATTTGAGCTCCCTTTGGGTACGTTGGAATCGGATACACGTTCGATTCCAACAAGCCCGAAGGGAGCTTTTCTATGTTTAAACTGATTGCATCCGATATGGACGGCACGTTGCTTGACGAAAACGGCCAGGTGCCTCCCGAAACCTATGAACTGATCCTGGCGCTACGCGAGCATGGCGTGCATTTTGCCGCATCGTCAGGTCGTCGCTACGATCGACTGTGCGAGTTCTTTGCGCCCGTTCGTGACAAGATGGACTTTGTCGCAGCTAACGGTGCCCAGGTCTACGCCGACGGAAAGATGGTGGACCGTGAGGTGTATTCGCACCTGGCGATTCGAAAGCTCGCCCAGGCCGTCGGGACGTTTCCCAATTTGCATCTTGCGCTCTTTGACCGAACCAAATCCTTCTTGCTCGATGACGAGTGCAAGTTCGTACGCGAGGTCGATAAGGACCTTCCCAATGCCGAACGCATTTGGGAACTGCCCGATTCCAGCGTAAATATCATCAAGGCGAGTATCTTTTGCGATGACTGTGCCGTTATGGACAGTGCATACGTGCTACAGCGAGAACTCGGTCAGCTCTTTACCTTTGCGCCTTCGGGCAACGCGTGGATCGATGCCATGCAGCCCGGCGTGTCGAAGGCCTCGGGCATCGCACAACTCGCGGAGCATTATGGCATTGGGCGCGACGAGGTCATGGCGTTTGGCGACTCGATGAACGACTACGAGATCATCCGCTTTGTCGGCACGGGCTGCGCGATGGAAAACGCGCGTCCTGCACTCAAGGCCGTGGCCGATCGCGTCGTAGGCTGCAACCGCGACCACGCCGTCCAGCAGGAGCTCCGTCGCGTGCTAGAGAGTCTCGCTTAATCCGACAGCTGGGGACGTTCCCGTTCTGCCGGCAGTGGGGGGACAGTCCTTGCGGCTTTTCGCGAAGAGTGTCCCTAACGACTAGTCATTCAAGAACGTCCCCAGTGACTAGTCGTTTAAGAACGTCCCCAATGACTAGGCGAGGGCGGCCATGATGGTGCGGGCGACGCCGTCGTGGTCGTTGTCGAACTCGGTGATGGCGTCGGCGGCGTCGCAGTCCTCGGGCTCGGCGTTGATCATGGCTATGCCGTGGCCCGCCGCCTGCAGCATGGGGATGTCGTTGATGTTGTCGCCGAAGGCCCAGGTGCCGGTAAGGGGCTCGCCCAGATGCTCGCACAGCCACGTGAGGGCCGTTCCCTTGGTGGCGCCCTCGCCCATGACCTCGATATTCATGGCGTACGAACGCGTGACCTCAATGCCTCCAAGCGTGTCGAGCGCCGCCGCGATGGTATCGCGATCGGCCGGGTCGTGCCAGTACATGGCGATGCGTTCGAGCGTCCCGACCTCGCCGATCTTGTTGTCGATATCCATGTCGATCGGTGTCCGTGTGCGTTTGAGCGAAGCCGCGATGTGGGGGTCGCCGCCGCAGAATTCGTCCAGGCGCGTGTAGAGCGAGCGGGGGAGGAAGCACTGGCCGTCGGCGAAAATGTCGAAGGTGACGTCATGGCCGGCGGCGATGCGATGGATGCGATGGGCGATACCGCGGTCGAGCGGTCGGCTCAAGATGCGCGTGGCGCGTGAGGCATCGGTAGGCACATCCTCGTCGAGCTGCCAGACACTGGCACCATTGGCGCAGACCGCGTAGTGCACGGCAGGATGGGCGAGGATAGGATCAAAGATGCCCGATAGCGGGCGGCCCGTGCACGGTACAAACTCAATGCCGCGACGTGCGAGCTCGTCGAGCATCGCCCAGGTGGCGTCGCTCATCTGCTTGTCGCTCGTCAACAGCGTTCCATCCATATCGGAAAAAACAATCATTCGATGCAGCCCTTTCTACTGGCATAAAAAGCGTGGCCGAGGGCGGTGATGCCCTGGCCACGCTCGAGTTCTATAACGGTCCGTGTCCTAGCGGTCGGCGAGCGGCTTGTACTCCAGCGGCTCGATCACTGGACGGTACGCCGGGCGGATGATGCGATGCGCGCAGAAGAGCTCTTCCATGCGGTGCGCCGACCAGCCGGCCATGCGCGCGACGGCGAATAACGGCGTAAAGAGCGTCTCAGGCACGCCGAGCATCTTGTAGATAAAGCCTGTGTACAGGTCGATGTTGGCGCAGATGGGCTTGGTCATGCCGTGGTCGCGCATCACCTGCGGTGCCAGGCGCTCGATGCGCTCGATGAGCGCGAACTCATCGCCCAGGTCCTTCTTGGCGGCAAGCGTGCGCGCGTAACGGCGGCACACCTCGGCGCGCGGGTCGCTCAGCGTGTAGACGGCGTGGCCCATACCGTAGATGAGGCCCGTCCCGTCGAAGGCCTGCTTGTCGAGGATCTTGCCCAGGTAGGCTGCGACTTCGTCCTCGTCCTCCCAGTTGGAGACATGTGCACGGATGTCCTCGTGCATAGAAACGACCTTGGCGTTGGCGCCGCCGTGGCGCGGGCCCTTGAGCGAGCCGATGGCCGCGGCGTAGGCGGAATACGGGTCGGTGGCCGAGGAGGACAGCACGCGGCAGGCAAACGTGGAGTTGTTGCCGCCGCCGTGTTCGGCATGCAGCATGAGCATCACGTCGAGCAGCATGGCTTCGTCGCGGGTGAATGCCATGCCGCCGCGCAGCACCTGCAGGATGGTCTCGGCGGTGGAGAGGCCGGGTGTGGGATGCGGTACATGAACCTCGGAGCCGCGGCGCTTGGCGACCGAGGCCATATGCGCGAAGGCGGCGATGCGGGGGAGACGGGCGAGCATGGAGATTGCGACGTCGATTTCGTGTTCGGGTGTAATGGCGTCGGGCTCGGCGTCGAAGGCGTAGAGCAGCAGCACGGCGCGCTGAAGCACATTCATGATGCTCGACGACACCGTGGTCATGGGGAACTCTTTGACGTACTCGTCGCTCAGGTGCCTAAAAGCGCCCAGACGTCCGCAAAAACCGTCGAGTTCCTCTTTGTTGGGCAGCGAGCCCGTGATGAGCAGGTAGGCGACCTCTTCGTAGCCATAGCGATTCTCGGCCTGGGCGTTGTTGACGAGGTCCTCGATGCTGTAGCCGCGCAACGTAAGCTTGCCCTGGTCGGGCACGACTTTGCCATCGACCTTGTTGTAGCCGTGTACGTCCGAGATGCGGGTAAGGCCCGCGACCACGCCCGAGCCGTCGGCATTGCGCAGGCCGCGCTTGACGTTGTGCTCTACGAACAGGCCCTCGTCGTACGGGGCGGTCGGCAGGCCGTGGTAGAGGTTTTCGCTTTCGGGCGAAATCTGACGGCTCGCCTCGTAATCCAGAACCAGGCGGCTCAGGTGATCGTCGAAGCGGTAGTAGATTTTCTTGGCGTCGTAGGCCATGCGCGCTCCTCTCCGGTCCGCTTTGGGGCCGCGCGCTTGGACGATATGACGTCAAGCTGCCCCGAGCGGCTTGTTCGCTACAGGCGGTACATAAAGTTAAAGACGTCCTCGCGCTGGATGGACACGTTGACGCCCGAAAGCTCGCCGGCCTCGGCCAGCGCCTTCTGCAGCTCGGCGAAGTCGAGCTTGGACTCAGCAGTGTCGGCCAGCATGGTCATGGTGAAGATGTCCTCGATAATGGACTGCGTGATGTCGCGGATGTCGACGTTGGCCTCGCCCAGAACACGGGTGACGCCGGCGACGATGCCGGGGCGGTTCTTGCCAAGGACGGTGATGACGATGCGGGAGGACGAGATCTCGGCCATGGGAAACCCTTTCGCGTGGTTGCGGCGCGCGGGGGCGCTCCGCTACGGTACAGTGTTCATCATTGTACCTGTCTGGCGCCAAAAGGGGTGTGCTTACTGCGGCGTTACACGTCTGCAACATGGGAGGAGGGACAAAGGCGCCCGCTTGCCGCGAATCGTCGTGTCGCCTGCTGTGTCTTGGGCATGCCGCACAACGCAAAGACCGTGAACCTTTTGTGGGACGCGCGGCGCCGTGGTACCATAGCCGAGTTTGTTGTCTTGGTCGGAAACCAAGACGCCTTATGCGCTGATCGGTAACCAGCGCCTGACCAATAAGGAGTCCTACCATGAAGCAGGGTATCCATCCCCAGTATGTCGAGTGCACGGTGACGTGCTCCTGCGGCAACACCTTCAAGACGCACGCTACCGTGTCCGAGATGAAGGTCGAGCTTTGCAACGAGTGCCACCCGTTCTACACCGGCCAGCAGAAGTTCGTCGACACCGGTGGACGCGTCCAGCGCTTCGCCGACAAGTTCGGTGGCGCCGCTGCCGCCCAGCTCAAGAAGGCCGAGGAGGCCAAGGCTGCCAAGGCCGCCAAGGCTGCTGAGGCCGAGATCTCGCAGCACTGCTCGATCATGGGCTTCTGGTCCTCACCGGCAGGCACGGTGGTGGCGTGGAAGGCGGTGATGTCCGCAGCCTGACTGATGGGGTAGCAGAAGAAGCCCACCGGGATGCTGGTCTCAAAGTTGCGCATATGGATCTCGCTCTTGACGGTGGGGTTGCGCTGCAGGCGGCTCACGGTGACGAGGTTCATATAGTAGAAGCTCAGCTCAGTCAATTCCGGCACCATGGACTGGATGAAAATATGGGTCTTGGCGGGGTCGATGCCGCAGGCCAGATAATCCAGCGCCACCTGCAGGATGTTCTGGCGCACCTTTTCCGGGTTGTCGGCGTTATCGGTCAGGGCCTGTGCATCGGCGATCATAACGTAGATCTCATCGTACTCGCCGGAGTTCTGCAGGCGCACCCGCTCCTTCAGGGAACCGACATAGTGGCCCACATGCAGGCGGCCGGTGGGACGGTCGCCGGTCAGAATGATTTTTTTCATGATGTTCTCCTTTTTTAAAGGGCAAACTCCCCCAGTCACGGCTTACGCCGTGCCAGCCCCCTCGGAGATGGGGCCTTTGGCGGTGCGGCAAAGTTTCCGGTTTTGCCAAAGCCTCCCTCATAGAGTGAGGTGGCATTGCCGCAGGCAATGACGGAAGGAGTTTCCTCTTGTTTCGCTTATTATTTTAAGTATATCCCGCCCTGCATTTTCTGTCAACAAAAGCAGCGGAAAAAGAAAAAAGCGATGGAAAACTTCCATCGCTTTGCTGGCGCCTCTTGCCTGACTCGAACAGGCGACACCCTGATTAACAGTCAGGTGCTC
>URRJ01000032.1 GCA_900550205.1 uncultured Collinsella sp. | reverse complement strand
ACGCGCTCGCCGCGCCTGGCCTTCGGCGCCGTCACGAACCTGTGCGACGCCACCTCGGCGCTCACCGTCGAGGGCGACCTGCCCAGCTCCCTCGCGATCTCCCTGCACGACGCCCTGCGCTCCAGCATCCTCTGGACCGTGTCCCGCTCGTGCCTCGTGAGCCTTCCGTAGGCCCTCGGGACCGCCCTTGCGGAGCCACTCTTCTTCTTTCCGGACATGCCGTCCTCCGATCTCCCGGGGCCGGCCGATCCGGCCCTCAGGGTATCGGGTTCCCACATTCATCCGTACATGTACGGATGAATGTGGGAGGTGTTCGGATAAAGTCGATAATCAAGGTAAGCAACAATCTAGTTTTGAATACTAGATAAGCGCATCATCTGTCCAAAAGATAGCTATAATTGTTGAGGAGCAACTAGAAAGGACCCTCAATGAGCTGGGCACTTATCTCAGATTCGAGCTGTAATCTTCGCGATTGGCAACCGACTGCATCCCATACCACCTTTGCATTCGCACCTCTCAAAATCCGAGTAGGGGAGCGTGAGTTTGTCGACGACCTCTCGCTCGATGTTCACGAGCTTAATGTTGCCATTCAATCGGAAACCAGCGCATCATCGAGCGCCTGCCCAAGCGTAGGGGAGTGGGCTGAGCTCTTTAAGCTCGCCGACAAGACCATCTGCATGCCCATCTCCGAGGGTGTCTCTGGAAGCTATAATGCTGCCGCTACGGCACGCGATATGGTGCTTGCCGAGGAGCCCAATCGTCAGATTCACCTGGTCAATTCGCGGGCAGCGGGCGGCAAGATGGACCTGATCTTCTTACTGTTTGATCGTTATCTTGCAAGTAACCCGGACGTTTCCTTTGAGGACGCCTGCGCTTACTTCGATAGTCTCGAGCAAAACAGCAAGATCCTCTTTAGCCTGTGTAATTACGAGAACCTTGCAAAGGCCGGACGCATTCCTAAGGCAGCCGGCGTCATTGCCAACAAGCTCAATATCCGCATTTTGGGAACAGCGAGCGAAGCGGGCAAAATTGAACTCGTTGGGCACACGCGTGGTGAAAAGAAGATGCTCACCAAGATTGTCGACACCATGGAGGCCGAGGGTTTCACCGGCGGCGAGGTCATCATCGATCACGTTGAGAACGAAGTTGGAGCCCAGGCGCTTGCCGACCGCATTGTCGAGCACTGGCCCGGCTCCAAGACCATCATTATGCCCTGTAACGGCTTGGATTCCTATTACGCCGAGATGTACGGCCTCATCATCGGCTACGGCATGGGCGTGGCTTCGGGCCGATAATGTCCAACTAGATAAACGCACGGGCGGGATAAGGGGCCAGCGGCTCTTTATCCCGCCCGTCTTATACCTCGGTTAGCTATTAAACCCATTGAACTTAAGATAGCTCATCAGATACGCCTTCGAAACAAAAGACGAAACCGCACTGCGCACAAGCAATGACTCACGCGTAACCTGATGCGCCGTATCGGGAACCGGCGTCTGCTCGACGGAAAATGCCGCTCGAATCGATGCCTCGAGCTGGTCGACCACATAATCGAAAGCGGTCGGCGCATCGTAGCTCAAACGCTGAATAGTAAAGAGCGCCTGGACTGCCGCGATGGGAAGCACCTGCTTAAAGATGCAGATAGCAATCAAGCGCGCGATCTGCTCACGGCCATACTGCTTTTTAACGGGAGCAGGAACGAGGCCGACCTTCACATAGTTATTGACCATCGAAGGCGTAATAACAGGCTGCTCCACGCAAATGGAAAGCGGCTCCATCCATAGTGCAACATACTCAATGACCTGATCGCGGTAGAGTGTCACATTGGGCAGTTGGTCGTAACGTGGAAGGCTCAACGTATTGAGCTTGCGCACCATGTCGGATTGGATAAATGCATCGGGCAGCACCGTTGGTTGAATATCCTCAGGCTTAATGCTGACCGATGTATCCGACATTGGGATAACGTGTTTAGCGTGGTTCATAAGAGGCCTCCGTTCGTATCTATTTTCTATTCTAGATGATGTGGTTTTGCATACCACGTAAGAACGGCCATTCATATAGCTCTTACGGAGAGAAATTCAAAATCAATATGAAAGCGCCCCTGGATCTAAAAGCATTTGCTCATCGATCCAGGGGCGCATATCAACCAAATAGAACAACCTTACATAAGATATATTATCGTACTTACCCGCGAAGGAAAGCGTAAGCGCTGGTTGCCGCTATGGCTCCATCCGAAACGGCGGTCACAACTTGACGTAAACGCTTGGACCGGATATCACCGGCAGCAAATAGACCAGGTGTACGGG
The DNA here is from genome assembly GCA_900550205.1 of uncultured Collinsella sp. GTDB lineage: Bacteria > Actinomycetota > Coriobacteriia > Coriobacteriales > Coriobacteriaceae > Collinsella. Next base: position 13,077 of record URRJ01000032.1, on the reverse strand, counting down.
TGGCCATCGCATCGTCGGTGAGGATGCCGCCATCAGGCGCCAGATCGACCAGATGGTCGACAAGCTCGGTATGGGGCTGCGTGCCGGTAAAGACAAAGATGCCAAACGAACCGGGGTCAAAGGTCTCGGCGTACGTTTCACCTGTAGCGTTTTCCTTAAAGGTAATCGTCGTGGGCATTGTCTCACCCGAAAGCTCGACAATACTAGTTTGGTACCTAACTGAAATATTATCCTTCGTGAGCACCTTTTTCACCACGCCGTCGGGCGCACGGAACTGATCGCGACGCAGAACGATGGTGACGGAACTGGCAATATCGGATAGAAACAGAGCCTCCTCGCAAGCCGCATTGCCGCCACCGATAACAAACACCTGCTTACCACGGAAGAACATACCGTCACACGTTGCGCAATACGAAACACCACGACCGCGATAGGTATCCTCCCCGACAAAGCCGGCGGGACGCGGCGTGGCGCCCATGCACGCAATGACGCTCTTGGCTTCTGTGTCGCCCCTGTCGTGATGGATGGTAAACTTCACGGCGTCCGCATCGTAGTCGATGCCCGTCACCATGCTCCATTCCACCTGGGCGCCAAGTCCTTCCGCATGCTGCTGAAAACGTTCACCGAGCTCGGCGCCGCTCAACAATGGGATACCGGGGTAATTCTCGATCTCGTTGGTCGTGGCAATCTGTCCGCCGGACATGCCCTGCTCAAAGACCGTGGTTGTAAGGTTGGCGCGGGCAGCATAAATAGCTGCCGAATATCCCGCGGGACCGCCGCCGATAATTGCAACATCGATCGGATGATCGGAAGTCATGAATGCTCCTCTCGTCGAAACGAACACGCTCATTGCGCTCGTACCCAAATTTGAGTAAACATGACACCCACGCACAACCCTATTACGGAGCGATTAATTTCTATAAACGCCTCTGATAAACGGCGCCTCATCTAGACAGTTGTATCTAGTTAGGCAACGCCGCTTGAACCGAAACCGCCGGCCCCTCGATCGGTTTGGTCTAGTTCCTCTACTTCTACGAGGTTGACCGTGGGGACTTTCTGAATGACGAGTTGAGCGATGCGGTCTCCTTTGTTGATCTGGATGTCGTTGGCCGGATCCAGGTTGATGAGGATAACTTTGAGCTCTCCACGGTAGTGAGCATCGATCAGGCCCGGCGTGTTGACTATAGACAGTCCCTGCTTAATGGCCAGACCGCTACGGGGCTGGACAAAGCCGGCATAGCCATCGGGCAGCGCGATGGCTATGCCCGTGGAGACCAGACGGCGTTCGAAGGGCTTAAGGATGCAATCTTCGTTGGCACGGAGGTCCAGGCCGGCATCCGTGGGATGAGCATACTTGGGAAGCTCGACCGAGGGATCGAGACGCTTGATGTTGACGGTAATGTTGGACATGAAATCACCTTAGCTTGTCGAGCTCTTGCAGAAACTCATCGACGTCCTTGAAGTCACGATAGACCGAGGCGAAACGGATGTAGGCAACCTTATCGATCCTAGCGAGGCGCTTCAGAACCATATCGCCCAGCTCATGCGAAGTCACAGCCGTCAGCGTACGCGAGCGAAGCTCGACCTCGATATCGTCAATTATCTCATTGAGCTTTTTGGTGTCGATGTCACGTTTGATGGTGGCACGCATCAGGCCGACCAGCAACTTATTGCGATCGAAGCGCTGCTTGGAGCCATCGGACTTTATGACCTCAATCGGATCTTCGCAACGCTCGAAGGTTGTAAAACGGTAGTTGCACGAGCAGCATTCACGACGCCGCTTAATCGTATTGTTTGATTCCTGCATACGGGAATCGACAACGCGGGTGTGTGCCTTTCCGCATTTGGGACAGCGCATGGTACCTCCTTTAAACGATTACAAGGGTACCATGCACGGCACGATAATGATTACGGGCGAACGGGAACCTTAAGAACGGCACCTGCATCGAGCGACCCGCGCTCCAGGTGATTGGCGCTGCGAATCATATCAGAAGTCTCCTGCGTGGTAAGACCCTCAACCGGATGCTCTTCGGCAAGAGACCACAGGGAATCGCCCGTATGCACACGCACCGTCTCGTACGTGACGTTGGACACGGAATCCGCATAGGCGGCATGACGGGCGGTAAACACCGTCGTTGCGAGTACGAAGAACAGCGTGAACGCGACAGCGAAAGCAACGATCGTCGAAGCCTTCAGGGTAACAGGAGCCGCGGCACCAACCGAATGTTGAGCGCGATCGGGCATTGCCGCAACAGGCTTAAAACGGGAGCGACCGCCTTTAACGACGGTAAACGTGGGCTCAGAAGGCGTCTCGAGCTTAAGGGCAAGGTTACCCTGGACCAAATTCGTTGCGTTCATCATGTTCTCCTCTCGCGTGGTTTGCTGAGAACAGTTTTAACAAGCCGCACGGACAAAAAAGTCTAGCGCGGGAACGAGTGTTCGGTTATTATTATCTTCGAACAGTTGTTCCTGTCAAGCAAAAACGAACATTTGTTTGACGTCGGAAGAGAGGATCCCCTGATGGCTCGCAAAATTACCAAGCGTCAGCAGCAGATTTACGACTTCATCAAGGAATACCAGCAGGAAAAGGGTTATCCGCCCAGCGTACGCGAAATGGCTTCGGCTGTGGGACTGTCCTCCCCTAGCACGGTGCACGCGCATCTCTCTGCCCTAGAAGCGCGCGGGCTGCTCAAACGCGATGCAACCAAGCCGCGTGCCCTGGAGCTCTTCGATGAGGACGGTTCCTCCGTATCGATTTCCAAATCCGACGAACCCACCGCACCCCGCGGAACAGTCTCGCTGCCGCTCGTTGGTCGCGTCGCAGCCGGGATTCCCATTCTGGCAGAACAGAATATCGAGGACACCTTTACCATTCCGACTGAAATCGCCACCGATCAGGGATCTTTCATCCTTGAGGTGCATGGGAGCTCGATGATTAACGTCGGCATCTACAATGGCGACTACATCATTGTGCGAGAGCAGAAGAGTGCCATGAACGGAGAGATTGTCGTGGCCATGATTGACGGTTCGGCAACCGTCAAGACATTCTATAAGGAGCAGGGACGTGTACGCCTGCAGCCCGAGAACGACACCATGGAGCCTATCTATGCGACGAGCCCCGTCATTCTGGGTAAGGTTGTCGGATTAATGCGCCGGTTCTCGTAATGCAACAACGCATCACCATCTTTGATACCGTCCGCGGGTTTACGATGCTTTCGATGGCAGGTTTTCACGCCTGCTATGACTTGGCTTACCTCTATGGCTGGAACATGCCCTGGTTTACACAGGGCATGTTCCAGGATATCTGGCGCGCCAGTATTAGCTGGATCTTTTTGTTCATCGCAGGATGGATGTGCACCCTTTCGCACAACAATATCAAACGTGCCGCCAAATACGCCTTGGCAGCACTCGTCGTCTGGCTGGCAACAACACTTGTCTCAGTCGACGATTCGGTTAATTTTGGCATCATCTACTGTGTGGCCGCATGTACCGGCATCGTGGCGTTGACCGATCCCGTCCTTAAGAAGATATCGGCAAAATGGGGCATGCCCCTATGTCTTGTGTTGTTCGCCCTCACCTGGAGCATCCCCAAAACGGTCTACCCTATCCCCTGCCTGGCGTGGCTGGGATTTCCGAGCTCTGGGTTTGTCTCGGGTGATTACTACCCCATCATCCCGTTTATCTTTATGTATCTCGCAGGATACTTCGCCGCACACATAACGCAAGGAATCGATAAACCCGTCCCAAGCTGGGCCTACGCCAACCCCTTACCGGCGCTGGCCGGTCTGGGGCGTCATGCACTCCCCTTTTATTTGCTGCACCAGCCCGTCATTCTGGGCGTTTTAGAGCTCGTTTACTCTGTGCGATAGCGTTCGAGTCGAGGCGCAATACGGGCGGGCAGTTTCGCAACGATGCGAACGCCGTCCTCGAGATATTCTTCGTGCAAAAGGGTTCCCTGCTCGTGTACAAGCGTGATAAGAGCCCCTTCTCGATACGGAATGTCGGCCGAAAGCAAGACATCCGTTGCCGCAGCCTCGCGAGCGATGCGATCGACTAAGGCGTCGAGCCCCTCACCGGTCTCGGCAGAGAACAAGACCGCCTCGGAATAACGGCGTCTAAAACTCAGACGGTCCACGCTATCGAGCAGATCGATTTTATTGAACACGGTCAGTGTCAGACGCTCTCCGGCGCCGATCTCGTCAAGAACGCGATCGACCGCCGCGAGCTGACGCTCATAATCCTCGTCGGACGCATCCACGACTTTGAGGATCAAATCGGCGCCAAGTACCTCAGACAGCGTCGATTTAAAAGCATCGACCAAACCGTGCGGCAGCTTTTGAATAAAGCCGACCGTATCGGTAATGGTCATACCGCGACCGCCGGGAAGACGATACGAGCGCGTCGTTGGATCAAGCGTGGCGAACAGCTTGTCCTGCGAAAGCACCGTAGACCCGGTCAGACGATTGAGCAACGTCGACTTACCGGCATTGGTATAACCGGCCAACGCAACTCGAAACGCCGGTGACTCAATACGACTCTTGGACTGTACGTCACGCCTCTGTTCGACCTGTTTAAGTTCGCGACGGAGCGCGGCAATCTTGTTGCGGATCAGACGTCGGTCGACCTCGAGCTGGCTCTCACCCTGTCCAAAACGCGAGCCGATTCCGCCACGCGTCTGTTCCTTGGCAAGATGGCTCCACATGCCACGCAAGCGAGGCAGCAGATACTGCAGCTGCGCCAGCTGCACCTGTAGACGGCCCTCACGCGTCTGGGCATGCAGACCGAAAATATCAAGAATGAGCGCCGTACGATCGATGATCTTAACCGGTTCGCCCACGGCCTTCTCCAGATATGACTGCTGTGAAGGCGTCAGATCGTCGTCAAAAATAACGACATCGGCATCCATGCGATGCACTAAGCCGCACAGCTCTTCAACCTTGCCGGAGCCGATAAACGATTTGGGATACGGCTTTACCAGCCGCTGCGACAGACGCGCTACGCACTGGGCACCAGCAGTGTGTGCCAGGCGCTCAAGCTCATCGAGCGAACGATCGAGCGGCCACGCATTGTCGCGCCACTCGACGCCGACAAGAATGGCACGCTCGGGCTCGGGTGCCGTGGGAACAAGGGGAAATCGGGCCATTAGGCAGCCTCGATGCGATGCAAGATATCCTCAACGACCTCATCGATCGTACATTCGTCCATATCAAACCATAAAATGCGGTCGTCGCGTTTAAACCACGAAAGTTGACGCTTGGCATAGCGACGCGAACGCATCTTAATGAGCTCGCGAGCCTCATCCATAGTCACCACGCCGTTGAAAGCATCAATAATCTCTTTGTAGCCAATTGCCTGCATCGAAGTGAGCGCATCTTCAAGACCCTGGTCCATAAGGCCACGGACCTCATCAACAAGACCCTGCTCAAACATGAGGTCAACGCGCAGGTTAATGCGCTCATAAAGCAGCTCACGATTGCGTTTCAAGCCAAACCACAAGGCATGATAATACTCACGCGGAACGCTAAACTGTGACTTTTGCTGTGCGTAGGAAACACCGTCATCATGCATTTCGAGCGCACGAATCACGCGGCGCACATTATGAGGATGAATGACCGCGGCAGACTCAGGATCGCGCTCGGCAAGCAGCTTATGCAGCGCTTCCTCACCAATGCGCTCGGCAAGTTCCTGATAACCCGCACGGCGATCGTCCTCAAGTTCTCCCGAGGGAAAATCCATCTCATCGAGGGCGGCCTTGAGATACAGGCCCGTACCCCCGCAAAACACCGGAAGACGTCCAGACCCGAGCAGGCGCTCAACATGCGCGCGAGCGTCTGCCTGGTAAAGCGCCGCAGAGTACGCTACGCCCGGCTCTACGATGTCAACGAGACGCAGAGGCGCCGTACACTCATCGGGCGTCATCTTTGCGGTGCCGATATCCATACCGCGATAGATTTGCATCGCATCGCACGACAGCACTTCAGACGAAAGGCGAGCGGCCAAACGGTCAGCGACGTCACTTTTACCAACCGCAGTCGGACCGACGATCGCAACGGCGGAAAGACCTGCCCCGGGAGAAATCATTAGCGCGGCTCACCCACAACGGAGCCTGACAAATACCACGTCTTGGCAACGTCGACGTCAACATCAACGATCTTACCGACAAGCTGGTCGATGCTATATCCCTCGGGAATAGGCGCATGAACGGTCTGATTCTTGGGGCTCTTGCCCAGCAGCACCGCATCGTTCTTTTTACTCGTACCCTCAATGAGCGCCGGCACCACGGTATGGAGCTCACCCTGATTGTACTCGTGCGCTGTCGTCTCGATAACCTTGACCAGACGGTTAAAGCGCTCAAGGATGACCTCGTGCGGTGTGGGATCATCAATCTCGGCGGCCGGGGTACCAGCGCGCTTGGAGTAGATAAACGTGTAGGCCTGAGCATAACGAACGGTCTCGGCAAGGGAGAGCGTCTGCTCAAAGTCTTCCTCGGTCTCACCGGGGAAGCCAACGATAATATCGGTCGAGAGCGCAATATCGGGCATGCGGTTGCGGATGCGATCGACCAGGTCCAGATAGTCCTCGCGCGTGTAGCGACGATTCATCTCTTTGAGAATGCGCGTCGAACCCGACTGAACGGCCAGGTGCAGCTGCGGCATGACGGCAGGTGTCTCGGCCATGGCGTCGATAGTCTCGGGCAGCAGGTCCTTGGGATGCGAGGACGTAAAGAAGATGCGCTCCACGCCCGTATCGCCAACGGCGCGCAGCAGGTCGGCAAAGCGCGGCTTCCCAAACAGATCGCGGCCATACGAGTTAACGTTTTGGCCCAGCAGCGTGATCTCGCGCACGCCCTGGCGCACCAGACCAGTCACCTCGTCAACAATCTCCTCGAAGGGGCGGCTCTTTTCGCGGCCGCGCACATACGGCACGATGCAATAGGTGCAGAAATTGTTGCAGCCCGTCATGATGGGCACCCAGGCGTGATACTGGGTCTCACGATGCCACGGCATGCTCATGGCATCCGTGTCCTCATGCTCATTGGTGCGGATATGACGCTTGCCATCCAGGAAGGCCTCGGCAATGAGCTCAGCCACGTGTGCGATGGAATGCGTGCCGAAAATGACGTTGACGTTATCGACGTTGGTAAGCAGTCCCTCACCGTCGCGCTGGGCGATACAACCGCCTACGGCAACCACGCGCTTGCCCGAGGGCGAAGGCGGCAGGCTTTTACAGGAATTGCATTGACCGTACAGGCGCGTATCGGCGGCCTCGCGCACGCAGCACGTCATAAAGACGACAATATCGGCATGCTCGGGATCGAGCGCCATAAGGCAGCCATATGAATCAAGCAAGCCGCTCACGCGCTCGGAATCGTGCTGATTCATCTGACAGCCAAACGTGCGGATAAAGTAGGTTTTACCGGCAAGAATTTCGCGTGCGGAACGCTGGTCCATATGCATGTGTCCTAACGATAAAGGCAGATCAAAATAAGCAAACGCTATGCCACGGGCTTAACGTCATCAACAACGACGTTATCCATGGCGGCTCGATTGATTTGATGAACGTAAATAGAAAGACGGATCGCCGTGCGAGATTCCCCATTGATGAGAATATCGGAGAACACCGGCGCGCAGGAGATATCGAAGCCCGTGGGAATCAAAAAGCCGCGCGCAATGGCCACGGCCTTAATGGCCTGATTGACGGCACCGGCACCGACACACTGGATATTAACGGGTACGCCATCTTTGACCATGCCGGCAATGGCGCCGGCTACGGACGCGGGTGATGATTTGCTTGATACCTTCAGGCAATCCATGAAGAAACTCCTGCGTTTAAAAGTACGTTTTAACTGCAATAACTGTATCGTACCGAGCGGACTCGGTAAAGATGCTATTCCTCTTTGGCAAGATCGAACGTCACGGTGATGCGATCACGTGAAACACGAATCTTAGGGTCGCCGCAGAGGTTGAGATAATACCGAGCAGCAAGGTCGTTAAAGTCACGCTCAACAGCTCGTGAGAACTGTGCCATATCGTCCTTGGCAATACGCAATCCACGGCGGTCCTTGGCAAGATCGACCGGAGTGGACGCACGCGAGGACGAGTCACGCTCACGAAGGAGGCGCGCGGTCACGCCGCGAACAGGCTTAATCTGCCCAGCCAAGATACGATGGGCCGTACGCTCTGACATCTCAAGACCAAGACTCGAACAGATGCGGATAAAGTCCTCGGCATCCGATGCAAGCCCCAGTCGATCGACCACCGGAAGCTCGGCTTCGTCATCAATAAACAAAAGACGGGACGCATCGAGGCGACAGGACGCCTGCGCATGCAGTGTCGCGGCGATTTCGGACGGAGAACCCAGATAGACATCACAGGCGCGCAGCTCCTCGAGGGCAAACTCACAGGCGGCGCGAATAATGTTGTGGGGACCGCGGGCGCACACGTAATGACCGTCCTCGTCCTTGACGGCCTGGGGCCAGCTGGACTGATCGGCACGCTCGCTGAGGCGGTCAGTGGCGACGGTCACCTTAAAGGCAGAGCCAAGGTCAACGCCTGACGTGACGACGCGAGCCTCGTCGGTGTTCTGCTTGATCGAAAACAGAGCCATGCCTCGTCCGTGAACACCCCAGCGATCCATCTTCATGCTCTCGAGCTTAGAGGTAACACGAGCATCGAAAATGCGCTCTTGCATGTCCTGTGGCACGCCCGAACCGTTATCCAGGAAAACGAGCGTGCGAACGCCATCTTCCTTGGTCGTGGCGAGATAGACCTTATCGGCGCCTGCATCACGAGCATTGCGAAGCATTTCGATGACGATATCCTCGACATGCTGAATGTCGTGCTTTGCCTGACGCCGCTCGGCCTCCGAAACGCGGAGGCGGACATACCCCTCGCCAAGGTTTTCCTCGACGCGAAGGTTGCCCTCCCCCGACATCGACGCGATAAATGAGATGAGCTCGTTCGCGTCGCTCATGTTATTTAGCGATATCGACGGCGCGGCTCTCGCGAATCACGACGACGCGCACCTGACCGGGATACTCCATCTCTTCCTCGATCTGATGGGCGATATCGTGAGCCAAAACCGTGGACTGGGCGTCGGAAATCTTGTCCGGTTGCACCATAACGTGAACCTCGCGACCAGCCTGCATGGCATAGGTACGCTCGACACCGTCGTGGGAGTTGGCGATCTCCTCGAGCTTCTCAAGACGCTTGATATAGTTCTCGGCCGACTCGCGACGGGCACCGGGGCGAGAGGCAGAGACAGCATCGGCGGCCTGGACAAGGACATCGAGCACCGTGTTGGGATCGACGTCAGCGTGGTGGGCCTCGATGGCGTGAACGATAACGGGCTTCTCGCCATAGCGGCGGGCAAGCTCGGCGCCAATAACGGCATGGGGGCCCTCGACGTCATGGTCGATAGCCTTGCCGAGGTCGTGCAGCAGACCGGCACGCTTGGCGGTCACAACGTCCAGGCCAAGCTCAGAAGCCATCACGCCGCACAGGTCGGAAACCTCGAGGGAGTGCTGGAGCACGTTCTGGCCAAACGAGGTGCGGTAGCGCAGTGCACCCAGGGTCTTGACGATCTCGGGGTGCAGGTCGTGGATACCGGTATCGAAAGCGGCCTGCTCGCCAGCCTCGCGCACGCGTTGCTGAACCAGGTCGGCAGCCTTGTGATACATCTCCTCGATACGGGCGGGGTGAATACGGCCGTCGGCGATGAGGTTCTCGAGAGCGACGCGGGCAGTCTCGCGACGGACGGGATCGAAGCTCGAGAGCACTACCGTCTCGGGCGTGTCGTCGATCACGAGGTTGACGCCGGACACCTGCTCGAAGGTGCGGATGTTGCGACCCTCGCGGCCGATGATACGGCCCTTCAGGTCGTCAGAAGGAATATGCACGGAAGTAACGGTGACCTCGGCGGTGTGATCGGCGGCACAGCGCTGAATCGCCAGGGACAGAATCTCCTGGGCGGTCTTGTGGCACTCCGCGCGAACCTGCTGCTCGGACTCGCGAATGATGGTGGCTGCCTCATGCGTGACCTCGCCACGCACCTTGTCGAGCAACTCCTTATGGGCATCCTCGCGGGTAAGGTCGGCGATACGCTCGAGCTCGGAGGTCTGCTTGGCACAAAGCTCCTCAAGCTCACGGGAGCGCTTCTCGACTTGGCCGGCCTGGCTGGACAGCTGATGCTCGCGCTTATCGAGGGCATCGTTACGGCGATCGAGGGACTCCTCGCGCTGCATCACGCGATTCTCGAGCGTACGAATCTCGCTCTTACGCTGCTTGTCCTCGGCCTCGGCAGCCTGCTTATTCTTGATGATCTCTTCCTTGGCCTCAAGCAGAGCCTCTTTTTTGAGGGTATCGGCCTGACGCTTTGCATCGCCGATCAGGGACTCAGCCTGTGCATGTGCCGACTGAATCTTTTCATCGGCCTCGTGAAGACTACCCTGCTTGGCGGTGCGCATGTAGGCAATGGCGACGACGGCACCCACAAGGATGCCAACGAGCGCTGCTGCAAAGATAGGCATGCTCACTCCTTTTTATGGATTCGTTACATAACAAAGCGAACCGTCCTTACGAACGGCTCGCGACATTTGAGTAATATGGGCGCAGCTTATGCGGGTCGGATACAAAGAAACATATAAACAAACTCATCAAAGATGAGCACATATCACAAAGCAAATGACGATATTTATCGTACGTTGAACGGCAGCAACTGTCAAATAAACCAACCCGGCGTGGGGGCAAGTAAACGGTGAACGGTCAAAACGGACGATGGTTGGCCCCTAAACGGCGCATTCCTCGTTTTCGGCATCGATACGGGCTTTGGCGGCATCGGCGGCGATGTGATACGAAAAACCCTTGCCCATTAAAAAACGAACGAGCTTCTCAAAGCCGCGTGTTTCGGGAACGCGGCGCTTGGAAAGCAGCGCGGAAGCACGCTCCAAGTCGTCTTCGGCAGCAAAATACTGTTCCGGATATCCTGGAATGTCCTCGAGGGTCACATGGCGACGCTTGAGCTCGGTCTCGATCTTGCGCTGCCCCCATCCACGGCGCTTACGCTCCTCGATAAAATAGGCGCAGAAGCGATTCTCATCCAAAAAACGGTACTCGGTAGCGCGAGAAACGGCGAAATCGATTGCCGGCTGACGAAAACCATAGCAAGCAAGCTTGTCGCGCACTTCGCCCGTTGCATGATCGCGGCGCGAAAGCATCTCAGTCACCATGGTGAGGGCGCATTTACGCTCAATAAGCTCAACGGACTCACGAAAGGCATCCCAGTCACAGGGCAACTCGGGGCGGTTTTTAACGTACAGACGCGCCACGCGTGTGGGAATCCAGATACTGCGTTGAAAGCCGCCCTCAAGATCGCAATCGATATGCGCACAGGGCTTTTTGGAAGCGTAGCCGATCGAGAACGAGGAGGGCGCCTTCTTATCGGGAAAGACGACCGTAGCCTCGGTCACGGTATACGACATGGCAGCAACCGCTACTCATCGTCGTCGAGCATTGCGGAGCCGTCGATGGCATAGAGCTCGTCAAACCCATCATCTGCCGGCTGCTCCCCCAGCGTCTGGTCAGTAAGCTCAACCTCGGAGGGTGCATCGTCGTCATACTCAAGACCGCAGGCAAGACGAACCTTATGCTCGATCTCGTCGGCGCAATCGGGGTGCTCGCGCAAGAAGGCCTTAGCTGCTTCGCGGCCGTTGCCGAGCTTATCATCGCCGTACGCAAACCACGAGCCCGTCTTTTTACAGATGTCGTATTCGACAGCCATATCCAGAATCGAGCCCTCCTTGGAGATGCCCGTCCCGTACATGATGTCGAACTCGGCCGAGCGGAACGGAGCAGCCACCTTGTTCTTGACCACCTTGGCGCGCACGCGGTTGCCAATGACCTCGTCCTTGAGCTTAATGCTATCGATGCGACGGATGTCGATACGCACGGAAGAGAAGAACTTAAGCGCACGGCCGCCCGTCGTGGTCTCGGGGTTGCCGAACATGACGCCGATTTTCTCGCGCAGCTGGTTAATGAAGATGCAGGTCGTGTTGGACTTGGAAAGCGAGCCGGCGAGCTTGCGGAGCGCCTGGCTCATCAAGCGAGCCTGCAGACCCACCGTCGTGTCACCGATCTCGCCCTCGATCTCGGCACGCGGAGTCAAGGCGGCTACAGAGTCGACAACAATGGCGTCGATGGCACCGGAGCGCACAAGCATATCGACGATCTCGAGCGCCTGCTCGCCCGTATCGGGCTGGGAAATGAGGACCTCATCGATATCAACACCGATACGCGCGGCATAGGTGGGATCTAGCGCGTGCTCGGCATCGATAAATGCAACAACGCCGCCCATGGCCTGCGCCTCTGCAAGGATCTCGAGTGAAAGCGTTGTCTTACCGGAGGACTCGGGGCCATAAATCTCGACGATACGGCCGCGCGGCACGCCGCCGATACCCAAGGCGGCATCGAGCGCCAGAGAGCCCGTCGGAATAGCCTCGACCTCGAGCTCGGGACCGCCGTCGCCATACCTCATAATAGAGCCCTGGCCGAACTTCTTCTCAATCTCGGCCTTGGTGGTGGCGATCATCTCATCGCGCTCTTTACCCGTCGTGCGTGCATGAACGGTACGTACGGGACCTGAATTCTTGGCCATGAATAGCCCTCCTCTTAACAACCTGAAACGATAATAAACGAACGGCTGTTCGTGGTCAACCGTTCAGATTCATCATATGTACCCGACCATTCCAAAACCCGACCAAACGCCGACCAATCACCGACCAAACGCTTGACCACGCCAATCACAAATAGAGGTGCACGAATAAATTTAGGCCTTATACCAGCGCAAACACCAATTCCGTCAAAGGTCCCTATCTCCACAATTAAGGGGCCCTAAGGCCCCTTAAACCATGTCTATTCCATAGAATTGAGCACGCGAACAATGCGCTCCAAAGCCTCCGCGACCGCATGAGCACGAACGCACGACCGATCGCCCTCGTAATGACAGCGCGCAGACTCGACAACCGGCGCTCCCCCATCGGCCGCGCGATACGCCCACCCAATATAGAACGTACCGGCGGGG
>URRJ01000031.1 GCA_900550205.1 uncultured Collinsella sp. | reverse complement strand
ATCTTGGGGGCGCCCTCCATCACCTCGTGGCAGTGGTCGTTCTTGCAGTCGAAGGCGCGCAGCGGGTTAAGCTCGGCGCGCTCGCGGCACTCGTCGCACATCTCGTCGGCGTGGTCGAGAATGAACTGCTTAACCTGCTCGCGATAGGCCGGACGGCACTGGGGATCGCCCATCGAGTTAATGAGCAGACGGAGCTTGGAAAGATCGAAGCCCAGACGCTTGTAGAACTCCATGAGCATGATGATGCACTCGGCGTCTGCCGCCGGATCGGGAGCGCCGAGCCACTCGATGCCCACCTGATGGAACTGGCGCAGGCGGCCCTTCTGGGGACGCTCGCCGCGGAACATGGCCTCGGCGTAGTAAGCCTTAAACGGCGTGGAGCCCTGGGGCACCAGGTTGTTCTCCACGACGGCGCGCACCACACCGGCCGTGCCCTCGGGACGAAGGGCCAGACGCTGCTTAGGCTTGAGCTTGGTATCGGTGCCTTCGGTAAAGACGCGCTCCAGGTTGGCGCCGCTAAACACGCGGAACATCTCCTTGCGCACGACGTCGGTCGACTGGCCGATGCCGTGGACAAAGACGTCCACCTGCTCGATCGCGGGCGTCTCGATGGGCTTAAAGCCAAACGGCTCGAATACGCTGGCCGCAATCTGCTGCATCTTTTGCCAGGCGCGCATCTCGGCGCCGATAAGGTCGCGGGTTCCCTCCGCCTTCTGTGCCTGCATGGGCAAACACCTTTCTTTTGTATCGCGTCATAGGTAGTGGACATTATACGGCACAAAGCAGCAACGCGGCGGCGCGTCTGACCGAACGAGGGTATGGGGACTCGTTCGGCCAGATGCGCCGCCGCTATTTGTGATCCCTTTTCCTCCGTCCCCTTCGGGTCACATGATCTGCTGGGGACGGAGGAAAACGGATCATTTCGTAGGCCCGTGGCCGCCTTGGAAACCGAATGATGGTACGAGCATCCATTCGGCTTCCAGGGCAGCCACAGACAGAACGGAGCGAACAGAAAAGAGCACGTAGACCTGCCATAGCTCACCGACAAAGCTCATGCCGGCAAGAACGGCAGAGGTGGCGATTACAGTGAGGGGAACCCAAAACGCGGCCGCTTACTTTATCGGCAACATGGCCAATGACAAGTGAGCCGATAACGCTCACCACGGTGGAGATCGCATTGGAGATGTTGTACTGCGCAAGCGTAATCCCGAGGTCGCTTACGATGAGCGGCTGAAACAGGCTCATGCAGTTGACGAAAATGGTGTAGCACGTGGCCATGATCACAAAGCCGGAGGCCACCACGAGCCAGCCGGGAAAGAACTTACGTTGCTGGGACATACTGTTCCTTTTTTAAACAAACGAGTAGCAAGATTGGGTGCTACCGGTGGTCGGCGATGTAGCCCAAAGCGACGGCGGCATAAGCCGCGGCGCCAAGGGGAAGCTCGGCATCGCTAAAACGTGCCTTGGGATGATGCTGAGCAAAATGCTCGTCCGTATCAGTCACGGCAGCGCCCACGGTAAAGTACGCACTCGGGATCTCGCTAGAGATCAACGCGAAGTCCTCACTCGCCATGGCGTGGAACAGCGGCAAGAAGGCGGCCTTGGGCAGCACCGCGCCCACGTAGCCAAGCGACGCCTGCGTCATATCGTCATCGAGTACGAGCGGGGGAACATCCGAGAGCGTCTCGATAGTCGCCGGCGTGCGATAGGTCGTGGCAACACCTTTGACGACCTCGGCGATGCGGGTCTTGAGGTGCTCCATGAGCTCGACGTCGAAGCCACGCAGCGTTCCCTCGAGCACACAAGTGTCGGGGATGACGTTGGCCGCCAAGCCGCCGGCAAACTTGCCAACGGTAAGCGCGACTTCCTTGGCCGCCGGCACCTCGCGGGCGATAAGCTCCTGGAGCGCCAGGTGCACATGGACGCCGGCCGTGATGGGGTCGATGCAGATCTCGGGGCTCGAGCCATGGCCGCCCTTGCCCTGAAGCGTGATACGAAAACCGTACACGCCCGAAAGCGCCGGGCTGCCGTAGAGCACCAGGCCGAGCGGCGACTGGCTATTGACATGCATGGCAAAGGCGACCTGAGGACGCGGGTTCTGCAGCAGACCGTCGGCGATGGCGGCGCGGGCACCCTCAAAGGTTTCCTCGCCCGGCTGGAACAGCAACTTAACCGTAGCGTTGGCATCAACAAGCTCTGCCTCGCGCGCTTTGAGCATACGAGCCGCACCAAGCAGCGCCGTCGCGTGCATATCGTGACCGCAAGCATGCATGCAGCCATTGGTGGATGCAAAGGGCTCGCCGGATTCCTCGGCAACGGGAAGGGCATCCATGTCGCCGCGGAGCATGATGACCGTACCGGCCTGCTTGTCCGTGCACGTACCGTTACCCCGAGCAGCAGCTGCCGCGCCGGCACCGATAAGGCCAACGACACAGGAGCCGTCGACAAGCACGGCATAGGGAATATCCATCTCGTCCAGACGCGCCTGGATAAAGGCGGACGTCTGCGGAAGGTTGTTACCCAGCTCGGGCATCTGGTGTAGATCGTGTCGCCACACAGCAAGCTCGTCTGCAAAAGTCTGAGCTTCTGCAACAAGACCGTCACCGATAGCGGCCTGCGCCGCTGCGGTAGCCTTGGGCGCTGGTTGCGGTTGAAAATCGGACAAAGCTGGTGCCATAGATGCCCTCCAGTAACGTTTTTGCAGCAAGCACTTTGATAGCATAAAGTGCAAGGTACAACTTTAAGGGCGACGCATAAAAAATGCCGCCCCGGGAGGGCGGCGCAACAAGTTGTTTACAATTGCGGGCGCGGCTTTTTGCGCAAAAAATCGAAGTGAGTCTCACTCAAGATAATCGACAGGAAGATAAGCACGAAGCCGGCGAGCAGGCGCGAGGTGAGCGCCTCCCCCATCAGCAGCACCGAAAACAACACGCCCGAAGGCGACTCCATCGAAAGGAGCAGTGAGCCCGTCGAAGCCGGGACATGCGCCAGGCCGACGTTTTGGATGAGCAGAGCCACGCATGTGCAGCCCACCGAGAGAAACGCCATCACACCGATAAAGTTCGGCGTCCACACGGACAGAGGCGCCTGGGTCTCGAATAACAGCGACGAAACCAGGCTCAGCACGCCGTTGCCCACAAACATCCAAAACGTGATAACGTTGATGTCCATTTTGCGACCGTACTTGGCGGTCACCGCCATCTGGATGGCGAAGAAGACCGCGCCTGCCAGCGTAATGACGTCACCGATGTTGAACTCGACGCTATCGAGCGCCACCAAGCCAATGCCCGCCAAGCACAGCAGTGCCGCGCCCAGGTTATAGCGGGTGAGTTTTTCTCCGCTCAGAAAATAGCTCGCGAACGGCACGAGGATGCAATACGTGCCCGTCAAAAAAGCATTCTTGCCCGCCGTAGTATATGCCAGACCGACCGTCTGCAACGCATAGGCCGCCCACATGAGCACGCCCATACTCAGGCCAACGATCAGATTGCGAGCGTTGAAATGTGCAGTGATGCGCTTGTGGAAGACGGCAAACATGACCAACGCTGCAGGCAGAAAGCGTACATAGAGCAGCTCGAACACCGGAATGGTGCCGAGTGCGTCCTTCATAGTGGTAAAGGAGTAGCCCCAGATGACCGCCACCGAAAGTAGCAAAACTTTCCAGAACAGCGGGGAGCGTGCGCCGGCGCCCCTGGGAATACCGCCCGCGCCCAAATCCTCACGGGCCACAGGGCTATCGGGCATGTTTTCGATTTCGTTGGCAGCGTATTGGGCCATGGAACATCCTCACACTCAATCTGGGCGTGGTGTCCGCACGCGTATGGCTGCGTGCCGCCTCATGGTCAAATAAAAACGGGGCGCACCGGACCCCCGGCACGCCCCGCTACTGTAGCAACAACCAAGCAGCCCACGCAATCCAGCCCACTAAAGCGTCGGCAGAGTAAACCTCGATGTTTCGTCGATGTCACGCTGTTGCACTAAATAAGTTTCGTGCTTTCAAGCTTTTCGATGATCCAGTCGTTGGCTTTGATGACCGGGCGGCGGAAGACGACGCCCAGGGCCAGCGACGGAATCAGGTAGCTCGCCAAGATACCCAGCTCAATCCAGTACTCCATATGGTAGGCACCGGCCATGGCGGCGTGCATGGCGTTGATGCCGTGAGTAAACGGCAGGAACGGGTAGATCGCCTGGAACACGGGACCGGTCATCTCGATGGGGAACGTACCGCCCGAACCGCCGACCTGCATGACCAGCAGCACGACGGCGAGGGCCTTGCCGATATCTCCAAACGATACCGTGAGCGTGTAGACGATATTGGAGAACACGAGGCTCGCGACCCAGCCGGCAAGCACAAACTGCAGGGGGTTGTCGCACTGGATGCCAAAGAACAGAATGTCGCCCGCGCACACGAGCGTTGCCTGCAGCAAGGCCAGACCGCCAAAGAACAGATAACGGCCCAGGTAGATCTCGTGCAAGCGCACGGGAATGAGTTCGTTGATGAGCTCATCGTCAACCGAGACCTTCATCATGGCCGCCAGAACAATCGAGCCCACCCACAGCGACAAAATCGTGTAGAACGGCGCCATGGCCGAGCCGTAGTTGCGGATCGGATAGACCGGCTTACGGTCGAGTGCGACAGGGCCGGAAAGCGACACGGCGAGGCCATCGGGGTCGTTGCCGATCATCGTCTTGATCGTGGCCAGATCGTCCGACATAAGGGCACCGTCGAGCTCGTCCTTGAACGCGCTAATCTTGTCCGATGCCTCACCCAGCTGATCGGAAGCCTTGTTGACGAGCCTTGCAGCCTTGGAGAGACCCTTCGCGAGCGAACCAGAGGCGTCGGTCAGACCGCTCACGGCGCTATCTAGGTCACCCGAGATACCGTTCAGGGAATCCAGAACGCCCGAAATGGTCTTCTTGAGCTCTTTGGCCTTAACCGAGAACGTAGAATCGTAGTCGGACTTGGCACCCGAGATACCCGCCTTGGCATCGGCGATGGCCTGGTCGACCTCGGCACGCGAGCTGTTGACCTCGGCCATGCTCTTCGTGAGCGACGTCGCGATGTTCGTCAGCTCATTGGCATTGTTGCGGTACTCCGTCGCGGTTTTGTCAAGCTCAGCAGCCGCGTCCTCAAGCCCTGCCTTGAGCTTATCGTTACTCACCTGGCCAGCAAGACTACGGAGCTCATTCGCCGTGGCATCAATCTCGTCGGCACGGTTCTTGAGTGACACTGCACCATCGTTGAGCTGAGACACCGTAAGATTGACATGCTTGTTTGCAGCGTCGAATGCCTTTGCGAGCTCGGTAGAAACGTTATCGAACGAACCTGCGCTCCCATCAATAGCGGCATCGATCGCATCGCTGGCAGACTTGAGCGCTTGCTCGGAATCGGCAATACCGCTCTCGGCATGCTGCATGAGCTGCTTCACCGACTCCTCGGTCGATCCGGACTGTTTGAGCATGCCGCCCGCCGATGTCAGTGAATCGGACGTAGAACTCAAAATGCCCGCAAGCGACGTTGCACTGGCCTGAACGTCCTGCAGGTCCTGGACCGAATCGCCCAGCGTCGAGGACAGATTGGCGATAAAGTTGCTCACCTGGTCGGTGCTCATATAGTCGAGCAGGCTGGACACGGTCTTAAGGCCGATGGTCGTGATGGTCTTGGTAAAGGTCTCGTTGACCTGACTCTGGACGGCGCTCGAACCCTTTTCAGTCACGATCTGCGCGATGGCGTTGGCCTTCTGGTTCTCATAGAACTCGATATCGGCGTGCTTCACCTCGGTCGAGAAAAGCGTCATCATGTCGGCGCTAAACGTTTTAGGGATAACGACGGCAGCGTAGTACGCGCCCGACTTAACGCCCTCAATCGCCTTATCGCGGTCGTTGAGGACGACCCAATCGAAGTTCTCGTTGCCGCGCAGGGTGGAGGTTACGTTTTCGCCCACGTTGACCTCGACGGGAATCAGATCGCTCTCGTAGCCCTCGTCGGTGTTGACCACGGCGATCTTGAGATTGCCGGTGTTGCCATACGGATCCCAGCTTCCGGCGATGTTAAACCACGCGTACAGGCACGGCACGATAATGAGACCCATCACGACAATCAAGCCAATCACGGAGCGAGACACGTTTTGGACATCGCGCTTAAACAGGTGCAGGATGTTTTTCATTTATGCCTCACCTCCTTTGGAGTGCTTGCCAAGCGGGGTGGTGTCCCCGTCGTTTCCGTTTACGTTGTCAACGCCGTCGGCATCATGAGCTTTACGATGCGCACCGGTATGCGGCAGACGGCTCGTGGGCTGTTCGCTGTCCTTGGTGCCCCGCTCGCTGGCGTTGAGACCAAACATGCGACGGGCAGCAGGAATGGCGGCCGTGTGCTCGCGCATCTCGCGACGCAGGTCCTCATCCGAAAGCGCCGAGATGCGCATCTGGGTATTGAGGCTCGCGCGGATGTACTCGATGTTGATGAGCCAGCCACAGATGGCGATAACCGAAATGATCCAGATAACGAGCAGGATGATCTTGCCGTTATTGTCGATATCGAGCACCGTCGAAAGCACAAAGAGCAGAACCTGCACGCCTACCACGGCGGCAAAACCGCCCTTGATGTAGTACGGGTAGCGATGCTCAAACGCCACGGCATGATCGAGCAACTCGCGACGGTACGAATCGGAATCGAGCATGACGCGCATGGCCGTGCGCAGCGAATAGCGCTGGCGCGGCAGGTCGTTGGACTCGCAGATCATGAGCCCCGTCGTGGAAAGCTGCTTATCAAAGAGCAGATTGAGGTTGAGCAGCAACGGGCGCAGCTGCAGACCGATAAAGAGCGCCACGATCAGGAACACGCCCAAGATGCACAGGTTGAACAGGTAGTTGAACGAATACATGCCACCGACGGTCTCGCGCAGCAGGTTGATGCCATAGGTGAAGGGCAGCAGCGGATGCAGCCATTGGAAGAAGCCGGGCATCATCTCGATGGGATACATGCCCGACGAACCCGGAATCTGCACGATAACGAGAATGACACCGATAGCCTTGCCGATATGCTTAAACGTGGTGGACAGCGCATAGATGATGTTGACGTAGGTGAACGAGATAGCGATGCCGCCCAGCACGAACAGCAGCGGGTTGACGCACTGCACGCCAATCACCAAATCGCCCACCGTAACGATGATGGCCTGGAACGCACCCAGGATCACCATCAGCAGCCAGCGGCCAAAGTAGCCCTGACGCGCCGTAAAGCTACCGATGCCCTCGCGGTCGACCTCGAGCTTGTAGATAGCGATGAGCACATAGCCGCCTACCCACAGCGCCAGATTGGTGTAGAAGGGCGCGATGCCCGAGCCAAAGCTCTTGACCGGATAGATTGACTTGGACGTCAGCTCAACCGGAGATGCCATGAAATCTGCCACGTCATTGACGTCGACGTCCATGAGGTCGGCTAACTCGCCCATAGACTCAGAGGTCTGCATCGCCGCAATGTCATTAGCGGCGGTCGCGAGCTTGTCCTGAACCTTGGCAAGGGAGGCATCGGTTTGGGACAGCGTGGTCTTTGCCTGCTTGAGCGTGGCGTCGAGCTGCGCCAGCGTGCCGCGCGCGCTCGCTATCGTGGGGGTCATACCCGATACAATGCCGGTCAAATCGCCCGAAACGGCGGCAAAGGAGTCAAGCGCGCTCGAAGCCTTCGGCAGCGCGTTCTGCCCCAGATCGGTCTGAGCCTGACCGAGGTTAGCCGTACCGGTCTTAATTGCCGTGTCGAGTGCGTTACTCGCGTTCGAGATTGCCTTAGCGTCGTTTGCCATGGCCCTCGACTGTGCAGAAAGGCCATCCTTAATGCTCTGCAGCTTCTGGTTTTGCTCGCGAAGCGAATTGATGGTCGACGCGATGAGCGCATCGGCGTTCTCCGATCCCGTCGACGTATCGTTAACGAGAATCTGCAGGCGCTCGATGACAGCGCTGTTGTGGTCAATCGTCGCCTGAAGGGATTCGAGCGAGTTGTCGATTCGAGTGGTCGTGGACGTAACCGTACCGGCGAGTTTGCCAATCGCGGCGTTCGCAGAAGCCGATGTCTTACTCAGCACGATGCTGCCCTCCGAAAGTGCCTTGGAGAGCGAGGTGATGGACTTGCCAGCCGTGGTGCGAGCTTCGCCCAGCAGATCATTACCCTGAGCGATTGCCTGCGTTAACGAGGGCGCCTGTCCCTGCAGGCCCGCCAACGCAGCATCGGCCGAAGCAATCGAGCTGCTCGTCTTGTCGATGGCGGTGTTCATGTCGCCGATGGAATCACGTACTTCGCCCAGGGCATCAGACGCCTCGGACACCGAGCCCGCCAGCGAATCCTGGGTCTGGGTTGCCTTGTCTTTAAGGTCGATGCCAGCATCTTTGGCAATGCCCGCGACGGTCTCGCCCACCGTAGAGACAAACTCCGAGTTGATCTGCTCCTCGATGGTGTTGGCACCGGTATCGGTGACCTTGGGCGCAATGGCGCTCTTTTTCTCGTTGACGTAATAGGTGAGCTTCGGCTGATGGTAATTGCCGTCGAGCATCGAGTCCAGGTTATCCGAGAAGTTCTTGGGGATTACGATGGCCGCATAGTACTCACCGCTCTCGACGCCCTCCTTGGCGTCGGCCGCCGAATCGACGAAGGTCCAGCCCAACTGATCGTTCTCCTTGAGCTGATCGACGACCTTATCACCCGCGTTGAGCTCACCCACCAGGTCGTTTTGGGTGCCCTGATCGTTGTTGGCGATGGCAATCTTGATACCCTGAGTGTTTCCGTACGGATCCCAGTTTGCCACGATGTTGTACCAGGCATACAGCGAGGGAATAACGCACACGCCGAGGGTAACCACCAAGGCGACGGGGTTCACAAGTAGTCGCTTAATGTCGCGCTTGAATATCGCAAAGGAGACCTTTGCATCGGATAGTTTGCTGCCGAGACTCACGCTTGGGCCATCCATCCTGTCGTTGAATCGAATCGTACTATCGACAACCATTGTACGTAGGCGCTTTAGTGTCTCACGGCACAATGGTGCTGAGTTTTGCGGGTAGCAATATACTACGAAGATGAGTTAGCGTACAGATGTACAGTATCTTTAATTTCAGCAGGTCACAAAACCACAACCCGCACAAATTAGCAATCCGAATAGTCATTGGGGACGTTCTTAAACGACTAGTCAAACAAGAACGTCCCCAACGACTACTCATTCAAGTCTGTCCCCAATGACTGCCCAATGGCTGGGAAGGCGCATCCCACACCGACGCATTGCTTTCGGGCCCTCTCTCCGTGCTCCCTATAAGTTCGGCTGGACTCCCCGCAACCTGTTCCGAGTTGGCGGAACGAGCGCGACGTGGAGTGTCATTCTTTACCGCGTTAGACTAGACGCAGGGAAAGGAGGAGGACATGGATGCTCGCGTCAAGCAGCTTGTAAATATGATCGAGGACGCTCAGCCTGTCGCTGTCGCGGTACTTGCCAAGCGTCTCGAGGTAAGCGAGCGCGCCGTGAGAAACTATATCCATCGCGCAAACGACAACCTTGCAGGGGTTGCACGCATCGTTGGCAGCAAGGGGCAGTATCGTATCGATGTTGCACGTGCAGATGAGCTTGCTCGCTTGCTAGACGGTGCGGCTCAGGCCCATCCGGGCATTCCTGATACGCGCGACGGCCGTGTGTCCTTCCTTCTTAACGACCTCCTCATGCGGTCCCAGTGGGTGACGATTGAGGAGTATGCGGATTTACTCTACGTTTCGGCGCGAACTCTGTCCAATGACATGCGTCTGGTAGAGCAGAAACTCGCCCAATTTGACTTAACGCTCGAAAAGCGCCCACGCTACGGAATCCGCGTTGCGGGCGGGGAGTCGCAACGGCGCCTGTGCCTGGCCTCGCTGGTGAGGCCCGTGTTGCCCGACACCGACGATGCAAAGCTCGCCGAGCGCCTGCGGGCCATCGCCGCATGTGTGGACGATGCCCTGACGGCCTCGCCCGTCACGGTGAGCTCGCTGGCATCCCGCAATCTCATCATGCATCTTTACATTGCTCTTGGCCGCATCGAGCAGGGCTGCTATGTCCCAGCTGCAGAATCGGACGTTCAAAAACTGGAGGGAACGCGCGAATACGCCGCGGCTTTCCAGATTGCCGCAAACATCAAGGATGCCCTGGGCGTGAGCATGCCCCGAGAAGAGGTTGCCTTTATCGCAATCCATTTGCTCGGCAGGGGCACGGGCGTGCCCGAGAAGGGCTCTGCCGTTATCTCGGACGAGATGTGGGAGATTGCTTCCGAGATGGTACGTGCGGTCAACGATGAGTTTAGGTTTGACTTTAGCGGCGATCTTGAACTTCGCATGAACCTTGCTCGGCATATTGGCCCTCTGGGCTATCGCCTTGAATATCACATGCATATGGATAACCCCATGCTGCCCGATATCAAGACGAGGTTTCCGTTGGCCTATTCGATGGCAGCTGGCACCTCGCAGGTACTCGAGCGTCATTTTGGCAGCCAGCCCTCTGATGAAGAGCTCGGCTACATCGCCATGGCATTTGCCCTGGCCCTCGAGCAGCAAGCCGACCAGCCGCGTCGCAAACGCATCCTGATCGTGTGCGCCTCGGGAGCGGGAAGCGCCCGTATGCTCGAGCACCAGTACCGCAAGCAGTTTGGCATGTATATCGATTCGATTGAGACATGCGATGTCGCCCGCGTGGGAACGTTCGATTTTTCGCATATCGACTACGTGTTCACAACGGTGCCGCTCAACGTCAAGTTGCCCGTGCCCGTCCGCGAGGCCGATTTCTTCTTGGAGACGAGCGATGTCAACGCTATCCGCAAGGTGCTGAGCGACGACACTGCGCAATCGGACTCCGTGAGCTCTTTCTTTAGCCGTGCCCTGTTCTTCAACCGCGTTGAGGCGTCGTCGAAGCAGGCCGTTCTCCGATATCTCTCCGAGCGCGCCGTCGAGAGCGGCCGTGTCGATGCCCAGTTTGCCCAAGAGGTCGCCGAGCGCGAGAGCGCGAGCGCCACCTCGTTTGGCAATGGGGTAGCCATGCCCCATGGGATGCATCCCTTGAGCGCCGAGGCCTTTGTTACCGTGGGCCTGCTCGAACATCCCATTCTTTGGGACGAATACGGCCATGAGGTCGATATCGTCTTTATGGTGTCGTTTGCCCGGTCGGGCGGCGATGAGGCGCGGATCTTGAGCTCACTGCTCGCTGAGATCTTTATGGACCGCCAGGGGGTCGAGCGCCTACGCGAGCGCCGGTCCTGGCATGAGCTGATGGCGCTTGTGCAAGCGCATACGGCTTAAGACTTCTTTTGTCGATGACCCTGTCAGTCTACCTGCAATAAACCTCGAGGATTGCGGGCGGGAGATAGGCGTTTCGAATATTCAAGTACAAACCAAACATCACGGGAGAGGAGACCGTTATGGACGATCAGGGAACCGAGATGGTTTCGTTTCAGCTGGTCGCTGCAGCGGGAGAGGCACGCAGCCTTGCCTTCGAAGCCCTTGAAAAGGCAAAGGCGGGGGATTTTGACGCCGCCGCCAAACTCATGAAGCAGTCAAAGGATGCGGGAATCAAGGCTCACCACATCCAAACGCAGCTGCTTTCGACTGAGGCAGCGGGCGAGCATCTGTCGGTGGATGTGTTGCTGGTCCATGCTCAGGACCACCTCATGTGCTCCATGCTTGCTCAGGAGCTCGTGCAGGAGCTGATCTGCCTGTATGAGCGCACTGCAACCAAGAACGCCTAGCGGCGTGCGGTGACTATCCAACCAATCAATGCGAAGGGAATCCCTTATGAAGATCCTTCTTGTTTGCGCAGCTGGTCTGTCTACAAGCATTCTGATGAAGAAACTCGAGAAATATGCGGAGCAAAACGGCATCGAGCTCGATATCGATGCGGTGGGTATCGGCGAGTATCAGGAGACGTGCGCCAATTATGACGTGCTGCTCTTGGGGCCGCAGGTGTCCTACCAGCTCAACACCGTCAAGCAGGGGAGCGGTAAGCCGACCGCGGTCATCCCCGCACAGGACTACGGCATGGGCAACGCCGCCAACGTGCTGGCACTCGCCCAGTCGCTGTTGGGTTAGGAGGCAACCATGGAGAAGTTCATGACCCTGCTTCAGGAAAAACTGACCCCTATCGCCAATTTCTGCGGCACCGAGCGCCACTTTGCCTCCATGCAAAAGGGCTTTATGAGCGCGATCAGCTTCATCTTGGTATCTGCCGTCTTTATGATCCTCGCCAACCCGCCGGTCACGGCCGACCTGGTGGCGCAGGGCGGGTTCTGGTCCGTCTTTGGCCCTTGGCTCGATTTTGCCACGGCCAATAAGCTCACGCTGCTCATTCCCTTCAACATGACGATGGGCATACTGTCGGTGATCGTGACGTTCGCAATCGCCTATAACCTGGCGGGCACCTACAAGATGCCCAAGCTTAACGCCGGTATGACCTCGCTGGTGATGTTCCTGATCGCCGCGGCGCCGTCGTCCTACTACCAGCTTGCTGACGAGTCCGTGCTCCAGGCGGTCCCCTGCACCTATCTGGGTGCGCAGGGCCTGTTTACCGCCATCATCGTTGCCTTGGTCTCCGTCGAGGTCACGCGCTTCTGCCAGACCAAGGGCATCACCATCAAGATGCCCGATGGCGTGCCGCCGTTTTTGTCCGAAACCTTTGGCGCCATCGTACCTATGCTCGTCAACATCCTCATTTTCTTTGGCGGCAACCTGCTGATCCAGATGATCGATCCCGCGCTGTCCATCCCCTCGGTTATCGAGAAGCTGCTCGCTGCCCCGCTTTCCGTTGCAGTTGACTCTGTGCCCGGCGCACTGCTTATCTGCTTCATGACGCTGCTGTTTTGGTGCTTTGGCATCCACGGCAACATGATCGTGATGCCCATCACCGCCCCGGTCACGCTTGCCGCCTTTGCTGCCAACGCCTCACTCTACGCTGCTGGGCAGCCGCTTGAGTTCCACCCGGTACTCATGTCGATGGTCATCAACCTCATCGGCGGCACGGGCAATACGTTCTCTTTTGTGGCGCTCTGCGCGTTTAGGGCAAAGTCGCAGCAGCTCAAGGCATTTGGCAAGGCATCGATCGTGCCGAGCTTCTTCCGTATCTCCGAGCCCGCGATCTTTGGCGCACCCATCATCTTCAACCCGATCCTCATGATTCCGTTTGTGCTGGGCGGTATGATTTCGGCCCTGCTGTATTGGGGTGCAATCTCACTGGGTCTTGTCTCTAACTTCTACATCTTGGTGAGCGGCACGTTCCCCATCTTCGTTCAGGGCTTTATCCAGTGCCTCGATCCGCGCATCTGGGTATTTACGATCGTTTTGATCGTGGTCATGGCTGTGGTCTGGTACCCGTTCTTTAAGGTGTACGACAACCAGCTCCTGGCACAGGAGCAGGAGAACGCCGCGGCAGCTTCTGCCAAGGATACTGAGTAGCATGGGTTACTTTGACAGAACGTCTGCTGCCGGTATGCCCGAGGGCTTTTTGTGGGGCGGCGCGCTCGCTGCCAACCAGGCCGAAGGGGGCTGGAACGAGGGCGGCCGCGGTATGTCGCACTCCGACCTGATTCCACAGGGTCCCGACCGCTGGGATGTGATGTTTGGCAGGCAAAAGCCCGTGGATGATCCGGACAGGCTGTATCCATGCCGTTGGGGCAACGACTTCTTCCATCATTGGCGCGAGGACGTCGAGCTCTTTGCCGAGATGGGCTTTAAGTGCCTGCGTCTTTCAATTTGTTGGAGCCGTATTTTTCCCACAGGGATGGAGGCCGAGCCCAACGATGAGGGCTTGGAGTTTTACCGTCAGGTATTCGAGGCGCTGCGCGAGCACGGAATCGAGCCGCTCGTGACGCTGTCGCACTACGACTATCCGTTGGCTCTGGTCGAGCGTTATGGTGGATGGCAAAGCCGAGAGATGATCGAGCGGTATGCGCACTACGTCGAGACCGTCGGACGTGCGTACCAGGGCCTCGTGCGTTATTGGCTCACCTTCAACGAGATCAACAGCGTGGCGCTGTCCTATCTCAACGCGGGCGTCACGCTCGAGGATGAGCGTGACCGTGCAGCCGTGACCGCGGCGTTCTCGCACCATATGTTTATGGCGAGCGCTCACGCTGTCGAGATCCTGCACAAGATCGATCCCGCAAACAAGGTGGGTTGCATGATCGCTGCCGGTGCGACCTATCCGTACCGTTGTGCGCCCGAGGACGTATGGCTTGCGTATGAGGAGGACCGCGGCCGCTACTTCTACACTGACGTGATGGCTGCGGGCGCCTATCCTACTTGGAAGCTGCGTGCGCTCGAGAAAGAGGGTGTTCACGTGCCCTTTGAGCCGGGCGATACGGAGTATCTGGCCGAGCATACCGTCGACTTCATCTCGTTCTCGTACTATTGCTCGCGCTTGGTGTGCGCCGATGACCAGGTGATCGCTGAGAAGGCGGAGGGCAACGTGTTCCCGACGCTGCGCAATCCGTACCTCAAGGATAAAGAGACTGCCTGGAAATGGCAGATCGATGCGCTGGGTTTGCGCGTGACGCTTGCCGGCTACCACGATCGTTACCATCTTCCGCTCTTTATCGCTGAGAACGGTGTGGGCGGACTCGATGCGCTGGAAGACGGCAAAGTCCACGATGCGTATCATATTGATTACCTGCGCAGGCATATTCTTGCGCTACGCGATGCAATTGTCGAGGACGGTGTTGACCTGATGGGATACACGCCGTGGGGCTGTATCGATCTGGTATCGGCCTCGACGGGGCAGATGAAGAAGCGCTATGGCTTTGTTTATGTCGATGCCGATGATACGGGCAAAGGCACGTTCGATCGCTACCGAAAGGACAGCTTCTGCTGGTATCAAAAGGTCATTGCATCAAATGGCGAGGACTTGAGTTAACCCTTGCAAGCCTGCTGCCCCCGCGGCCCGTTTCGGCCGCGGGGGCTTTTGCTATTTACCTAGTCCCCGATGAGACCCTCATTCTGTGGGTAGTCATTGGGTGTTCCTATAGTTTTGTCAACCGTCGGGGCTACTCCCGGTAGGGCACCCGGTCGCGCATCACGGCGTATATCGCCCTGAGCCGCTTCCTCGCGACGGCCTTGAGCGCCCGCCCGTGCCCCATGCCCCGCGCCCTGCAGGCCCGGTAGTACTCGCCGTAGCGCCCCGAGGACCTCACCAGGCTGTTGCACGAGAAGATCAGCAGGGACTTGAGCCTCGCGTCGCCGCGCCTGGACGCCCTGACCGACCTCACCGACGTGCCGGAGCTCCTCACCCTCGGGGCTATGCCGCAGTACGAGGCCAGGTGGTCGTGGTCCGGGAACCTCCCGATGTCGACCGACACCGCGAGCTGCGCCGCGGTCCTCGGGCCGTTGCCGGGCACGGTGAGCAGGCACGCGTAGGTCTCGTCGCCCTCGAGTGTTGATGTTCACTAAGAAGTGGTCCGAGTGATCACTGGGAAATAAGCACCGTGAGCACGAAAAATTGAGCAGTTTAAGCAAGAGGGCCGCGCTCCGGGGACCGGGGGCGCGGCCCTCGCCGTATGGTTTCCCCGGGCGGTTACTTTGGCGAGCCCGCCCGGGAAGGATGGAGGAGATGACCGTGCCCCTGGACACAGTGAATGATATACGGTCGATGGATGCCGCCGGGCGCTCGATGTCCGAGATC
>URRJ01000030.1 GCA_900550205.1 uncultured Collinsella sp. | reverse complement strand
GAAGGCGGGCCTGCTTAAGAGCGTGCGCGGCAAGGGCGGCGGCTACATGATGGCCAAGGACCCGGCCGAGGTGCGCGCCGGCGACATCCTGCGTGCCGTCGAGGGCAGCACGGCTCCGGTGGCGTGCGATGGCATCGACAACAGCTGCACCCGCAGCGATCTTTGCTCGACCGTCAAGTTCTGGCGCGGTCTGGACGACGTGATCGAAAAGTACGTCGACGGCGTGACGTTGGCAGATCTGGCCGCCGTCCCCGAGATCAACTTTGACATTAAGCTGTAGGGCTGGCTTTCGTGAAGTCGTACGAAGCCTTTGATTCGCGTCTGGCACTGCTAGAGACAGCTCGATTCCAAGATTTCGACAACGACTATGTTGTCTCCGGATGTGCGTATATCTATGAGCAGGTTTTCGGAATCTCAATTACGCTCCTTAAGCGTCTGCTCGAGTATGAGGGCGCCACGCTCGCCGCGTCGGGGTCTCCTCGTGCCATCTTGAAGGAGTCCTACCGATTCTACGACTTTATTGATGAGGCAGCCTGGCTAGATATGCTCAGAGACCGTAACACGAACGTCCATATCTATGACAACAAGCTCGCTCAAGATTTGATTCAGCGCATCTTGAACGTCTATATCCCTGCTTTCTGCCAGTTGAGGGACGGGCTGATGGAGCGTTACGGCGAGCTTCTGTTGGCGCCCGACGACCAGTTTGTTTAATTCCTTAAGATTTCGCGGAGGGTTGTTGCCGTTTGCCGAGTTGTTGTTGTGCAACAACGGGCGAGCTGCAATACTTAATTTTATCTTTGCAAACTGCACTTTAACTACACCAATGCAGGGAGGATTTTATGCAGCCCAAGCATTCCGCGATTGTGGCGGGCCTGACGCTGGCACTTTCGTTTGGCGCCGTTGCCGCGCCTGTGACCGCTGTTGCCGAGGAGCCCACGCCGGGTGTTGCCTCGGATGCCACCAATATCGATAAAGGCCTTTACACCCAGCAGTCCTTCTCGGGCGTGCTGAGGTCGGTCCAGGGCGTTTCGTTTGTCAACGTGACTCCCGAGATGAAGTACTTTACCAAGTACGAGAGCCATGGCAACTATAACCAGGGTTTTTCGTATGGCGACGGCTATAACGCGCTGGGCTACTATCAGTTCGATCGCCGTTGGTCGCTTATTCCGTTTATGAAGCAGGTCTATAACTACGACTCTGCTAAGTACAGCATGCTTAAGGACGCGATCGATCGCGGCAGCGAGATTTCAAACGCGAGTAACCCCATGTATGCGAACGGTCAGCTTACCGAGCTGGGCCGTATTGCGCAGGATGCCTTCCAGGGCGCTTATAACACCGACCCTGCTGAGTTCTCGGCTCTGCAGGATGCCTATGCGTACAACTCCTACTATGCGGTGACCGAGTCGTGGCTTAAGAACGCTCTGGGCATTGATATTTCCGGTCGTGCCGATTGCGTCAAGGGCATGGTGTGGAGCATCACCAATATGTGCGGCACGGGTGGCTGCCAGGACTTCTTCCGGTGGGCGAATCTTTCTAACAGCATGACGGACCGCGAGTTTGTGACGGCGCTTTCCAACAGCGTGGTCAATAACGTGGCGACCAAGTATGCAAGCCAGCCTCAGTACCATGAGGGCTGGAAGAACCGCTACCGCAATGAGCTCAAGGATTGTCTGGTCTATATTGCCGAGGACGAGAAGAACGAAGCGGCTGATAAGAAGCCTGAGGTGTCCGAGTTCCCTTCGACGCCTGATCCAAGCCAGACTCCTGAGGAGTCTCAGCCCACGCAGAAGCCCGATACTGATAACAATGAGGGCAATGGGGGCGAGACGAACGGGTCTGCTACCGGTACCGGTAACAGCAACTCCGGCTCGACCGACAATGGCTCTTCTAAACCTTCCAACGGTTCGAGCGATTCCTCTGCCGGTGGCGACTCCGGCACTAACACAGGGTCTGGTTCTGTCACCGCTTCTGGTTCCGATGGCTCTAAGGATGATTCGAATAAGGGGACGGATGCGCCCGTCACCCCGACGAACAAGAAGCCCTCTGTTTCCGAAGTGTTTGGCTCCACGCTGGGGTCTTTGATGGCTGGTCCAAGCGGCAACTCGTCTTCTAACAAGGACAATGACGGTCAGAACTCCGTGACGAAAACCGATACCGCGAAGGACGACTCTAAGGACAATAAATCCGAGGACAAATCCGAAAAGTCCGAAACGGATAAGGGTTCTGGTTCTGAGGAGAAGAAGGACAACTCCGAGGAGAAGGACAACAAGTTCGACGGTGTCGAGAACAATAACAACGGCGCCGATATCGCTGGAGGCAACAAGGAAAATACCGGTATCAACAAAGATGGTGCCGGCGACAACAAAGATAACAATGGCGGCGGCAAGAACGATTCTGGTTCCGGCAATGGTAATGCTGGCAATAATGGCGGCAACATGCCCAAGACGGGCGACCTTATCGTGATGGCGAGCCTGGCCAGTGCGAGCTTGGCCACGCTGGGTGCCACGTCTATTGTGAGTGGCAAGCATAAGCTCGATCAGCAAAAGAAGGCTGCTGGGCAGAACGACTCCGAGGAGTAGTCCCTTTCGGTTGCCCGACAACTAAAGATTCGCAATGGGGGCCGGTGCAGTTGCATCGGGCCCCATTTTGTTGCACAACGATTTGTTATCCCCCCTCAAGGCCTTTGTTCCTACCGTTGCCCGATGCCTTTGCGCGGATCCAGCGTTGCGCTTGAACTGCTCGCTACAATGGGCCTCGTGCTACGTTTTAGGGAGAAGTTACGGTGTCTGAACAGGAGTATTGCAACAGTGCCGATACTTTTGGTGTACGGCTTGTCAACCATGTCGATGATGCGGTTTTGCCGGTCGGTGTGCATGATTTTGCCGATGCCATTGGTCGTTGCATGCTGATCGATAAGACCATGTTTATTGCCGATGTGCTGGACTGCGACGCGTCCGTCGTGGTGTGCTGTCGACCCGAGGGTTTTGGCAAGAGCATGAACTTGTCGATGCTCAAGGCTTTTCTGGAGCGTCCCGCCGTCGGCCGCGCTGGTCAGAGTTTGTTTGCCGATGCTCAGATTTGGGATGCGGATGGCGGGCGCTATCGGGATGAGTACGCTTGCTATCCGGTGATATCGCTGGACTTTTCTGGTGCTGCGAGGCATGGCACCGCTGTTGCCGGCGTCGTGCATGATGCTCTTTCGGGCGAATGCGCTCGCTTGTTGACACTCTTGGAAGCTCCGGATTTAGCTCGAGACAAGTTGCGTCATATCGAACGCGTTGCGCGTGGCGTGGCGAGCGAGGACGAGGTTGCCTCGGTGCTTGGCGTGCTCATTGAGCTGCTGGAGATGGCCTGCGATGAGCAGGTTGTATTGCTCGTTGATGGGTACGACGCGGCGTGGTTGGGCCGTGCGAGCGCGAGGGGCGTTTCCGGCGCCGATTCGGCGGAGCTATTCGATTGCGTGCTGTTTGACGCCATTGCCGCTGCGGGCGATTCGTTGCGGCTGGCGTGTCTGATGGGGGAGCGTCCCGGCCCTGCCGAAGCAGCGCTTTCTTTGCGTAGCTGCTCGTATTGTCTGTCGACGCCGCTCTCGACGTGGTGCGACCGTTGGTTCGGCTTTTCGGATGCCGAGGTCGAGGCTCTGTTGAGCCATGCTGGGCGCAAGGAATACCTGGAGGATGCGCGTGAATGGCTCGAGGGGTATCGGTTTGGCAGGGCCTATTGCTCAAGTCCGGCGCGTGTGATTGGCTTTTTGGACCGAGACTGCTCGGCGCCTGTGCGTGCCGACCTGTATGGGTATGCCGATTGCCTGAGTAGAGTGGTTGCCGGGTGGAACCTCGACCGCCTTTCGGTCTTGTTCGATTTGCTCGAGGCCCATGGGTGCGTTGAGGTCCCGCTTTGTTTGGGCGCTGTGGGGCCAGAGGCCTCGTCTGACGACGACCTGTGGACGGAGCTGTACCTGTCCGGTTTCCTGACGACGGATATGAAGGAGGAGCCTGAGCGTGGCAGTCGTCTCCGTGCTCTGCGGCTGCCTAATAACGAGCTTCGCCAGGTCTTGCGTCTGGTGATTATTGAGTGGTTTGAGTGCGCTGCCGAAGACGTTCGTGACGTCGATGCGTTTCGCGACGGGTTGTGCCGTGGGTATGAGGATGCGGTGAGGCAGGCGCTAGACCGCATCCTCGGAGATGCGGGAATCGGTGCGACCGACCCAGATGCGCCGTTGCCATATCACCTGCTCTTGCAGGGGCTCTGTTTTGGATTGCCGGGCTATGCCAATCCTGCCTCGAGGCGAAAGTGCGGCGCGGATCGCTGGGACATCCAGGTTTTCCCTACGGGCGCTGTGTTCGACGTAGCAGACACGATTGGCATGCTCGACGAGCGCCCGCTGATAACGATCAATATGATGTATGACCCCGATGTGGATGAGGTGGGGTTGGAATTGCTGGCCGTGCAGTCGCTACTCGACATAGAGCGCGACGGCATCGACGAAATCCGCGTGCCGCGACCCGGCGTGGGTCGCATGCGCTGGGGGTTCGGGTTTGACGGGCAGCGTGTGGCTACGGTGTGCCAGCGGCTTTAAGCGCCGAGGTGTTTCCGGCTTCCGTTACTCGGTATCCTTCATGGGCGGCATGGGCTTCCAGTTGGGGTCCTTGATGATCTTGCGGGCGTCCTTCATGCCGCGGCGCAGCGCCGGAATGCCGGTCTTAAAGCATTTGTCGACCGCGGCCAGGCGAATGAATTCCTTACAGAAGGTCGCGGCATTGCCCAGGCGGAACAGCATGGGGCGGTAGTCACCGTAGATCTGCATATAGCGAGCGAGGAAGCCTCGGTTGCGCATGATGTAGTAGCGGTTGGTGTCGCTCGTGGAGTTGAGCTGTCGTTTGCCGGCGATGTCCCAGTTAGAGACGGCGCGGGCGCGCTTGAGCACCACGTCGGCGACCACGGCGGCGGGGAAGTGCTGGCTGGCGACATAGCCGTAGCAGGCGTCGTCGCCGTAGATGAAGAAGCGAGCGTCGGGCAGGCCGATCTTGTCGACTACGCGGCGCGAGAACAGGCCTCCCTCAAAGCACAACTGGTTCATAGGACGATAGCCCTCGGGGCCCAAGTCCCACTTGGCGATGGGGTTGGGGATACCAAGCGATAGGATCAGCTGGTATTGCCAAAAGAAGGCGCCGCCGTCGAAGTCTAGACGGGAACCCTGGATGACGTCGTAGCGGTCGGTCCACTTGGCCAGGCGCTCAATACCTTCAGGGATGACGAGTACGTCGTCGTCCATGACCCAGAACCACTGGGCGCCCAGGTCGTAGGCGCACTTGGTGCCGGCGGAGAAGCCGCCCGCGCCGCCGCCGTTTTCGAGCTGCGGGGCGTAGATAACGCGGTCGGTGCCACCCTTTGCATCGGGCTGATCGGTGTCGATACCCCACAGGTTGGCCAAACGCTCGTTAAATGCGGTGCACATGGCCTCGGTCTCGCGCGAATTCTCGTTATCGACAATCACGATGCGCCAGGGCGCGGCCGTGAGTTCGGTCATGGAGTCGAACAGGTTGGCCAAGAGCTCCTGGCGCTTGTACGTAACGACAACGATGGCGAGCTTATCGATGGGGGCGGGAAGGGTGGAAGTCATGGGGAATATATCCTTTCACGCGCGGCGGGCGAGCGCTGCGCGGAAGCTATCGAACGCGTCCGTAGGACGGCACCTATTGTAAAGGGTCGCTGTGCCATGTTGGCAAGGTTTGAATAAAACGCAGGAACCTGCCATGGGCTAGGTGACTGCTATTCGCGACATTGATGCGCTGATTACTGCTTGAGAGTACGAGCGTTTCAGCGACCGGGATTAAGCGCAGCGCTTCGATGGATATGTTGCGTGCGGCTTTGGGCTGCATGAAGTCCTTTCGTATCGGTTTGCCTCTGCGGGCTCCATAGATTATATAAACGCCCGCGGGCTGGACGACCCTTTGATACCATTAGCGACAGGTATTTCCTAAGGAGCACATTTGTCTACTAATTCCTCTGGCAGCCCTGTCCTGTCGCTGCTTATTCCCATCTATAACGTTGAGCGCTACCTGCGTGAGTGCCTCGATTCCGCTGTGGCGCAGACGCTCGAGGACATCGAGATCATCTGTATCAACGACGGCTCTACCGATAACTCGCCGGCGATTATTCGTGAGTACATGGAGCGCGACGCGCGTGTGAAGATGATCGATAAGGCCAACAGCGGTTACGGCGACTCTATGAACCACGGGCTCGAGATGGCGCGCGGCAAGTACGTGGGCATTCTGGAGTCCGATGACTTTATGGCGCCCGATGCGCTGGAAAAGCTCGTGTCAGCTGCCGAGCGCTGCAACGCCGATTTTGCGAAGGCGAATTTTGATTTCTACTGGTCCAAGCCCGAGGAGCGCCGTTCGCTACACGAGATGTTTAGGCCCAAGGACTGCGGCAAGCCGGTACACCCGAGCGATACGACGCAGTTCTTTAAGCAAAAGCCGTCGATTTGGTCGGCTGTGTACCGCCGCGATTTTCTGAAGCGCAACGACATCAAGTTCCTGCCGACTCCAGGGGCATCCTTTCAGGACACGTCGTTTGCCTTTAAGGTGATTGCGTGCGCCGATAAGGCCGTTTACCTGCACGATGCCGTGCTTTCGTATCGTCAGGACAACGAGAGCTCCTCGGTCAATTCTTCGGCCAAGGTCTTTTGCGTCAATGCCGAGTATGCCGAGATTGAGCGTTGGATCAGAGAGGAATATGCCCGCGACCACGCAAGTGATGACGTCGCGTGCATGCTCAAGTTTAATCAGCTCATTAAGTACGATTCGTATATGTGGAACTATGTGCGCTTGGCGCCTAAATTTTATAAGGAGTTCCTGGTGCAGATGGCCAAGGAGTTCCAAGCGGCCTTGGACGCCGGGGAGTTTTCGCTGGACGATCTTAAGCCGTGGAAGCGTGCGAATCTCGCTGCCATCCTCAAAGATCCTGAGGGCTGGGTTGACGAGCATCCGACTTTTGCGACGGATGGTGCCTTGGGGCGCGCCAAATACTATGCATCGGTTGGAGGCCCCGGCGTACTCGCCGCTTTCCTCATCGAATCGCTGAGGGGGTAGGTCGGTATGGGAGAAGCCACGAGCCCCAAAGCGACCATTGTCGTTCCCGTATACAACTCCGCAAACTCGGTTCAGCGATGCCTCGATTCGCTGCTGGCCCAGTCTGAGCGCTCGATTCAGGTTGTCTGCGTCAACGACGGTTCGGCTGACGATTCGCTGGGCGTCTTGCGTCAAATTGCGCAGACCGACGACCGTGTGC
This sequence comes from uncultured Collinsella sp., assembly GCA_900550205.1. GTDB lineage: Bacteria > Actinomycetota > Coriobacteriia > Coriobacteriales > Coriobacteriaceae > Collinsella. Next base: position 8,603 of record URRJ01000030.1, on the reverse strand, counting down.
TGGTGATTGACCAGGAAAACGCGGGCGTCTCGTGCGCTCGAAATGCCGGAATCGATGCCGCCAAGGGCGAGGTGGTTTTCTTTGTGGACGCCGACGATTACATCGACGCCCAGACGGTCGAGTGCGTGCTGCATGCCATGGAGTCTTCAGATGCCGAGGTCGCCGTTTTTGGCGGCGTTTGCGAGCCGTCCGACGCCGCACCTAAACGCGTCCAGCAACTCATGAGTCCCAAGGCGGGCACTTTTGGCGCCCGTAATCCCCAGCTGCTGTTCCACGCAAACGCACAGCCCTATGCCTGCCGCGTGGCTTTTTCGCGCGAGCTGCTCAATCGCGAAGGCATTTACTTTGCCCCCGGCTTGGCCTTGGGCGAGGATGTCGTATTCCAATTTGCGGCCTATGCGCTTGCCCGCAAGACCGTTGTCATGCCGGACAAGTTCTACCACTACGTGATGGAGAACGACTCGGCTACGCACGAGTTCAACAGCGCCGTGGCCCGCGCCAAAAAGCTTGATACCCACATGAGGATGCTCGAGGAAGTTTTGGAGGATTGGGCGGCTTACAGCCTTTTTGATCTGTGCCCCGGCGAGCTGATCACTTGGTTCTTGGACCTTATCGTGTTTGACTTGGCGCGTCTGGACGCCGATGGTTTCCGTCGTGTGGCCGGTCGCGTCAATATGGATTTCACGACGTTTTTGGGAACGGAGTGGGCGGATATGCCTGCTAAGGGCGCCGTTCGCCGTGTCGCCCATAAGCTCGTTGCGGCGACCTCGGGCGTTTCGATGGCAGACGCCACGTTGTTCTATCTTTCGACTCGTGGTCTCAAGGCCTGCCTGGAGCGCTTTATCTAATTCTAGGCGCTGCCGTTGTCCGTTGCTTCGCTGCTAAAATAACCCTGTTCCACGCTATTCAACAGGAGGTTCTCTTGCAGAACTCTGATACCCCTAAAGTTTCGCTGCTTGTTCCCATCTGCAATGTTGAGCGCTACCTGCGCGAGTGCCTCGATTCAGCCATTGCGCAGACACTCAAGAACATTGAGATCATTTGCATCAACGATGGCTCTACCGATAGCTCGCCGGATATCATCCGCGAGTACATGGAGTGCGATGCGCGCGTCAAGATGATCGACAAGGCCAATAGCGGCTACGGCGACTCGATGAACCGCGGCCTGGAGATGGCGCGTGGCGAGTACGTGGGCATTTTGGAGTCTGATGACTTTATGTTCGAGGATTCGCTTCAAAAGCTGGTTGCCAAGGCCGACGCCGAGCATGCCGATGTCGTTAAGGGTGACTTTTACTTGTATTGGTCCACGCCCAGCGAGCGCCGCGAGCTGTTTGGAATTATCGACGAGCATATGACGGGTGCGGCGTATCGCCCTGCCGATCGTCCGGGTATCTTCTACCGCAAGCCTTCCATTTGGTCTGCCATCTATCGACGCACGTTCCTTAACGACAACCAGATTCGGTTCCTTCCCACGCCGGGTGCCTCGTATCAGGATGCGGGTTTTAACTTTAAGGTCTGGGCAAGCGCCGAGCGTGCTGCGTTTATTGCGGATCCCATTTTGTGCTATCGCCAGGATAACGAGAAGAGCTCTGTTAATTCGCCCAATAAGGTGTTTTGCGTGTGCGACGAATATTCCGAGATGCAGCGCTTTTTGGATGAACGTCCCGAGCTCAAGGCTCGGCTTCAGGGCATTTTAATGCGCATGAAGGTCGATACGTACCGCTGGAATGATGAGCGTCTGGTCGATGAGTTGCGCGAGCAGTTTTGGGAGAAGGCGTCTCCCGAGCTCAAGGCCGATTGGGATGCCGGTCGCTTTGACCTGTCACTCTTCGACCCACGCGGCGAGACCGACCTGCGTTTGATGGTCAAATCGCCCCGTGCCTATATCGATTCGCGCTTTGATTTTAAGAAGCCAGGCAAGCTCAATACGTTTAAACACTACTTTAAGATCGGCGGCCTGCCGCTGGTCTGGCGTGTGCTGACGTATCAGCGTGCCTACGGCGATAACCCGCATCCCGATGACGTGCCGGCCGCACAGTAGGAGCGCGTGACTATGGCTACCCCCAAGATTTCCGTTGTCGTTCCCATCTACAAGGTGGAGGAGTGTCTGGCCTGGTGCCTCGACTCCTTACTCGCACAGGATATGCCCGATTGGGAAGGCGTGCTGGTCAACGATGGTTCGCCGGATGGTTCGCGCGACATCGCCGCTGCCTATTGCGAAAAGGATACGCGCTTTAAGCTTGTCGATAAGCCCAACGGTGGTCTGTCGAGCGCGCGCAATGTGGGCATCGCTGCGTCCACGGCGCCTGTCGTTGCGTTTTTGGATTCCGACGACCGGTTTACCCCTGATGCGTGCCGCGTAATCGTTGATGCCTTTGAGCGTGAGGATTGCGACGTTTTGACCTTTGGCGCGAATCCGTATCCGTTGGAGGCGGGGTATCCGTGGCTTAACTATGTACTGAGCCCGCGCGATGTGTCGTTTGAGGGCTATAGCTCCGACCTGCTGTTTAAGGAAGCGTCTCGCCCCTTTGCATGGCGCACCGCTTGTAAGCGCGCTTTTTTACTGGGCAACGGGATCGTGTTCGATGAAACCGTTAAGTATGGCGAGGACCAGGTCTTCGATTTTGCCGTGTACGGTCGCTCCCGCAAGACCGCGCTTATCTCGAACAAGCTGTACGACTACCGCGTGGCACGCAAAGGTTCGCTCATGGACACCATGCGCTATGACGACGAGACACGTTTGCTTGAGCACGTGAAGATTTACTCCGCGGTGCTTGCTGACTGGCAGCGCGACGGTCTCGATGCTCAGCATGCCGATGACCTGGCATACTTCCTGTGTGATTTGGTGCTGTACGATGCGCTCAGGTTGCTGGGTTCGGACTGCGGCAAGGTGTTTGCTGCCGTCGCCGCGGCGCTTGACGGTTCTGCCGTGGGCAGTGATGCTGCGCTCGCACAATGCGCTCCTTCTGTTGCCGCTCTGGTGCGTGCGGCACTTGTCGGTAAGGCGCCTGCTGCTCGTTCGTGCAAAAAACTCATGTTCGATTACGACGTCTTGAGGTTTGGGCGCTTGGGCGCGTGCAAGCGCATGGCTGCGAACGCTCTGGGAAAGCGAGAAGTGTAGATGAGTATCAAGCGTTTGGCGCTTTGCCGCAGTCAGGGTCGCCTGTTTGTGCTGCTTCGTTTTGCCGGCCAGGATATCGCGGGGCTTATTGAGCAGGAGGGTTCCCAGGCCTTTGCTCACGCGACGACCAATGGCGTTTGCGTGCCGTCTTTGGCACTGCCGGTCGATTATGGCCGCGTGCTTGCGCTTTGTCCCTCCGTTGCCGATTATGAGCGCGAGCTCGTTGTCTTGGTGCTTCCGTTTATGGACGGCTCTACAATTGACGTCTCATTTGCGTCCGACGGCAAAAGGCTGGGCTCTATTCGCCTTGATAGTCGTATTGCCAAGCTGGAATCTAAGATTAACTACAAAGCAAAGCCTGCGATGTGTGCGCTCGTTCGCGATGCACAGCGCGGCGAGTGCTGCGGTCGCTACGAGATCGATGCCGTTCGTTATTTACCGGCAGATGAGGGCGTCGTCTGGCGCTATGAGGTTAAGTGGGCGGGAGATCCCCAGTGCGCCCCTGAGCTCCAGATCTTCGATACGCACTTGAATGCCATTGATGCCACCGTGCATGTGTTTGAATCGCAGATCGATGTTCTCCAGCAGAACGGATGCCGCGTTAATAAAACGTATCTGAGCGTGGAGATGCCTCAGGATATACGCGATTTTGTCGCGATTGTGGCTGATTCCACGGGCCAAATCCAGAGTGGATTTTGTGCCATGGATGGTCGCCTGTACAACGGCATGGTCGACGACAGTTGGAACCGTATGAAGGATGCGCGTGCGGATGACGCGGCTTATCGACGCTGGTTTGATCAACATCGCGCGAAGCCGGGTGATTTGGCGTGCCAGCGTGTCGCTTCGGCGGCATTTGCCTATAGGCCGCTCGTGAGCATTGTGGTGCCGTGCTATAGGACCGATCGGGTCTACCTGCGTGAGCTGCTGGACTCCGTGCTATTTCAGAGCTATGACAACTGGGAATTGCTGCTTATGGACGCCTCGCCCGAATGGGACGCGGTGGCCACCCTTGCGGCAGGTGCCAACGACGAGCGCATCCGTCGCATTGAGCTTCCCGGCAACGGCGGCATTGTGGTCAACACCAACGCAGGTATCAAGCAAGCGACGGGCGACTACATAGCGTTCTTGGACCATGACGACATTCTGGAGCCGGATGCGTTGTTCCACTATGTCGCCGCGTTGAACAAAGCGGCAGAGGGAGAGCGTCCGCAGGTCCTGTTCTGTGACGAGGACATGTTCCAGAAAACGGGGGAGTGGGGTCAGCCGGTCTTTAAGACGCAACTCAACGTCGATCTGCTCTATAGCCATAACTGCGTGACGCATTTTCTGATGGTGGAGAAGGCGCTTATCGATCGCATTGGCATGTCGCCGGAAGACGTCGCGGGCGCCCAGGATTACGACCTGACGCTTCGCTGCCTTGCATCGGGCGCACGGTTTGAGCATATTGCCCACGTGTTGTATCACTGGCGTGTGCGCCCCGGCTCCACCGCCGATGGCTCTGCTGATAGCAAGCCGTATGCCATTGAAGCTGGTCGTTTGGCGCTGCAGCGCCACTTTGACTCGCTTGGCGTTCACGGACCGGTCGAGGAGACCGAGACGCCGTTTGTCTATCGCATGCGTTATGCGCTGCCGGAGTCTGCGCCGTTGGTGAGCATTGTGATTCCCACCAAGGACCACGTCGAGACGCTCGACGCCTGTGTGATGTCGATCGCCCAGAAGGCCACGTATGCCAACTATGAGATCGTCTTGGTGGAGAACAACAGTGAAGATCCGGAGACGTTTGCGTATTACGAAAGCCTGCCGGAGCGCGTGGCCGCAGTATCTGAAGGCAAAGGTAACGCACGCGTTGTGTACTGGCCGGGCGAGTTCAATTACTCCCAGATCATCAACTTTGGCGTAGAGCATGCCAAGGGCGACTATCTACTGCTGCTGAACAACGATACCGAGGTCATAAGCCCCGACTTTATCGAAGAGATGATGGGCTATCTGCAACGTCCCGATGCGGGTGTGGTGGGCGCCAAACTCTACTTTGCCGATCATCTGGTGCAACACGCTGGCATTGTGGTTGGCGTGCGTGGTGCACTTGCTCATGCCAACCAGGATTTCTCGGCAAAGCGCGAGGGCTATCTTGCCCGCGCCGTACGTCCGGGTAACTTTAGCGCCGTAACAGGTGCCTGCCAGATGGTCCGACGCGACGTATTTGAGCAGGTCGGAGGCTACAACGAGGAATTCGTCGTCGGTTTTAACGACGCAGATTTTTGCCTGCGCGTGTGGGAGGCGGGCTACCGTACCATCTTTACACCCTATGCCGAGCTGTACCACTACGAGTTCACCTCGCGCGGCAGGGAAGAGGCCAACGAGGAAAAGCTGCTCCGCTGGAAGCGCGAGCAGGCGCTGTTCATGCAGTGCTGGCCGGAGTTCTTCCTCAACGGCGACCCATGGCTCGGACCAAACCTATCTGCCGATAGTGAGTATTTCTCGCTTTAGCGCGAAATAATTCCAAGGTCCGGCAAAGTATCCTTAAGAGCCGCAAGGGTGGAGGGGTTCAAGTACTCCTCGTTCAAGCGGCTCTTGTCATATCGAAAACGTGTGTCTCGGGAGCATTCGATGAGTTCCGCGGTAAAGAACTTCTCCCAGCTAAAGAACTTTGAGCTTTCGATATGTTCAGCGGGGTTAAGTAGCATGTCCTTAATGTGTTTGCTGTTGAATAATCCCGACTTCAACACGAGCCATTCAAACGATTCCGGTAGGAATAGCTTTATGTTCTTTCGGCGCAATAGAGCAGCTGCTTCCGCAATTTCTGGTCCAAAGGCGGCGCCGTCGGCAATCACGAGGATGTCGTTTTCCGGTGCGTCCATAATGCAGTTGCAAATATTTGATTTGCCTCCCGCGCTGATGCATTTAATGCTGCTCTTTTTGCATAGCAAACTGAAGAATTCGTAGCCCGAATTTGTGTCCTCGACGATGACAAGCTCGGGCCTCTCGCCTCTAAAATCAGTATCACCGTAAATTCGATATGTAGAGGTGTAGACGCGAGAGTAAACGGGATACTTCGTTGTGGTTCGGTTGGTGTTCTTAAGACCGTAGATTTCATCAACGCTATAGGGCAGTTGGCGCAGTGACTCTCTGGCGACGATTACGTAGTAGTTTGAGCTACGCTTTGCTTCATGGGCAAATTCTCTTGATCGAACAAAAGTATTGCCCTCATCAATAAAAACAATACTGCTGGAAATCTCTTGGAGATCTCTGCGCCAATATTTTCCAGATATTGTTTTACAGGGCACTTTGCAACTTACTGTTACGCCGCTTTGTGCCCCAAGCTCTTCGTGAGCTGCCACCATATCAAGCAGAGTTGTCTTGCCTGTAGCACTGTTACCTTGGATGATGGTCAGATTTCTATTGATGGTCAGTTTAAACTGAACACGGTTGTTCTGAATAACTACCTTGTATGATCCGCGCATCAGGAGTTCTCCCTTAGGCATTTTCCAGCTATGGGGACAAGGTCAAACATCGTGTGAACGACATCGCCTGTGTTCGCAATGGTTGCCGTGAATTTGCCGTTTCCAAAATCCAATATATGGTAGAGGTTGATTGTTAGGTCCTTTTGTGCAGCGATTCTTAGAATCCAGTAGGCGCAATTGTCACCACAGTTTGAGGCGTTATATACATTTTGCGGCATAAAGTACATAAGCAGCAGTGTTTTGGTGCCGCTGGATAGTTTCTCGGGAGGGATGATGCCTAGGATCTTAGTGTCGATTGCGTTGGGCCCCACCACGGTGCCCTTGTCGATAGATTTAATGACACGTTGGGCAAAGGAATCTTCAAACCACTGGGGGGAGTACACGTTATCGAAATAGACCGATGTGTTGTAAATCACGTTATCCATGTCCCCATAATGTATCGTTAACACGTCGACCTCCTAGGTTGAACGCTGTGTGTTCCCCTGGTCCTGATTATATCGTTTTGTGTTTGGGCTGTTGGAATACGGTCGAAGCAATACCGCAGGAGTTTGGGGCTGGCGGCATAGCCGGTACCAAAAAAGCGTTCGCAGGCGCCCTGTTGGTACCGGCTGATGGTATCGTCAGGAAATAAGCGTTCGGTGATGAGCTTGGGATTTCGCCCCACAACTTGCTTCTGTTCAGTCATGGAATGAGTAAACATTTATTTGTAGTAGTTGCTTCCAAAATCAGAAAATATCTATTTCGATTTAATGGGCCGCATCTTTCAAGGATTGGAGAACGATATATGCAACATAAAGTTAAAGCCACTTATCTTAGGCTTTCTTGCTATAAGCAGATTTCAGCCTTGAGCATTTCTCTTTTTCTTATGATAAAACAATCGCAAATTCCTTACTTCCCAGGGTTCCCTGATTCTCTGAAACCCATATTTAATGTGAGTGGTTCACCTTTATTCGAGCTGGTCGATGTTTTTACGACTGCAATAGCTACAAGTCTCATATTTTGGTTTGTTTTTAATTATTTGCCCGATCAGAAGAATAAGAAACATGCAATGTTACATTGTGCTGGTTACATTGAAAACCTATACAGTCTCTTGGATGAGTTATTTTCATTTATTATGCTAAGTTATAGCTCGGATAAATCTATTGATAACTGCCACATTGAAGAAATAGATGAAATTGTTTTTTGCCGGAAAACAATTTATTACCGAGATGAAACCGCTCCCGAAGGCGTAGAGGCTGTTTCGGAGTTTATATTATTAAACGAATGCCTACGCATTATTCCTAGGGTGATGGAGATAATTCAAACTATTGACTGCTCCTCATACTGTGCATGTCTTGACGACCGTTTGCTTCATTATTTTGATCTGATTAAAGAAAATGAGTTAGTTAATAACTTGAATAGGTACAAGAGGCTTTCTCAACAATCCTTACAAGCTTTCAGCTTCCATATTCCCTTTGATTTCATTTCTTCTCTGTATGTCGCAAAAAAACAACTCGGAGCAGTTTTAACTTCTCCTCCTTCAGCCCATCAATATAAACTTGCAACTGAGGCCGAGAAAGAAAAGCGAATTTCCGCAAATATGAGTTATGAAAAAGAACTTATAGACCAAAATAAGCTGGATGCTGTTTCTGGGTTGATTTCCGATCTCAGCCGAACACATTGAGCGAATAGGCCATTCCCGCAGTTAGCCGAACGCCCCCGCGGCCCCTCCTGGGGTCCGGGGGCGCCGTTTTCCCAGTTGAAGGAACGGTGGAGATGTGTTTCGATAGGTCCGGTGGCCATGCTCCGCCCGCCGCCCGGCACCTCTTCCCAGACTCAGCCGGACGGTCGGTCCGTCTATTCCGTTTTCTTCCAGGCTAGGCCAGCGGGGCATCGCCCCTCTCTGCGCGCGCCCTCTCGATGAGCCCCGGCGTCAGGTCGAGGTCGCCGAGCGGCACGTCCCCCACGCCGTAGGCGTCCAGCAGCGCCAGCGCGTTCCGGGTGAGCTGCAGCCTTTCCTCCAGCGGATGGTAGGGGTCCGA
>URRJ01000029.1 GCA_900550205.1 uncultured Collinsella sp. | reverse complement strand
CCCGACGATGCTGGCCAGGCGCCCTGACTATCGTGGTCAAGGCGGCTCCCTGCGTGCCGACCTTTATGCGCGCCGCAGACGGCACGGTGGCACTTCGCGCGTCGGCCTCGCCTGTGGTGCAGGCGCTCATCCGCTCCTGCGGCAGTCCGCTTGCCTGTACCAGTGCCAATACACATGGGGCGCCCTCGCCGGCAAGCTTTGCCGCCGTCGAGGGTCGCATCCTGGAGGGAGTCGACGTGGCCGTCGACGCCGGTGAGACCCCGTGTCGCGACGCCTCGACCATCGTGTCGTTCCAGCACGGCGGGCTCCAGATCCTGCGCCAAGGCGCACTTCCCGCATCAGAGATCGAGCGGGTCCTGTCCGACCCGATGCAATAGAAAGGTGTAAGCGATGTCGTTGAATCTGGGCAGCCTGGGCATGGAAGATGCCTCGTTTAACTTTGGCGGTTCCTACATCATGGCGCTCGACTGCGGCACCACCTCGGTACTTGCGACCATCGTCGACGAGTACGGATGCATCGTCGCGCAGGCGCGTCGCAGCGTCAAAACCAGCTTCCCGCGCCCCGGCTGGGTGGAGCAAGACCCCATGGCGGTCCTTGCCAGCCAGATTGCGGTCATGATGGAGGTCCAGTTTAAGAGCGGGATTCATTCCGACCGCATCGCCGCCATCGGCATCTCCAATCAGCGCGAGACCACGGTGGTCTGGGACCGCGTGAGCGGTCAGCCCATCTATAACGCCATCGTATGGCAGTGCCGTCGTACCGCGTCTCAGATCGATAATTTGGTTGAGCAGGGCGCAGAAGAGCTGGTGCGCTCCCGCACGGGACTTACACTCGACCCGTATTTCTCGGCCTCCAAGGTGCAGTGGATTCTCGATAACGTCGACGGCGCGCGCGAGAGCGCGGCGGCGGGCGACCTTATGTTTGGCACCATCGACACGTGGCTCATCTACAATCTCACCGGTGGCCAGGTCTTTGCTACCGACTACACCAATGCTAGCCGTACCGCACTCTTCAACATCCATACGCTCGAATGGGATGACGACCTGCTGGCGCTCTTCGACATTCCGCGCTCCATGATGCCCGAGGTTCGCTGGAGCTCGGGTGACTACGGCCGCGTCGCGAGCGATATTATGACCAATATGCCGCCCATTATGGGCGTGGCGGGCGACCAGCAGGCTTCGTTGTTCGGCCACTGCTGCTTCCATCCCGGTCAGACCAAGAACACCTACGGTACGGGCTGCTTCATGCTCATGAATACCGGTGACGAGATTGTCGAATCCCAGAACGGCCTGGTTTCCACGATTGGTATCGCCGCGGACGGCAAGATCAGCTATGCGCTCGAGGGCTCCATTTTTGCCGCCGGCTCCACCATGAACTGGCTGCGCGACAACATGGGCATCATCTCAAACGTGACCGAGTCGGCGCAGCTTGCCACCTCGATTAGCGACAACGAGGGCTGCTACTTCGTTCCCGCCTTTGCGGGCTTGGGTGCTCCCTGGTGGGATCCGCATGCCCGCGGTATCGTGTGCGGCCTGACCGGCGCCTCGAGCCGTGCGACTATCGTGCGTGCCGCCTGCGAGTCCATGGCCTATCAGAGCTACGACGTGCTGCGCGCCATGGAGCAGGACGTGGGGCTTGCGATTGAGCGTCTGTCCGTCGACGGCGGTGCCTCGCGCAACGAGTTCATCATGCAATTCCAGGCCGACCTGCTGGATATCCCCGTGCTGCAGTGCGAGACGGTCGAGACCACAGCAATCGGTGCCGCGTACCTGGCGGGCCTTGCCGTCGGCTATTGGGAGGACTTGGAGGAGCTGGAGCAAAACGCCCAGATCGTCAAGATCTTCCATCCTCACATGTCCGCCGAGCGCCGTGAGAGCAACCTCGCTGGTTGGCGTGATGCCGTCAAGCGCTCGCTCGGCACCGCGCGGTAGGGCTGCGACGGGCCGCTTGATACAACAAACCGCTAAACTTATGCATGGCACGCGGCGGCAACATCGCTGCGCACCATGTCAGCAAGGCCGTTTTGCGGCCGCAACGAAAGGGGCAATCAACCCATGACCGTTACCTACGATGCGTCTCGCGTGACGCTTGTCGACCATCCGCTCGTCCAGCACAAGCTGTCGATCCTGCGCGATAAGTCGACCGGCACCAACCAGTTCCGCCAGCTCGTGCGTGAGCTTGCGCTCTTTGACGGCTACGAGGCCATGCGCGACCTGCCCATGGAAGACGTCGAAGTCGAGACCCCCATCACCACTGCTACGTTTAAGCAGCTTGCCGGCAAAAAGCTCGCTATCGTACCTATCCTGCGCGCCGGTCTTGGCATGGTCGACGGCATTCTCGACCTGGTCCCCTCCGCTCGCGTGGGTCATATCGGCATGGAGCGCGACGAGGTCACCCACGAGCCGCATGAGTATTACTGCAAGATGCCCAAGGATATCGACCAGCGCATCTGCCTGGTTGTCGACCCCATGCTCGCCACGGGTGGCTCGGCCGAGATGGCTATTAGCTACCTGCGCGAGCGCGGCGTTAAGGACATCCGCATGCTGTGCATCGTCGCCGCGCCCGAGGGCCTCAAGTCGGTGACCGAGAAGGACCCCGACGTACATATTTATACGTGCGCCATCGATGACCATCTCAACGAGGACGCCTACATCGTTCCCGGCCTGGGTGACGCTGGTGACCGTATTTACGGAACGCTCTAACCACTGAGCGATATCGGCTACAGCCGCAAATACGAAGAAATGGTGCGCGCGGGCGAGCAAAAGGCGTCCGCGCGCACTCCTGTTAACGGACGTTTTGCCCTGCAGGGTTCTAGAAAAACGTATTACCGTACCTGCGGCATAAAGAAGGTCTTAAGAAAACGAACAGGTGCGTATTAACCGATGCTTTTTCGGTTGTACTTTAGCGATTGGCTCGTACAATAGTCACCAATGTTTGGCGGGAACTGTTCTGTGGAGCGTTAAAAAGGAAAGTGAGGACGCCAGTGTTTCAGATAGCCGATCTGCTCGCTATCGTTGCAGGCGCCATCGCGGGCGCGGTCGCCTTTCTTCCCTTTGTTTTTACGCTCAAGCCGGTTCTTGACGATAAACAGAATGCGGACATGCTCAAGGGTATGGTGAGTCTGGCGGTCTCGGCAGTCGCCCTGCTCGTCTTTACCCTGGTCGTGTTCGCGTTGTTCGGAGAGGCGTTTCGTATGTTCCTCTTGGGCGAGGCGATCGGCTTCGTGGCCTTTATGGCCGTCTGCACGGTTCGCGTCGCCAAGGCGCTGCGAGATCCTCATGAGGTCGAAAGGTAAGTCGTGGAAATTTTTGAAAAGCTGCCTGATGAGATTAATCATCTGGTCAGCGAGTTCAGCTCCACCCCCGTCGTGGGCGATCTGAGCTGCGGCATCACGCAGTACTCGTTTTGGCTGATCGTCTCCACGATCGTGCTCCTGATCGTCCTGGCCGTGTTCAAGAAGAAGCAGACGTTGGTCCCCAAGGGCTTCTTCGTCAACGGTTTCGAGTACATCATCGAGTACGTCGAGAACGATATCGGCAAGGGCGTCGTGGGTGAGAACTGGAAGAAGCACTTCCCGTTCCTGTGCTCGCTTTTCCTGTTCATCCTGATCAATAACATGATCGGCCTGATTCCGGGAATGAAGCCCGGCACCGGCGCAATCGGCTCCACCGCCGCGCTCGCCATCTTCGCCTTCGTGTACTTCATCTACTACGGATGCAAGGCTCACGGCGTGATCGGCTACATTAAGAGCCTCGCCCCGGAGGGCGTGAGCTTCCCGATGAACGTGCTCGTGTGGGTCGTCGAGCTCTTTTCGACCTTCCTGCGCCTCATCACGCTCGCCGTCCGTCTGTTCTGCAATATGTTCGCAGGACACGTGGTCATGGGTTCGTTCGCCATCATGGCGAGCATGTTCATGCAGCCGCTGCTTCAGCAGGCTTCCGCGGCTCACGCCGTCGGCGCCCTGCCTTCGCTTGCCTGGCTTGCCATCCTCATCCTGATCTACGCGATCGAGCTTGTGGTCGGCGCCATCCAGGCTTACGTCTTCACGGTCCTTACCGCCGTGTATGTCTCCGAGGCAGAGGAGGTCGCGGAGGAGGAGTAGTCTCCCGTTCGCGTCTTAAAGGTAAGGCAATTCGTTTAACCGCCGGTGCCCGTACCCATGGAGCCCGGCAGTTATAAAAAAGGTTATCCTGCGTGAAATAAGACACGCACGACAAAGGAGGAATCGTGGGAGTTATCGGTTACGGTCTCGGTGTTATCGGCGCTGGTCTTGCTATCGGCCTGTCTGCTCTGGGTGCTACGGGTGCTATGGCCCGTCAGCCTGAGGTCCAGGGCCGCGTGTTCACCGTCTTCATCATGGGCTCCGCCTTCGGCGAGGCTCTGGCTCTGATCGGCTTCGTTGTCGCGCTGATCGTTAAATAGCACGGAGCGTCAAGTATGAATCTTTCATCCCAGAAGAGCGCGATCGCACTCTCCGCGTCCGCGGCCGCGCTGCTCATGCCGGTTTCCGCGTTCGCCGAGGACGGCGCTGCCGGTGCGGACATCCTCATCCCTAAGATGGCGGAGTTCATCCCGGCGCTTATCGCCTTCCTGATCATCTGGATCGTGCTGGCCAAGGTCGCCCTGCCGGGCATCATGAAGACCATGGAGGAGCGCGGCAAGAAGATCGAGGAGAGCCTCGACGAGGCCGAGAAGACCAAGCAGGAGGCTATCGCCAAGCGCGCTGAGTCCGACTCGATCGTCACCGACGCCCGTCGTCAGGCTGCCGACATCGTTCTCGAGGCCCGTAAGGACGCCGAGTCCGAGCGCGCCCGTATCATCGAGGCTGCTCACAAGGAGGCCGAGGAGATTATCGCCAAGGCCCACACGACCGTCGAGGACGAGCGCAAGTCCATCTACGCCGGTGCCGCGAGCTCCATCGCCGACCTGTCCGTCGCCGTCGCCACCAAGATCGTGGGCGAGGCACTCGAGGACGAGACCGAGCAGAAGAAGCTCATCGAGCGCTACATCCAGGAAGCAGGTAGCCTGAATGCCGACTAGCCGCTATCAGGACAAGGTGCTCGAGACCTACGCGCGCTCCCTCATGGAAGCCGCCAAGGCCGAGAACCATGTGTTCGAGGACCTCGAGATGATCGAGCGCCTGGCTTCCGCCAGTCCCGAGATCATCGCCGTGCTCGACACCATGTCCAAGCGCGACCAGCTCGACCTTCTTCCCGAGGTGGCAGCTGCCTTTAAGTATGTTGCCGAGGAAGACGAGGATGTAGTGGGCGTGACCGTCACCACGGCGATCCCGCTCGACGACGAGCTGCGTCAAACCATCACTAAGAAATGCGAGCAGGACTTCGGCCGCAAGGTGTTCCTTATCGAGCAGGTCGATCCGTCTATCGTGGGCGGCCTGGTGCTCGAGGCCCGCGGCGAGCGTCGTGACATCTCCGTCAAGACGCAGCTGCGCGTCGCGCAGGAGACCCTCGCAAACTCTGCTAATACGTACGGAGGTGAAGCCTAATGTCCGAAACCCTCAATGCCCAGGATATCGCCAAGAAACTGCAGGAGCAGCTCACGAGCCTCTCCGCGACGGTCGATACGCATGAGGTTTCAACGGTCGACGAGGTAGGCGACGGCATCGCGCGCGTCTCCGGCCTCAAGAGCGCCATGGCAGGCGAGCTTCTGGAGTTCAAGAGCTCCGATACCGGTGAGACCGTCTTCGGCCTCGCCCAGAACCTTGACCGTGACGAGGTCGGCGCCGTTCTGTTTGGTGCCGTCGACGCCATCAAGGAAGGCGACGAGTGCCGCACCACTGGCCGCATTATGGATATCCCCGTGAGCCGTGCCATGCTCGGCCGCGTCGTCAATCCGCTCGGCCAGCCTATCGACGGCCTGGGTGACATCGTCGCCACGCATCGTCGCCCCATCGAGTTCAAGGCCCCCGGCGTCATCGACCGTACCCCGGTGTGCGAGCCGGTTCAGACCGGCCTGTTGGCTATCGACTCCATGGTGCCTATCGGCCGCGGCCAGCGTGAGCTTATCATCGGCGACCGTAAGACCGGTAAGACCGCCATCGCCATCGACGCTATCCTCAACCAGCGTGGCAAGGGCATGGTCTGCATCTATGTCGCCATCGGCCAGAAGGCCTCCACGGTTGCTAACATCCGCGAGACCCTCGCTCAGCACGGTGCGCTCGACTACACCATTATCGTTTCGGCCACCGCTGCCGATTCTGCCCCTATGCAGTACATCGCGCCTATGGCCGGTGCCGCTATCGGCGAGTTCTTCATGTACAACGGCGAGGACGGCAAGCCCGCCAGCGAGACCAACCCCGGCGGTCACGTGCTCGTTATCTACGATGACCTGTCCAAGCAGGCCGTGGCATACCGTCAGATGTCGCTGACGCTGCATCGTCCGCCCGGACGCGAGGCCTATCCTGGCGACATCTTCTACCTGCACTCTCGTCTGCTCGAGCGTGCCGTCAAGATGTCCAAGAAGAACGGTTACGGCTCTATGACGGCCCTGCCGATCATCGAGACCCAGGACGGCGACGTTTCGGCCTACATTCCGACCAACGTCATTTCCATTACCGACGGTCAGATTTACCTGCAGTCTGAGCTCTTCTTCCAGGGCCAGCGCCCGGCAGTCGACGTGGGCATCTCCGTGTCCCGCGTCGGTGGTGATGCTCAGACCAAGGCCATGAAGCAGGTTGCCGGCAACCTTCGCCTGGACCTCGCTTCGTATCAGGAGCTCGCCGGCTTTACGCAGTTCGGCTCCGACCTTGACGAGGCTACGCAGAAGCAGCTTACCCACGGTGCCCGCATGACCGAGCTCCTTAAGCAGCCGCGTTATAAACCGTTTGAGGTTGGCGAGCAGATCGTTACGCTGTTTGCCGGCAACGAGGGCTTCCTGGATGATTTGGAGATCGCCGACGTGCTGCCTTTCCGTGCCGAGCTCATCGAGTACATGGACAATGGCTTTGGCTCGCTGCTCGACAAGGTTCGCGCCAAGAAGATCGACGATGACACCAAGGCTGAGCTCCTGCGCGTCATCGGCGACTTTAAGCAGCAGTTCATGGCCAAGCACCATGCCGATACGACTGGATCAGAGGAGAACTAAGCCCTATGGCCAACCTTCGCGACATTAAGAAGCGAATCTCCTCGGTTACCACGACCAAGCAGATCACGCGCACGATGGAGATGGTCTCTACGGCCAAGATCCGTCGTGCCCTCGATCGCTCCAAGCAGGCCGAGCCCTATAAGGAGGCGCTGACCGACGTCATGTTGACGGTCGCCGGCGACGCCTCCTGCTCGGGCAACGATCCCATGCTGCATAAGCATGAGAGCGTTAAGCGTGGCCTGATTGTCGTTATTGCTTCGGACCGCGGCCTTGCCGGCGGTTTCAATACGACGGTGGAGCGCACGGCCGAAAAGCTCGCCGCTTCCTGGGCGAACGATGGCATCGAGTGCGAGATCATTGCGTGCGGACGCAAGCCGGCCACGTATTTCCGCGACCGCGCAAACGTCGTTATGCACTTTGAGGGCAATTCCTCCGAGCCCGATTTCAATCAGGCTCGCATGATCTCCTCTCATATCTGCGATGCGTATCGTGCCGGTGAGCTTGACCGTGTCGAGCTTGTCTACCACCACGCCAAGAACCGCGTGGATCAGGAGCTTCGCGTCGAGCACTTGCTGCCGCTCGATCCCGAGATGATCGCTATGGCCCACGGTCCGCGTAAGAACGAGACCGACGCCCCTAAGCGCATCTCGTCCACGTTCGAGTTCGTGCCCTCTCCCGAGCATGTTCTCGGCAAGCTTGTACCGTCGTATATCCTGACGGTCATCTACCAGGCCCTGATCGATTCGGCGGCTGCCGAGCAGGGTGCACGCCGTAAGGCCATGCACTCCGCGACGGAAAACGCCACCGCGATCATCTCGACCCTTACCCGCACGTATAGTCGCGTGCGTCAGGCTTCGATCACGACCGAGATTAACGAGATCGTCGGCGGAGCCTCAGCATTGGAGGAACAGTAATGGCTAATAACACCGTAAAGCTTGCGGTCGAGGAAGCCACCAAGAAGACGACTGCCGGTGATGGTCGCATCGTTCGTATCATCGGCCCTGTCGTCGACGTCAAGTTTGACGGCGCGGTGCCCCCGATCTACAACGCGCTCACGGTCGAGGCCGAGACCCCGATCGGTCACCTGAGCACGATCCTCGAGGTCGAGAGCCAGCTTCCGGGCGGCGTCGTCCGCACGGTCGCCATGTCCTCGACCGACGGCCTGCAGCGCGGCCTTGTCGCCACCGATACCGGTGAGCCCATGAAGATGCCCGTTGGCCCCAAGACGCTCGGTCGTATTTGGAACGTTATGGGCAAGCCCGTTGACGGCAAGCCCATGCCCGAGGTGGAGGAGTTCTATCCCATCCACCACGCAGCGCCCCGCTTTGACGAGCTCACCACCAAGACCGAGATCTTCGAGACCGGTATCAAGGCCGTCGACCTTCTTGAGCCCTACATTCGTGGCGGTAAGACGGGCCTGTTCGGTGGCGCCGGCGTCGGCAAGACCGTTCTGATTCAGGAACTCATCAACAACCTCGCTCAGGAGCACGGCGGCACCTCGGTGTTCACCGGCGTCGGCGAGCGTACCCGTGAGGGTACCGACCTTTATCTCGAGATGAGCGAGTCCGGCGTTATCGACAAGACTTGCTTGGTCTACGGTCAGATGAACGAGCCGCCTGGAGCGCGTCTGCGCATCGGTCTGGCCGGCCTCACCACCGCTGAGTACTTCCGCGATCGTGGCCAGGACGTCCTGCTGTTCATCGATAACATCTTCCGCTTCTCCCAGGCCGGTTCCGAGGTTTCCGCCCTTCTGGGCCGTATGCCGTCCGCCGTTGGCTACCAGCCCACGCTGGCTACCGAGATGGGCGACCTCCAGGAGCGCATCACCTCGACCAAGACGGGCTCCATCACCTCCGTTCAGGCTGTCTACGTCCCCGCAGACGACCTGACCGACCCGGCTCCTGCCACGACGTTTACGCACCTCGACGCCACTACGGTTCTTTCGCGTAGCATTTCGTCGCTCGGCCTGTTCCCCGCCATCGACCCGCTCGCGTCTTCCTCCGACGCCCTCGATCCCTCGATCGTCGGCGAGGAGCACTACCGTGTCGCCGTTAAGGTTCAGGAGCTCCTGCAGGAGTACTCCGACCTTCAGGACATCATCGCCATTTTGGGTATGGACGAGCTGTCCGAGGAGCAGCGCCTTACGGTCAACCGCGCTCGTAAGATTCAGCAGTTCCTCTCGCAGTCCTTCCACGTCGCCGAGAAGTTCACCGGCAACCCCGGTGTCTACGTCCGCGTCGAGGATACCGTCCGCTCCTTTGCCGAGATTGTCGACGGCAAGGCCGATGACCTGCCCGAGCAGGCTTTCCGCTATGCTTCCACGATTGAGGACGTGCGCGAGCGCGCCCGCAAGATGGGGGAGAAGTAGGTTATGCGTATCCGCATCGTGTGCCCCGTGAGCTGCGCCTATGAGGGCGACGCTGCGTTTGTGTCGATTCCGTCCACGGATGGTGAGTTTGGCGTTCTGCCTGCTCACTCCAGCGAGATCTGCACGATCGACCGCGGTTACGTTCGCGTTTCCGATAAGGCCATGGGCACTGTCGACCACACGTTTGCCGTGGCCGGCGGCTATGTCCAGGTTGCGGACGATGTCGTGACCGTTCTCGCCGAGCGCGCTTGCGATTTGGCGACCGTCGATGCCGACAAGCTTAAAGCTGATATTCAAGGTTTTGAAGAGAAGCTGGGTAATTTGTCGGAGGATGATGCACGCCGCGCCTACCTCTATAATGAAATCGCATGGTGTAAGCTCAAGCTTGCCCAATAGTCAAACGATTTAGCGTTCGACCATTTGCGAACACATCATGCCCGGGATGGCCTAGCCACCCCGGGCATGCTTTTTGAAAGGGTAGACCTTGGATATTATCCGCGTTGAGGGTGGCCACGCCATCGGAGGCTCCGTGCCCGTCTCGGGTGCCAAGAACTCCGCGCTCAAACTCATGGCGGCAACGCTTCTGGCGCCGGGCAAGACGACGCTGCAGAACGTGCCAGATATTTCCGATGTCCACGTGATGGGCAAGGTACTCAAGGGCATGGGTGCAACAATCGATGTTCTCGACGAGCACACGCTCGAGATTGATACCTCTCAGGTCGATTCCTGGGAGGCTCCCTATGAGCTCGTCGCTAAGATGCGTGCTTCCACCGCTGTCATGGGGCCTCTGTTGGGCCGCTTCCATCGCGCCAAGATTGCCATGCCGGGTGGCTGCAACCTGGGTGCTCGTAAGATCGACATGCATATTCTGGGTCTCGAGGCCCTGGGTGTTGAGTTCGACACCGCCCACGGTTACATCAACGCCAACGCGCCTCAGGGCCTGCGCGGTACCACCGTCACGCTCGAGTTTGCCAGTGTCGGTGCGACCGAGAACCTCATCATGGCTGCCGTGCGCGCGCAGGGCACCACGGTTATCGACAACGCGGCTCGCGAGCCCGAGATCGTCGATCTCGCTAACATGCTCAACGAAATGGGTGCCAAGATTGTCGGCGCCGGTACGCCTGTCGTGACCATCGAGGGCGTGGAAGAGCTGCATCCTGTTACCCATCGCGTGGTGGGCGACCGCATCGAGGCCGGTACCTTTATCGTTGCCGGTGCGTTGATGGCCGACGATCGCGGTGTCGATGTCACGGGCTTTTGCCCCATTCACTTGGGCATGGTGCTCAAGAAGATGGAGCTCATGGGTATCGACTGCGAGCGCGTCGAGGATGGCGTCCATGTGAACCGTGCCGAGCGTATCAAGCCGGTCGACATCCAGACGCTTCCGTTCCCCGGCTTCCCGACGGACATGCAGGCGCAGATTATGGTACTCTCCGCCCTTGCCGATGGTAGCTCCGTTATCACCGAGAACATCTTCGAGAATCGTTTTATGTTCGCATCCGAGTTGGTTCGAATGGGTGCCGATATTCGCATCGAGAGCCACCACGCCATGATTCACGGCGTCAAGGGTTTCTCGGGTGCGCAGGTTACCTCGCCCGATTTGCGCGGCGGCGCAGCTCTTGTTGTCGCTGGTCTGATTGCCGATGGCACGACCGAGGTATCGGCCATCCATCACATCAAGCGCGGCTATGAGCAGTTTGTCGAAAAGCTGCAGACGCTTGGCGCTCACGTCGAGCACGCCACTGTCCCCGATCCCGTCATCTACTAATGCAGGTTGCCTATGTTTAAGAAAAAGCCCCTTGCGGAATCCCGAAGACCTTCGACCGGCGCGCAGGCTAAGATCTATAGCCGTGATAACGTCGCTCGCTATTCCGAGCGCGCCCGTCAGCGCCGTCGCGGCCACACGGTTCGCCGTGTCGCGCTTATTGCTGTGCTCGGTGTGCTGCTGAGCGCAACGACTGCCGCCGGCCTGTGGTTCGCCACCATTATGGGCAAGCTCGGCGATTCCAACGTCATTACCGACAACCTGCGCCAGATTCTGGTCGATACCGACGAGGCAAAAGACCCGTTCTACGTGCTGCTCCTTGGTACCGATGGTCGCCCGGGCGAGGATACGTATCGTGCCGACTCGATTATCCTGGCACGCATCGACCCCACGCAAAAGCAGGCAACGCTCATTTCGGTTCCGCGCGACACCAAGGTCGTGTACAAGGGCGAGACCATGAAGATCAACGCCTGCCATACCGTTGGCGGCGCCGAGGCCATGGTCGAGGCAGTCAACGAGCTGTGCGGTGTTCAGATTTCCCACTATGCCGAGGTCAGCTTCGACGGTATGCAGGCGCTCATCGACTCGGTCGGCGGCATCGACATCAACGCGACCGATGACGTTGATGACCCTGAGCACCTCGACATTAAGATCACCGCTGGTCAGCAGCATATGGACGGCGCCACCGCCCTTACCTATGCCCGCTGCCGCTACATCTATGCCGACGGCGATTACACGCGCATGCGCCACCAGCGTCAGGTGCTTGGAGCCCTTGCCAACCAGATTCTCAATAACTTCGATGCCACGAAGATCTTTGGCCTGGTTAATTCGCTGTCGGATATGCTCGTGACCGATATGAGCGTTCAGGATATCGTTTCTACGGTCAACGCCATGCGCGGTATGGATGTTGACGGCATCTATTCGGCAAACCTGCCTTCGTATGCCGGTGACGACACCATGATCGACGGCGTGAGCTACGTCTTTGTCTACGAGGACGAGCTCAAGGAAATGATGGCGAGCGTCGACGCCGGCAAGGACCCCAAGGGTCCCAATACCATGGGTATGTCCGATGGTTCCAGCTCTACGATCGGTGACCTGAACAACAACACGTCCGACGATTACGCTAACGGCACCGCAACTTCGTCGGGCAGTTCGGAAGACTCGGAAGAGTCGGGCGATTCGACTGATTCGAGTACCTCGGACTACAGTTCCGACTACTCCGACGAGTCGACCTCTTATTAGTTCCGCCGTTCGACAGAACGGCGGACTGGGCGGCGCTCGCTGGCGTTGGCTCAACCTGCGATGCTGATTACTCCCCTTGCACCAAAAATCGCCCCGTTCTCGGTTTTGAGGACGGGGCGATTTTGCTTATCTAGATTATGCGAGTTCCTTATGCGAAGCGGGCGACGAGCTCCTGGAGCACGTCGGTCATCTTCACGAGTGAGCTGACCGGGACAAACTCGTTGACGCCGTGGTAGCAATAGCCGCCGGTGGAAAGGTTGGGGCAGGGCAGACCGCGGAACGACAGCTGAGCGCCGTCGGTGCCGCCGCGAATCGGCAGCACTTGGGGCTCAACGCCGCAGGCAAGGTAGGCTTCCTTGGCAACATCAATAAGCTCGGGATAGTCACGAACGATCTCGGCCATATTTCGATACTGCTGCTTAATCTCGACCGTCACGCGCTCCTCACCCAGACGCTGGTTGAGCATCGAGGCGGCGGCATCAACAAGGTCGAGTTTCTGCTGGAACTTGGCGGCGTCATGGTCGCGGACGATATAGCGCGCGGTGGCGTGATCGACGGTCGCCGAGACGCCTTCAAGATGATAGAAACCCTCGTAACCCTCGGTATATTCCGGGCGCTGCACATAGGGGAGCAGGGAGTTGAAGTCGCAGAACAGATTGCCTGCGTTGACCATGCGGCCCTTGGCGTCGCCGGGGTGGATGGACTGGCCTTCAAAGCGAACGGTTGCCTCGGCGGCATTGAAGCACTCCCACTCAAGCTCGCCGATGGGGCCGCCGTCGACCGTGTAGGCGTACTTGCAGCCAAAGGCCTCGATGTCCAACAGCTCGGCGCCGTGACCGATCTCCTCGTCCGGGCAAAAACAAATGCCGAGCGCGGGGTGGGGCAGCGAGGGGTCCTGAGCGATACGCGCGACAAGCGCCATGATCTCGGCGACGCCGGCCTTGTCGTCGGCGCCCAGCAGTGTGGTGCCGTCGCTGCAGACCAAATCCTCACCCACAAGGTCGTTCAGGGCGGGAAGCTTGGCGGTGCTCATTGCCACGGGCTTGCCGTCAACGGTACCGCAGATCAGGTCGCCGCCCTCGTAGTGCACGATGTGCGGCTTCACGCCGGCGCCCGGCGCAACCTCGGTGGTGTCGAGGTGTGCGATCAGGCCCAGGGCGGGCTTGCCCTCCGCGCCCGCGCTCGCAGGAATATGCGCGCAGACGTAGGCATGCTCGGTCACATGGGCATCGGCCGCGCCGAGCTTGCGCAGCTCCTCGGCCAGCACGTTAGCAAGGTCAAACTGAACAGTGCTCGAAGGCACCTGGTCGCAGTTTGCATCCTCAGACTGCGTGTTGATCTGGACGTAGCGCAAAAAGCGCTCAAGGACGTCGGGGTTCGTGGTGTTGTTTTCCATAAAGACCGCTCCAATCTTGGTCGTCGTGTGCAACAAGAACTCTAGCACGGTATGCCGCGGCATACCGCGACGCTTGGATGGGGTAGAATCAGCCTTTGAACGCAGAAGGGACGGAAGGTCATGGATACGACAAATAGCTCGCGCGAGCTGCATCTAACGGTGGCGAACGAAGACTACTTGGAGTGCATGGTTCGCATCGAAAGCGAAGAAGGGGAGACCAGTGGCGTGCGATCAGTCGACATCGCGCAGCGTCTTGGTGTCTCCAAGGCATCGGTCAATAAGGCAGTTTCGGCGCTTAAGGCGTCCGAACTTGTCGAGCAATCGCATTACGGCAAGGTCATCCTGACCGACCGTGGTCGCGAGGTCGGCACGGCTATCTGGTACCGTCATCGCCTTGTCCGCACGTTTTTGGTCCAGGAGCTCGGCGTCGATTTTGAGCGGGCCGATTCCGAGGCGTGCATGATGGAACATGCGCTTTCCGAGGACACGATGAGCCGCTGGCTCGCCTATCTCGAAAAACAGGGAATCAGCGTCGAGGAATAGCGGAACACATATATGGATACGAGTTATTACAACCGCCCCGGCGGCGAGGAACTTATGCGCCGCATGTCGAGCGAGACCCTGTTGACGCAGGGCCCCATGGGCAGCGTGCTGATGAGTGAATACGACGCTACCGACATCCCACCAGCGTTTTGGAACCTTGCCGAGCCGCAGACGGTTTCTCGTATCCATCGCCTGTATGTCGCCGCCGGTGCGCAGGTGCTCATTACCAATACCTTTCAGGCATCAAGCTATGCCCTCAAGCAAGATCAGATTACGCCGTCCGTGGCTGAGGTCAATCGCGGTGCCGTCGACGATGCGCGCCAGGCGCACCCTCAGCTGCTGCTGGGCTCGATGGGGCCGATCGGCATTGAGTGGTTTGCCGAAGACTCTGCCGAATATCGAGAAATCCGAGGCATTTCGCGAGAGCAGGCATACGACCTGCTCAATGCTAGTGTTGACGGTCTGCTGATCGAAACGGTGACGTCTATCCGTAATTTGCAGCCCATGCTTGCCGGCGCCCAGGATGCCGCCGACGGCATGCCTGTTTTGGTGAGTTTTGTCGTTGACGATAAAGGCGACCTACTAGGCGATGGCCTCAATATCGAGGCTGCCGTTTTGTACGCCGAAAAGCATGGCGCAAACTCGGTTGGCGTTAACTGCTGTTCACTTGCGGCCGCGAACGTGGCGGTGCCCAGGATGGTTGCATCGGCGACTACGCCCGTCACGGTACGCCCCAACGTGGGCGATCCGGTCCAAACTCAGGATGGTCCTGTGTGGCGCGAGAACCCCGAAGCCTTCGCGCGCGCTTGCATCGAATGGAGGCATGCCGGTGCCGCAATGGTGGGCAGTTGCTGTGGAACCACGGCGATCACCACGGCGGCGATGGCCGAGGCGCTCGATATATAGAGGTCAAAACCGCTCCATACGGGGCGGTTTTTTATTACTTGCACATCGCCGGTAGCGTTTGCCCAAATGGTGAATGCCGGTTTTGGCAGGTTGCTGGGCGAGCGTTGCGGGTATACCCCATGCGTACCATGATCCAAACACTGTGAGGTGTCTGCGCGTGTGCGCGATAATTCATTTTGGAACTGACGGTTGGCGCGCCCGCGTCGACGACGACTTTACCGCCGACAACGTTGCCCGCATTGCCGATGCCGTCGGCGAGTTGTGGCAAAAGATCAATCCCGGCAAAACAGTATATATAGGGTTCGACACCCGGCCGCAGGCGCGCGAGTTCGCCGAGCTTGCGGCCGGCGTGCTTGCGGCTCACGGATTGGACGCAGTGCTCGCATCTCGGCCTGTCCCGACCCCCGCCCTTACGTGGGCGGCGGCGTATGACGGCGAGGCCTGCGGTGCGCTCATGGTGACGGGGTCCCATCATCCGCAGGGGTATCTGTGCCTTAAACTACGCATGGGAGATGGCTCGACGGCCAATCAGGATGTCATCGAAGAACTCGAAGAGATCATGGCCCCCGAGCCGATGGGGATCGAGGAACGCTATCGCACCGCGGATATTATTCCTGACTATATGCAGGCGGTGGCATCGTTTGTCGATGCCGAGGCCATTCGAGCCGCTCACCTGCGTGTGGTAGTTGACCCCATGGGCGGCGCGGCCCAGGGATATCTTGCCGACCTGCTGCGGGAGCTAGGCGTCGAGGTGCACGAGATTCATGCCGGACAGTCGTCCGATCAAGAGGACATTTGCCCCGACCCTGTTGAGCCGTGGGTGGACGCTTGCGAGCGTGCGGTTGTCGAGGACGGGGCGTGCGCGGGCCTGGTGACCGACGGCGATGCCGACCGTATCGGCGCGGTCGACGAACGCGGTAGATATATTCATCCGCATCAAATCATGGCGCTTGTTTTGGGCGACCTCGTTCAATTCCGCAATTTGGAGGGGCGTGTCGTCGTCAATCTCTCGTGCTCGACGCTCGTGCGCCGCATTGCTGAGGCGCTTGGCTGTCGTGTGACCGTTAAGCCGGTCGGTTTCAAATATATAGCTGCAGAGATGAAGAAGGGCGGCGTCCTCATGGGAGGCGAGGAGGCCGGCGGTATCGGCATCGCCGCGCATATGCCCGAGCGTGATGGAATCCTCGCCTGTTTGATTCTTTGTGAGCTTATGGCAAAGACGGGCGCGCCCTTGGGCGTTTTGATCGATCAGCTCGAGGCAAGTTTTGGTAAAACAAGCTACGGCCGTCGCGATTTGCGTCTTGAGGCTGAGGATGCCGAATCGTTGCGAACGCTACTTCCGGGCGTAAATCCCAAGTCGATTTGCGGCAAGGCGCCGCAAAGCGTAAGCCATATGGATGGTTTGCGCCTAGCCTTCGAGGATGATACCTGGCTGCTGATCCGTCCCAGCGGGACCGAACCGGTGGTGCGTGTGTACGCCGAGGGGTTCTCGGTGGAGGAACGCGATGAGCTGCTCGATGCCGGCTGTGCCTTGGCCAGGGGAGCCTATCAGCTATAGCCATGAGGAAGCACTCTATAAAGAGGAGCTCGGTGAGCGGTAGATAACGGCGGGCAAACGTTAGACAGATCCTAGAATATGTAGGAAATGTGTGCACCCAG
>URRJ01000028.1 GCA_900550205.1 uncultured Collinsella sp. | reverse complement strand
GGCGGCTGGTGTTTTCATCTGAACGACTTTGCGAAGCAACCGGAGTGAAGATAAAGCCTGGCCCGCCCGCGAAGCGCCACAAAGACCGCAGGGACGGGAGCAGCTATACTACTCTCAGTAGTTAAGGGTCGCGGATTGGCCGCGTCACCGCTCTCAACAGGAGGTCTTTGTTTATGGCAGATCAGAAGCCGGTTGTCGGGATCATCATGGGCTCCAAGTCCGATTTGGGCGTTATGGAGGGCTGCACCGCCGAGCTCGAGGCACTGGGCGTGCCCTATGAGCTCGTGATTGCAAGTGCACACCGCACACCGGCGAAGGTCCATGAGTGGGCCTCGACCGCTGCCGACCGCGGCATCAAGGTGATTATCGCTGCCGCCGGCAAGGCTGCTCACCTGGGCGGCGTCGTGGCTGCGTTTACGCCGCTGCCGGTCATCGGCGTGCCTATGAAGACGAGCGATCTGGGTGGTATGGACTCGCTGCTGTCGATGGTGCAGATGCCTTCGGGCGTGCCCGTTGCCTGTGTTGCCATCAACGGTGCCAAGAACGCTGCCATCTACGCCACGCAGATCCTGGGCGCCTGCGACCCCGAGTACCGCAAGGTTATCGAGAAGATGAAGCAGGAGATGGCTGACGCCTAAGCGCTCTGCCAGTCCATTTGCAGCATAAGGAGAGCCATGTCCGACTATCAGGGAAAGCGTTTTTCGGCTTCTCGGATTCCCGATCCAGCCAAGTCGGGAGCAGCCCGCGCACCGCAGCAGGGTCGGACATCCTCTCCTCAGCAGCCGCGCGCGCCGCGCCCCGTGACGCCGGCGAAGCATCGCCGTCAGGATACGCCGGCTGCATATCGTCCTTCGTCATACAGTACGGCCAAGAAGTCACCTCGCTCTTCGGCGCATGCCGCGCCATCAAGCTATACCGAGCCGCCGCGCAAAAAGCGCCGCTCCGTCATTCCCATTCTGCTCATCATCATCGGCATTGGCCTGATCGTTGCTGCGGCCGCTATCTTTATCAACGCGCAGATTGGCTACAAGCAGGCGAGCGAGTCGTATCAAAAAATCGAAAAGCAATATGTGAGCGACAAGGACGCCAGCGGCGTGCCGATTATCGATTTCAATGCGCTTGCCCAGACAAATCCCGAGGTTGTGGGTTGGATTTACGCGCCCGGCACCAACATCAACTACCCCGTGGTGCAGACCAACAACAACTCCAAGTACCTCAACACGCTATTCGACGGCACCGCTAATGCCTCGGGAGCCATCTTCTTGGATAGCGACGACACCGCGCCCGGCATGGTTGATCAGCAGACCACGATCTACGGCCACCACATGAACGACGGTTCGATGTTCAACGTGATTTCGGATACGACCGATCAGGCGACGTTCGACAGCATGGAATACGTGTACTACATCACGCGCGATGCGACGTATAAGTTGCGCCCGCTGGCGACCAAGGTGGTCGAGGACACATATGCCAAGGCGCGCACGCCCAACTTTGAGGGCGATGACGGACTGAAGAATTACCTGTCCGAGATGCTCGACGGCGCCTCGGCCGTGGCGAGCGATGCCACCGATCGTGCCGCTTCGGCAACCAAGGTCGTAACGCTTGTGACTTGCCGTTCGCTGTCATTTAGCAATACGCGCGCAGTCATGGTGCTCACGCCGGTCGAGGAATAAAGTGTCCGGGAGCCCCGTCCCAAAAGATTACCCTGGAAATCAAAAGGAGAAATGATGCTTGAGAACGGCAAATCGATGCCTTCGGTTGATGCTTGGCTGCGCGAAGCCAAGGCCGATGCTTCGGCGGCTGATTGTGGGATGTACCTGACACACAACGGCGTGGTGCGTGCGACGCCTAAGTCCGAGGTGCGTGGGATCGAGACAAATGGTGTGGCGCCTGGACATAAGGTGGGCGGCATGGTGTTCGGCTTCGATGCCGAAAAGGTGCAGGCCGCCATCGAGGCAACGCGCACGATGCCGGGTATCGGCTATGTGCGCGTGTGGCTGGCGAGCGGCGAGCTTGCCATGGGCGACGACATCATGCTCGTACTCATCGGCGGAGACATTCGCCCACATGTGGTCGACGCACTGCAGGCGCTCGTCGGTACCATCAAAAATGAGTGTGTGAGCGAGGTCGAGCGCGAGGCGTAAGGCCGGCAGCAGCACTCGCCAACAAAAGCCCACTGGCAGTTCATCAGTCTACCAGTGGGCTTTTCGGTGTGTTGGAAAATCTCGGCATTGCATGGCGCTACACGCGCGTCGTATCCTTGGGGCTTATGGTCATGCTCTGGAAGCGATTCTCCATAAAGTCATTATCGAAGTACTTGCCGTAGAACTGCGCGACGGGAATATCCGGCTCCGTGCCGTTGACGCGCTGGTACCAGTAGTCGAGCGACTGCAGTGTCATAACGCCATCGACCAGCATAATGATGGTGAAGATGACGGTAGCCGAGTAGCGGCTCTTCCACGGAATCATGTTGATGAGCTTGAGCAGCCTCGGCAGCAGCAGCTTGATCCAGATGAGGCCACCCAGGCCCCACAGACAGGCGAAGCCCGTGCAGGTGCGTCCGCCCGTGAGGACCACGAGCGGGTCGGGCATACCGAACAGCGTTATGTGCGAGTAGCTCCACGAGACCACGCCAAACGCGGTCTGCATAAACCAGCCCACGAACACCTCAAAGCTGGCGCCGAGCAGGGCGCTCACCAGGAAAATGATGATGGGGTTCTTTTTATAGAAGCGGTTGAGCACCATGGTCATGAGCACGGCACCAAAGCCGTAGATGGGGCTGAAGGGGCCAAACAGCATACCGGCGCGGTCCTGGTAGACACCCGGATCGTTGACGGTCATATGCCAGATATCCTCCAGGACCAGGCCGAGCACGCAGCAGACAAAGAATACCCAGAACAGGTTGAAGTAGTTGAGCTTGATGTAGCCCTCGCCGGTTTCATCGCGCCCGAGCATGCCCTCGGCGGCGGCGTCGCGGTCGAGCATCTCCTGCAGGCGGCGCTGCAGCTCGCGCTCCTGGCGCAGTGTGGGGTCGACGGTGGCCGAAAGCGCGACGAGGATGCCGAGCTGGATGGCAGGGCGCAGCAAGAAGGGCCCGATGCCCTGGAGCATCACGTCAACCAAAAGCTCGACGACGGTAAACGCGATAAGGATATAGGACAAACGGGCGGCATTGCGGCGCTGGTTCTTGATGAGGTCCAGGCCAAAGATGATCAGGATGACGGCACTTGCCGCAGAGAGCATGATGCCGGCGACGATGAGTCCAACCGCGACCAGCATATTGTCGCCGAGCTTTTCGGCGGCGTTACCGTTGATGAGTGCGGTGATGACCTGCCACATAAAGGCGGCGACCGACGGGAGCGTGCCCACGCCGGACAGGATGCACAGGACGGCATATACCTTAATGATGAGGGGAATCTTCTTGACCTCCGTGGCGCTGGGGACGCTGGGGTCGAGTTCATTTCGATCCATACAGAACCTTTCTCGCTTTGTCCTAGGTTACAAGGATACGCCGCCGACCTGCCAAAAGACAGGATGAACGTCCCAATTGCAACAATGTAACCCTCAACGGTGGGCGAGGTGCGGCGCTGGCTCCCATGTCGTGTAGCCAAATAAATGTTTGGCTGCAAAACGGATTATTAGCTCGGTGGGCTTTTAAAAAGCGCTGCTCATGCGCTGGGGAGCGCGTCGCGCCGTGCGTATAATAAGGCGGGTAACGCCAAAAAACGAGGCTCTGAGGGGATGCCATGTCTCAAGAAACCATCCGCGCGGCCGAGCGTGCTGCGGGACAGGTGAAGACCATGTCGACGTATGATCCGGACTCCGACCAGCTGCATGAGGAATGCGGCATTTTTGGTGTGTGGGCGCCCGATCGCGACGTGGCTCGACTGACGTACTTTGGCCTGCGTGCACTGCAGCACCGCGGCCAGGAATCGGCGGGAATCGCCGTGGGCGATGGCGGCACGGTTATGGTTCGCAAGGACCTGGGCCTGCTCGACCGCGTGTTCTCCAACGCCGACCTGTCGACGCTCTCCGGCCAGCTGGCTGTGGGTCACGTGCGCTATGGCACCGCCGGCGCCAAAAGCTGGGAAGCCTCGCAGCCACATCTTTCGACCATTAATAGCGTCATCATCGCACTTGCGCACAACGGTACCCTCGTCAACACCGACGAGCTGCGCCGTCAGCTGATTGAGCTGGGCGTGCCGTTCCTCTCCAACTCGGATTCCGAGGTCGCGACCAAGCTCATCGGCTACTTTATCCAACGCACGGGCCACCTGCGCGAGGGCATTCGCAAGACCATGGAGCTCGTGCGCGGCGGCTACGCCATGACGCTCATTAACGAGCAGGCGCTCTACGCCTTCCGCGACCCGCACGGCATTCGCCCGCTCGTGCTGGGCAAACTCGTGGATGAGGGCCTGGACCAAGCCGACGCCGCATCCGTTTCGCAGCTGCCGTCGCAGGACGGCGCCGCGACGGTCGACGCCACCACCCATGTCACCCGCGCTGGCGGCTGGGTCGTCGCCTCCGAGACTTGTGCGCTCGACATTGTGGGCGCCGAGTACGTCCGCGACGTCCGTCCCGGTGAGATTTTGCGCATCAGCGCCGAGGGCCTGGTGTCCGAGCAGGGCGTGCCTGCCGCCGAAGAGCCTGCTAACTGCATCTTTGAGCAGGTCTACTTCGCCCGCCCCGACTCCATCATGAACGGCAAGAGCGTCTACGCCTGTCGTTATGACATGGGTCGTCAGCTGGCACATGAGGAGCCCGTCGAGGCCGACCTGGTCATCGGCGTGCCCGACTCCGGCCTGCCGCCCGCGGAGGGGTATTCGCACGAGAGCGGCATTCCCTTTGGCGAGGGCCTCATCAAGAACCGTTACGTGGGCCGCACGTTTATTGAGCCCACGCAGGAGCTGCGCGCCATGGGCGTGCGCATGAAGCTTAACCCGCTGCGCGACAATATCGAGGGCAAGCGCCTGGTCGTGATCGACGACTCCATCGTGCGCGGCACCACCATGGTGCAGCTCGTCAAGATGCTGCGCAACGCCGGCGCCAAGGAGATTCACATCCGCATCAACTCGCCCGAGGTCATCTGGCCGTGCTTCTATGGCATCGATACCGACGTGCAGTCGCAGCTGATCAGCGCCAACAAGACGGTCGACGAGATTTGCGAGTACATCGGCGCCGATTCGCTAGCCTTCCTTTCGGTCGAGGGCCTGCTGAAGGTCATGCCCAAGGGCGGCTACTGCGATGCGTGCTTTACCGGCCGCTACCCCGTGGCGATTCCCGAGAGCTTTGGCCGCGACAAGTTTATGGAGGGCTTTAAGCCCCGCAACCTGGATAAGCCACTGCACTTTGACGACGACGCCGTGGTCGAGAAATACGACGACCGCAGCTGGGAAGAGGAGCACGGCGAGGCCTAAAACCTGCCATGTAGGGACAGGTTTATTTTGGCAGGTTTTATCTGCTGTTTTGTTGATATGACGGCGCGCACCGCTGCGGTGTGCGCCGATATGAACGCAACTATGAGCACCGTTTGACGCCTGGGCGGCGGACGGTAGTGGGAGAGGAAGGCTCAGATGAGCGACAGCAAACATGTGACGTATGAGGACGCCGGTGTCGATACCGCCGAGGGCGGCCGCGCCGTCGATGCGATTAAGCAGATGGTCAAGGACACTAACCGCCCCGAGGTCATCGGCGGCATCGGTGGCTTTGGTGGCCTGTTTTCGGCCGCCGCGCTCAAGGATATGGAAGATCCGATCCTGATCAGCGGTACCGACGGCGTGGGCACCAAGCTCGTGCTCGCCCAGATCATGGACCGTCACGAGACGGTGGGCCAGGACCTGGTCGCCATGTGCGTCAACGATATTTTGGCTTCGGGCGCCGAGCCGCTGTTCTTCTTGGACTACGTTGCCATTGGCCACATCGAGGCCGAGCACATGGCAAAGATCATCAAGGGCGTTGCCGACGGCTGCAAACTCGCGGGCTGCGCGCTCGTGGGTGGCGAGATGGCCGAGCACCCGGGCGTCATGGCTCCTGCCGACTACGACCTCGCTGGCTTTACCGTGGGCGTCGTCGACCGTCCCAAGATGCTCGATCCCGCCAACGTCCGTCCCGGCGACGTGATTCTGGGCCTTCCTTCCACCGGCGTGCACTCCAACGGCTACTCGCTCGTGCGTAAGGTCATCGGCGTTGACGGCATTAAGCCGGGTACGCCCGAGGCCGCCGCTAAGGCCGAGGAGCTGAGCCGTCCGCTCGAGGAGCTCGGCGGTGCATCGCTGGCAGACGCTCTGTTGGCTCCTACGCGCAT
This sequence comes from uncultured Collinsella sp., assembly GCA_900550205.1. Lineage (GTDB taxonomy): Bacteria > Actinomycetota > Coriobacteriia > Coriobacteriales > Coriobacteriaceae > Collinsella. The sequence continues at coordinate 10,741 of URRJ01000028.1, read as the reverse complement.
TTACGTCAAGCCGATTCTGGAGCTGCTCCGCGGTGGCGCCAACGTTCATGCCATTGCCCACATCACCGGTGGCGGTATTACCGAGAACCTCAACCGCGCGCTCGCCGACGACGTCGACGCCGTGGTCACCCGCAACGGTGCCGAGATGGGCTGGGACGTTCCGCCCGTCATCACCTATGTGTCGCGCCAGGCCGAGCTTGCGCCCAACGAGGCGTGCAAGACCTTCAACATGGGCGTTGGCCTGTGCCTGATCGTCGCTCCCGAGGACGAGGCCGCGGTGACCGAGGCTCTGGTCGCGCTGGGCGAGAAGCCGTTCCGCGTGGGCGAGTGCGTCGAGGGCTCCGGTAAGGTTGTGTACTCCGATGAGCGCTAACGAGCAGATGACTGCTGCCGAGGGCCTGGGCTTTGTGCCCTATAGCCGACCGACCGGCACTGATACCGCCGAGCCGCTCAAGATCGGCGTGCTCATCAGCGGGTCGGGTACCAACTTACAGGCGTTGATCGACCTGATCGCCGCCGGCGAGCTCAACGCTTCGATTGAGCTCGTGGTGTCGAGCCGCCCTTCGGCCAAGGGTTTGCAGCGCGCAGAGCGTGCGGGTATCCAGACGCTCACGCTGTCCAAGGATGTCTACGCCGACCCTATTGCTGCCGACGAGATCATCGCGCACGAGCTGCTCGAGCGCGGCTGCGAGTATGTGGTCATGGCCGGCTACATGCGCATGGTACACACGCCACTGCTGGCAGCGTTTCCCAACCGCGTGGTCAACCTGCACCCGGCCCTGCTGCCGAGCTTTACCGGTGCCCACGCGATCGACGATGCGTTTGCCCGCGGCGTCAAGGTGACCGGCGTGACCGTGCACTTTGCCAACGAGATCTACGACAACGGCCCCATCATCGCCCAGCGTGCGCTGGCTGTTGAGGAGGGCTGGGATGTCGATACGCTCGAGGAGCACATCCACGCGATCGAGCACGTGCTGTATCCCGAGGTCGTGCAGATGCTCGCCGATGGCCGCGTCCACGTGTTGGAGAACGGTAAGGTCGCAATTGATGTGCCCCGCGGCTAGCGGTGCACAGTACAATTTAGTTGATGGTCAGGGTGGTCATTGGCGCCAAGGTGCGCGTGACCACCTTTTGTTTTGGTAGTCGCCTGCGACGTTCTTGAATGACTACTCATTTAAGAACGTCCCCAATGACTAGCAGGTGACTAGGTGAGAGAGGTGAGCGCATGGCGGATAACGAAGCGCTGTTTACGCCTGAGCTGGTGTTTTTTGATTGGGGGTGTGCGACGCCGGGCGAGGTGTTTGCGCAGCTCGAGAGCGAGCTCGCCCCGCGCGGCTACATTGCCGATGGCTGGCTTGACGCCGTTCGCGCACGCGAGGACGCCTATCCCACGGGCCTTGCCATGCCGGCGGCCAATATCGCCATCCCGCATACTGATCCCGGATTTGTGGCTAAGCCCTATATCGCGGTGGTAAAGCCCGCCGCACCTGTGACGTTCAACGCGATGGCGGGCATGGGCGCCCCGGTGCCGTCGCAGATCGTTATCAATCTGGGCATTGCCGAGCCGGGCGGCCAGGTCGAGGCCCTGCAAGCGCTCATGAATATCTTTATGGATGCCGACGCCGCGGCCGACGTGCTCGGCCAGACCACGCCGCAGGGCATGGTCGACGCCATCCGTCGACACTTTTAAGGCCGGCACTGGGGACCGTCCCTAACCGCCGGCAGAAAAGGAACGTCCCTAACTGCCAACTGCCAGACCTGTCCCCTTTGCACCAAAATGGTGCAGATTAACCTGTCCCCCATGCACCAGGTGTGCCGCGGGGGCTGCGTTGTGACACAATGGCGTTTGTTCGATTCGTGATGCGAAAGGCCAAACATGGCAAATAAGAAAAAGAACCCCGAGGCCGTGCCGACGCCCGAGCAACAGGCTCGCACCGCCTCCAGCTCTCGTAAGAAGCAGCGCAAGACCTATGTGTCCAAGACCGTCAAGATCATCCTGGTGGTCATCGGCGTGCTGGCGATGCTGCTTTCCGTCTCGGCCATGGCGTGCTCCGGCCTGATGTCGCAGACCGAAAGCGCCAGCTCGGGCTATAAGCTTACTGGTGGCGTGGCTGCTACCATCAATGGCACCAACCTCACCGAGGACACCGTGACCAAGCAGATCATGAGCATGCGTACGTCCTACGGCTACACCAAGGACAAGGACTGGGCGCAGTACCTGGTCGACAACGACCTCACGCCCAAGAAGTATCGCAAGCAGCTCATTGACTCCTACACGCAGCAGATTCTGCTTCAGCAAGCGCAGAAGGAAAACGGCGTGACCGTCTCGGACGAGGAGGTCGAGAAGGCCTGGAAGGACGCCTGCAAGAGTGCCGGCGGCGCCAAGGCCTTTAAGAAGACGCTTAAGACCTATGGCTACACCGAGGACACCTACAAGGACTCGCTCAAGGAGAGCCTGGCACAGCAGAAACTCAAGGACGCGGTAGCACCCACAAGCAAGCCCAAGGACAGCGAGATCGTCGATTACATCAATGAGAACCTGTCCAACTACAATGACGCCCGTCGCTCGTCGAATATTCTGATCAAGGTCGATTCCGACGCTTCCGACGAGGACAAGGCCGCTGCCAAGGCCAAGGCGCAGGAGTGCCTGGACAAGATCAACTCCGGCGAGCTGAGCTTTGAGGACGCCGTAAAGCAGTACTCCGACGATACCGGCTCCAAGGATAAGAAGGGCGATGTGGGCTGGGACAAGCTCACCACCTTCGTCGACAGCTACCAGGCGGCGCTCGAGGTGCTCAACAAGGGCGATGTGAGCGACGTCGTCGAGTCGACCTATGGTTACCACATCATCAAGTGCACCGACTACTTCCATGTCGATAATCAGGTCGATGACATTAAGCAGGTGCCCAAGGACATCAAGAAGTACGTCTCCAACGTGGTGAAGACGCAGGCGGCAAGCACCGCGTACAGCGAGTGGCTGGAGCAGTACAAGAAGGACGCCGACATCACCGTTAACCCCATGCCCAAGGACGTGCCCTATAACGTCAGCCTGAAGGGCGTCACCAAGAGTTCGACCGGCGATTCGTCGACGACTGAGTAATCATGGGGCGGTGCCCGCGTGAGTGCCGCCCACGCTATTGAGGAGGATTTGCAGATGACCAACGAAGAGCTGCAGAAGGAAATGATCGCGGCCATGAAGGCTAAGGACAAGGTTCGCCTGTCCATCATTCGCCAGGTCAAGGCCGAGGTGAAGAATATTGAGGTCAACGAGCGCCGCGATGTGACCGAGGAAGACGTCAACAACATGATCAAGCGTCTGATTAAGCAGACGAGCGAGACGCTGGAGATGTCCATCAAGGCCGGCACCGACCAAGAGCGTACCGACAACCTGACCGAGCAGGTCAAGATTCTGGAGAGCCTGCTGCCTGCGCAGGTTTCGGGCGAGGAGCTCGAGGCCCTGATCGAGCAGGTTATCGCCGAGCTGGGCGCTACGTCCAAGAAGCAGATGGGCCAGGTTATGGGTGCACTCGGCAAGGCCACCGGCGGCAACTTCGACAAGCCGGCAGCAGCAAAGATCGTCGGAGCGAAACTCGCGTAATTTGTTACGCGGTTTTACCAAACCGCGTAACGGCTCGACGCTGCAAACCCGTACACGCGGCAATCTGACGTTCAATTTCAAGGGCGCGACCATAAGGTCTGCGCCCTTTCATTTCACGTCACCTTGCTCGCGTGTACGGGTTTTCGCTGACTTATGCTCAACAAGGGCGGTTGTATTATTTTCGGGCCTTGAGGGGACGTGACCATAGCGGTCGCGCCCCTTTTTGCTGGGCTGGGTACTCATTTAAGCCTGTCCCCAATGAGCGGCCAATGACTAGGGGAAGATTGCGGGTTCTTTACGGGGATGTAGTGTGGGCTGCGGAAACGTGGTTCTTTCCGTACAATAGTTCAACTCGTGTAAACGCAGGGAAGGGACATTCATGGCAGACATGATCGAGATTAAGCATCTCAACAAGTACTTTGGCGACCTGCATGTGCTCAAAGATATCAACCTCACCGTCAAGCGCGGCGAGAAGCTCGTAATGATCGGGCCTTCCGGCTCGGGTAAGTCGACGCTCATCCGTTGTGTCGATTATCTTGAGGAGCCCACATCGGGCGAGGTCATCATTGACGGTACGCCGCTCACCAAAAAGAACCACCTGGAGATGGCTCGCAAGTATAGCTCCATGGTGTTTCAGCAGTTCAACCTGTATCCCAACATGACGGTGCTGGGCAACCTGACACTCGCGCCCACCAAGCTGCAAAAGAAGAGCAAGGAGGAGGCGACCGAGATCGCCATCGCCGCGCTCAAGCGTGTTGGCATGGCGCATAAGGCCGGCGAGTATCCGCAGAACCTCTCGGGCGGTCAGCAGCAGCGCATCGCCATCGCTCGTGCCCTGTGCACCAAGCAGCCCATCATCCTGTTTGACGAGCCGACCTCGGCGCTCGACCCCGAAATGGTCCAGGAAGTCCTGGACGTTATGATTGAGCTCGCGCAGGAGGACATCACCATGATCTGCGTGACGCACGAGATGGGCTTTGCGCGCCAGGTGGCCGACCGCGTCATCTTTATGGAGGACGGCCGCATCCTGGAGGAGGGTACGCCCGAGCACTTCTTCGATAACCCCGAGAACCCGCGCTGCCGCGAGTTCCTGTCCAAGATTCTGCACTAGGCGCGGTGATGGACATGATGGATATGACGAGGGCGGCCGTGTCGCGCCGTCACTTTTTGCAGCTGGCTGGCGCCGGCATGCTTGCGCTGACGGGGACCGCGCTTACCGGTTGCGGCAACTCCACCAGCGGCGAGGGCTCCGACAAGGGGTCCAAGCTTGCAGCCATTAAGTCGCGTGGCCATCTGAATGCTGGCGTTAAGAAGGATGTTCCCGGCTACGGCTATTACGACACCGCCAAGGGCCGCTTTGAGGGCATGGAAGTCGATTTGTGCTACCAGATCGCCGCTGCCGTCTTTGGCGTGAGTTACAAGGAGGCCCGTGCCCAGGAGCTTGTCGAGTTTACCGACGTGACGCCCAAGACACGCGGCCCGCTGATCGATAACGGCCAACTCGACGTGGTCGCGGCGACCTACACCATCACCGACGAGCGCAAGAAGAGCTGGGATTTCTCGACGCCGTACCGCACCGACTACGTGGGACTCATGGTCAAGAAGCGTTCGGGCTTTACCTCGATTGAGGACCTGGACGGCAAGGTCATCGGCGTGAGCCAGGGCGCTACCACGCAGGGCCTGATCGAGCAGATGATCAAGGACAACGGCTTTAGCTGCAAGCCCGAGTTTAGGGCCTTTAGCGGCTACCCCATCATTAAGAGTTCGCTCGACGCCGGCAATATCGACGTCTTTGCCATGGACCGTTCCACGCTGGCCGGTTACATGAACGAGACCGTTGAGCTGCTGCAGCCCGAGGTCAAGTTTGGCGAGCAGGGCTACGGCGTGGCGACCAAGAAGGGCTGCGACCTTTCGGCCGTAGTCGATCAGGTGATTTGCGATCGCCTGGCCGATGGCTGGCTCGACCAAGAGGTCAAGACCTGGGGTCTTGTATAGGCGCATCGTCCAAGGAAGGAATCAAATGCTCGAAGGATTGTTTGACGCCGACCGCTGGTCGACGACATTTCAAAACATGGGGCCCTTCTGGGAGGGCTTTGGCGTGACGCTGCAAGTGGTCGTTGCCGGTCTGCTGCTGTCGCTGGTGCTGGGCACGCTGCTGGGCGTGTTCTCTACCACTCGCTCGCGTGTACTGCGCGCCATAAGCCGCGTGTATGTGGAGTTTTACCAGAACACTCCGTTGCCCGTGCAGGTGCTCTTTATGTACATGGCCGGTCCGCAGTTTTTGCAGGCCATAACCGGTGCCGACCAGCCGGTGCGCATCGCGCCGTTCGTGCTGGGCTTCTTGGGTGTGGGCCTGTATCACGCGGCCTACATCTCGGAGGTCATCCGCACTGGTATCGAGGCGGTTCCGCGCGGTCAGATGGAGGCGGCCCAGAGCCAGGGCTTCACCCGTGCGCAGGCGTACTGGTACATCGTGCTGCCCCAGACGTTCAAGATCATTCTGCCGCCGCTGTGTAACCAGGCGCTCAACCTGGTCAAGAACACGTCGGTGCTGGCGCTTGTGGCCGGCGGCGACCTTATGTACCGTTCCGACAACTTTGTGAGTCTGTACGGTTACCTGCAGGGATACATCGTCTGCTGCCTTATGTACTTCATCATCTGCTTTCCGCTCGCCATGCTGGTACAGTGGCTCGAGCGCCGCTCCAAGGAGCGTCCGCGCGGCGTGAGCCTGGCCGAGCTGGGGCTCGACAACGTAGAGGAGGCCTAGCGCATGGAAATCTTCAACGCGACCAACCTGCTCTACATTTGGGGCGGCTTTGTTAAGACAATCGAGATCTCGGCGCTGTCGATCTTTTTCTCGCTCATCTTTGGCACGGTGCTGGCGCTCGTTAAAAGCTATGCGCCCCGCCCGTTCCGTATTTTGGTGAGCGCCTATATCGAGCTGTTCCGTTGCACGCCGAACCTGCTGTGGATTCTGTTTATCTACTTTACGGTGCAGGGTTTGGACATTGTGATTTCGACCATCGCCTTTACGCTGTTTACCAGCGCTGTTATGGCCGAGATTGTGCGCGGCGGCCTCAACTCGATTCCGCGCGGCCAGTTTGAGGCAGCGCAGAGCCAGGGCTTCGGCTTCTTTGCCACCATGCGCTACATCATTCTGCCGCAGACATTTAAGACGATCATTCCGGCGCTGTTTAGCCAGTGCACGACTGTCATTAAGGACAGCTCGTATCTTTCGGGCATTAACGTGGCCGAGCTCATGTACACGGCAAACGTCGTGATGGCCCATGCGATCGACCTGTCGCAGGTTCTTATGCTCTACGGCCTGGTGTTTGCGATGTACTTTGTGCTCAACTTTGGTATCTCGTTGCTGGTCCGAGCATATCAACGCCGTATTGTGGCAGCGTAGTCCTGCTTCCCCAAGCACGGCATCTTGCCCCTCAATCGTCGCTTGCGTACATTTAGTACGCGGCGCTCCTCTTTCGGGGCAATCTGCCGCACTTGGGAAACCAGGACGGTCGTAAGTGACAAAATGAGAATCAGGAATCGCCTATTTCTCATTTGTTAGAAAGGAATCGCGATGAGCGATCTGGAGAACAAGAAGAATCCTGTGGTCATTACCATCGCGCGCGACTTTGGCGCCGAGGGCCACGAGATTGGTCGCATGCTTGCCGACGAGTTGGGGATTCCGCTGTACGATAACGAGCTGCTGGTGCGTGCGTCGCTGCGCGCGGGCGAGTCGCTCGACAAGATGGCCGCCTACGACGAGCGCCTGGCCGTGGAGAACATGGCGTTTCTGCCCGACCGCTACGATACCCGTTCGTACTCGGACAAGTTGTTCCAAAAGATGAGCCAGGTGATTTTGGATTTGGGCGAGACCGAGAGCTGCATTATCGAAGGCCGTCTGTCCGACTACCTGCTGCGCAACAACCCCAATCACATTGCCGTATTGGTGACCGCTCCCTTTGAGGACCGCGTCGAGATCGTACGCAAGAAGCGTGGCCTCAACAAAAAGAAGGGCGCCAAGCTGGTCAAACAGCAGCAGAAGGCGCGCGAGGCGTTCTATAAGCGCTACAGTGCCGGCAAGTGGAAGATGACGAGCGGTAAGGATATCGTTGTCAACCGCGCCAAGCTGGGCCGCGAAGGCTGCAAGGACGTCATCGCCGCAGCCTACCGCTACAAGGTGGCCCAACTCGAAGGCTAACCAATCAAAACCACCACAAGGGGGACAGGCACCTTTGTGGTGGTTTTTGTTTTAGGCCGAGGGGAAGGCCTTGGCGGCAGTGCCTATCCTCGGCTTTTGCAAAATCTCGATTTGTAACACCAGGCCAGCGAAAAAGGCTCTAACTGTTACAGATTTAGATGAACCGTTCGGTCGTCAGCTCAACGTCTTGATCTGTAACACGTAGCGGGGAATTTGGTCTCTAACTGTTACAGATTGAGATGAACAGGCGGATGTTCGCACAATATCTCGATCTGTAACAACTACAAGGCTCAACGGGCTCCAGCTGTTACAGATTGAGACAAACGCCGGAATTGGTTTGCCGACCAGGCCCCCAACCACCACAAAGGTGCCTGTCCCCATCGTGGTGGTCGGGGCGGCCGATATAGAAAAAGTCCCCGCCGGGCGTGTGCTCGACGGGGACTTTGCCGTTTGATGGCTAGCGGTGCGGGTGATTATTCGCCCAGCAGGCTCTTGGTGATGGAGGCAGCGGCCTTCTTGCCGGCGCCCATCGCCAGAATGACCGTAGCGGCACCGGTGACGATGTCGCCGCCGGCCCAGATACGGGGATCGGTGGTCTGGCCGGTCTCCTCGTCGGCAACGATGTAGCCCCACTTGTTGAGCTCCATCTTGCCGCCGATCTTCTTTGCGAAGGGGTTGGCGTTGGTGCCGATAGCCGAGATCGCGACGTCGCAGGGGATCTCCTCGATGGCGCCCTCGATGGGCACCGGGCGACGACGGCCGGACTCGTCGGGCTCGCCGAGCTCCATCTTCTGGACCTTGACGGCGCACACGGAGCCGTCCTCGCCAGCGACAAACTCGAGCGGGGAGACGAGCGGCAGAACTTCGACGCCCTCGGCCTTAGCATGATGCAGCTCGGCGCGACGGCAAGGCATCTCGTCCTCGGTACGACGGTAGGCGATGATGGCGTGCTCGGCGCCCAGGCGCTTGGCGGTACGGACGGCGTCCATAGCCACGTTGCCGCCACCAAAGACGACGACGTTCTTGCCGTGCTTGGTGGGGGTGTCGTACTCGGGGAACTTGTTGGCCTTCATCAGGTTCACGCGGGTGAGGTACTCGTTTGCGAAGAAGACGTTGGGCAGGTTCTCGCCGGGGACGTTGAGGAACTTGGGCAGGCCAGCGCCGGTCGCCACGTAGATGGCGTCGAAGCCCTGCTCGAACAGCTCCTCGGCCGTGGCCATGTTGCCCACGACGGAGTTGTACTCAAACTTGACGCCCATGTCCTCCAAGCCGTCAATCTCGCGCTTGACGACTGCCTTGGGCAGACGGAACTCGGGGATGCCGTAGACCAGCACGCCGCCACCGGTGAAGAATGCCTCGAAGACGGTAACGTCAAAGCCGTTACGGGCGAGCTCGCCGGCGCAGGTGATGCCGGACGGGCCGGAGCCGACGACGGCGACCTTCTTGCCGTTCTTGGGGGCCATCTTGGGCGTGGAGGCGAGTTCGGGGCGGTCACCCAGGAAGCGCTCGAGCTGGCCGATGGCCACGGGCTCGGACTTCTTACCACGGATGCACTTGCCCTCGCACTGGTTCTCCTGCGGGCAGACGCGGCCGCAGATGGCGGGAAGCATGGAGTCCTCGCGGATGGTATCGAGAGCGCCGCCGAAGTCCTTCGCGCGGATCTGCTCGATAAAGCGGGGGATGTTGATGTTGACGGGGCAGCCCTCAACACAGAACGGCTTCTTGCAGTTGAGGCAGCGCTCGGCCTCGGCCAGCGCCATCTCCTCGGTGAAGCCCTTGTCGACGGGGCGGAAGTCGCAGGCGCGCTCGGCAGCCGGCTCCTCGTTATCGGGGGTGCGGGGCGACTTCATATCGGCAACGAAACGACCGTTAACTAGTGGCATGCGCAGCTCTTTTCCTCATAGGCCTTGAGGGACTCGCCCTCTTCGGAACGGTAAGCGGCCTGGCGGGCACGAAGGTCATCCCAGTCGACCAGGGTGGCATCGAAGTCGGGGCCGTCGACGCAAGCAAACTTGGTCACGCCGCCCACCTCGACGCGGCAGCAGCCGCACATGCCGGTGCCGTCAACCATGATGGGGTTGAGCGACGCGGTGATGGGGGTGTCGTACTTCTGGGCGGTGAGGGTCGAGAACTTCATCATCGGAACGGGGCCGACGCAGAAGACCTGGCTCACGGCCTTGTCCTGCAGCAGGCGCTCCAACGGAGCGGTGACAACGCCCTGCTCGCCGTAGGAGCCGTCGTCAGTGGTGATGTGGATGTGGTCCTCGTCGAGGAGCTCGCGGAACTGGTCCTCCATGAGCAGGAGGTCCTTGGTGCGGGCGCCCATGATGGCGTGCACCTCGTGGCCGGTCTCGACCAGGTGCTTGGCGACCGGGAAGGCAATTGCCAGGCCGACGCCGCCGCCAATGACGGCGCAGGGGCCCTCGGCCATCTCGGTGGGAACGCCCAGCGGGCCCACGACGTCGCGCAGCGACTCGCCGGCCTCGTAGGTGGAAAGCATTTCGGTGGTTTTGCCGATCACCATGAAGATGAACTCGACCCAGCCCTCGTCACCGTTCCAGCCGGCCAGGGTAAACGGGACGCGCTCGCCCGTCTCGTTGGCGCGAACCATGAGGAACTGTCCAGCGTGCGCATGTTTGGCGATTGCAGGCGCCTCGATGCGGAACTTGAACACCTTCTCCGAGAACTGCGTCTTCTCCAGGATCTTATACATAGAACCCCTCTCTTGTTAGGGCTGCCGAACCGTGCCTCCACGGAAATGGACGGTAGCCCGAATAAAACCGTACGCGCACAGGCGTTGTGCAGACATACGGTGCAAATTATACCCTCATGGACATGTCGCTTACGTGTGTCTTTGGCAGGCGGGAAAAGTGACCTGCCATTTAGGGACAGGTTTATTTTGGCAGGTTTTATCAGGCAAAACGTTCAAATAAAAACGC
>URRJ01000027.1 GCA_900550205.1 uncultured Collinsella sp. | reverse complement strand
GCGGCAGCGACCATACGGTCCTTAATGCCCTCGACGAGTTTGCTCATTGTCTCTCCTCTTAGTTGTTGGACTCGACGGTTGCGGCGGTGTCGGCCGCGTCCTCGAGCTGCAAGTTCAATAGCTTCATGCCGTATTCCGGCACGTTGATATCGATAGGTTGGCCATACAGGTCACCGGGGCGCACAAAAGCGAGCACCGTCATAATGCGCGCCATGGCCTCGGGCGATTCGGTGAGCCCACGCTCAAACCAGCGCTGAATCATGCCGACCTCGGCACTCACGACGTAGGTGACGTAGTAGTCAAAGAACGTGCCCAGCGCCAGGCCCAAAATGCCCGTCTGTGCACGCGGCACCACAGCCTCACGTGCGGTGTCGATAATCCTTTTAATGAAGGCCTGGTCGCCGCCCGGACCCAGCAGCGCACCGATTAAGTCGCGGTTGGCCGCAAGATAACGCAGCAGCTCAACCGAACCGGGCGCCGGCTCGAGCTCATCGATGTTGTGATAGAGATCGGGCAGCTGAGCTGCAGTGATGAGCTCAATGCGCTCACGAATCTCGGCCAGCAAGCCGTCCTCGATTTGATTGATAAAGTCGGGAATATCGCGGTAGTGCGAATAGAACGTGCGACGCGTAAGGCCAGCGCGCTCGGTGAGCGACGCGACATTAATGCGCGAAAGGTCGCCGCTTTCGGCAAGCTCGCTGGCAAGTGCTCGGCGAAGGGCACGCTGCGAGCGAAGGGACCGGCGATCACATTTCTCGAGCTGGGACAAGCGTCCTCCTTGTTACTCAGCCTGTGCGCTATTGCACAGTGCGAGTATTATTGCACACCGTGTGTATCAACACGTAAAGGCAATATTTGGGATGCAGCAAGGGGACTGCTTCTTTGTCACATTCGCCCTTGTCGAAGAACCCCACCTACGTTTTTCGAGTTATTCGGCCTCACTGCCAATCCTCCGTGAATGTCATACGGAATACTCGAGCGGCTTTGTTTTTATTTGGGCGGTTATTCGCTCACTTTTCACAGAATCGAACACCGTAAAGGACGCAGGCGGTTCGAAGAAGGCCTTTCTCGTCAGTGAGCACCCTCGGAAAGGCCGAATAACTCGATTTTTGCTGGTGGCGCAAACGGTGTTGCCAAAAAACCGGCCCTGCTCGCCCACAACGCGGCAAATTGACTATCTCAATGTCGTAGCGAGTTGTGACTTGGTCCCGTTAATAGGACTAACAATGGCCCCACCCGTTGCATCATGCCGGTAACAATCGATAAGGAGGCCGACATGAACAATCAGGCAAGCGATGGCATCACCGATGCCGGCAAAGACCTCGTCCTCAGCTGTATCAAAAGCCAAGAGCTGCGAGACCACATGCGCAAATACTTATACTGGCCGGCGCCAATCATCGCCGGCTCTCTTAAGACGCTTGATGAAAAGCGCACCATGCTCGAGCAGCTCCGCATGGAGGTTTCGCCGGAGCTGGTCGAAGATATCGATTCGCATCTCGCCCAGCTCAACAGCACACTCGATATGCTCCACAACATCGAACGCGACCGCGGAATCCTCCTGCTGCACGTCATGGTCTACAACGAGGAGGAGCGCGACGCCGACGCCCTTGATGGCCCCTTCCCCACCGCATCCTGGGAAGCCGCGCAATCGCTCATAAAGCGCTACATCGAAGAGTATCCTGACGACGACTGGTCCGAATCGTACTGGAAGATCAATCTCTACACCTCGGAAGACCTGCACGAGCATCAAACGGCGCAGCCCTCCCTGTCGTTTGCGGCAACCAAGGATGGCGAGCTCATATTCCTCCGCGATCAGCGCAATAACCGCACTCGCAAATCGTATGTCGAAAGCGCCTGGCGAAACGATAGCAGACGGTTCTGCACGAACAACGAGCCCGTCTACACGCCGTGGGTACCGGGCGACATCCTCCAAATCGACGGTCGCCCCTTCGACCACGGGCCTCGCTTTGCCATTGTGCTCGAGAACGATTACGAGCACACACTCCGTGGACAAATCTGGTGCGCAGGGCCCAGCAGAGATCATGGCATTAAAGAGGGTTCGCTTTCATCCGGCAGCTACAGCGACAGTCTCTTGGACCCCTTCATCCCCTCTGCCCTCTACACCGCCGAGCGCTACACCGGCGACCTGCCGGACGACTGCGCTTTTATGCTCGAGCTTTCGCAGAAGCTGCACGACGACCCCGACTACGGCAAGCAGTGGTCCGAAGGCTCGGTCGGGCACGATTGCCTGCAGCCGCACCGCAAGCCCGCCAGCCAAAGCGAGCTGGATATTCGTCCGGACGTCTTTGAGTTTTTAGACTCACGCAGCATTAAGGAGCATCTTCAACGAATCAACTACGAGCTCACCACACCCGTAGCGGCTTTTATCGTCGACCGCTCGCATAAAGCGACATTGCAGCAAAAGCTCGAAGGCTGGCAAAAGATCATCGACAATATGCCCAATTGCACCATGAGCCGCAGAAATGACACGGTCAACATCCCGGACTTCCATGCCTTTCTGCGCAATATCATCAGGCAGGAGCAAAGAAAGCTCGCACACTTTAAAAGGACGGACGGTCAAAGCCTGTATTTCTTTGAGGACTACTCGTGGGACCGACGCGACCTTCTTTACGGCCCGTACAGCAGTTATCAAAAATGCTTCAATGCAATCTGGAAAGAGCTCGAAGGCGACAATCCCAAAGCCATCAGAATCACTCGTCGTCCCATCGACCCAGACGAAGACCACTATACCGACGACATGGTCTTACTCAATGCGAACGGCGAAGTAATGTCTTGCGATTACCGCAACAAAAGCGAGTGGGACGAGGCGGGCACCGCCAGCGATTTCGAGGACATGTGGTTTGATATCCCAACGCCCTTCCATGCAGGAGACATCGTCTGCAACCTCCAACGCCCCGACGAGCCGATGGTGCTGTTTGACCTGCAAACATGGGGGTCCACACGAGTCGACAAAGAACTTGTCTCTTCCGTCTACAAAGAGCGCCTCGTCCAAAAGGCCGACAAGCTATTGCGCTGGCACCGATATGACGGCGACACCAGCGACATGTACGCCTACGGCTGCCAAGTCTCATCCGCCTTGCATTTCCCCTTCTACATTGGGGAGCCTAAGGGCTTTCTTTTGGACATTGACTATTATCGTGAGCCGCTCAAGTCGGAGGAGCGAATCCTCTACGGCGTCAGGGCGTATGTCAAAGGTGACCTGGCGGTTGACTCGCTAGCCGCGATGGCGAGCACATGCGAGCTGCAGGCGCTGTCGGAGAAAAAGGCACGCGGCTTCGAGGACGCAGACAGTTGGCTCAAGGACCGCTACCCGGAGCTGTTCGATACGACGGCCGATCCCTTCTTAGAGGGAGGTTGCACCGGTTGCGCTTAGTTTTTGAAACGCCGCTACCGATTGTCCAAAATGTCATTCGTGGGTAGAATAGTGTCGACGGCAGCCCAAGTTCTGGAAAGCTGGGCAGCGCCGTTGCTTGTTTTAGGGGGTCAACGCCTTAGCGGCGACGACCCCTTCTGTTACGCTCCGAGCGTTGCTTGAGTGCCTCGGAAAGTCCAATAAGCGTCGTGAGAAGCGAGACCAATACGGTCAGGAGCCTCACGAAATCAATCAGATCGGCCATGGGCATCACCTCCCATCAAATGGAGGGCGCTGCCCGGCACATGGAACTGCCGCCAACGGTATCAATTCTATCAAAGCGCAGTTAGATATGCGAATGTTTGTTCGTGTTCAGCTTAGAAAAGCGGCCCTACTATTCGTTACAAGGGCAAGCATCATATTCTGAGTGACAATCCTTTCAGCACGCAGCCACCCATGCACCAGTGCGTTTCCAAAAGTGTGCTTGGCGAGAGATTCATATCAGACCTGTTAATGGGACTGCAAACCACATCCTCTGACAGATGCTAATGGCAACGATTAGACAGGAGGTTGCCATGAACATCTTAAATTTCGTCGACTCCCGGGACATTCGGGAGCACCTGCGCAGTATCGACTTCCAGCCCAGCGCCATCGAAGCAGCATATCTTGTTTGGTTTTCGAAAACCGCCACGCTCGAGCAGAAGTGCAAAGCCTGGCAAGAGATCGTGCAAACCATGCCCAATTGTTCGCTGGAGGCAACCCTTGCCGGTCTTGGAAGGCCGGCCATCCCCGATTTCCATGCTTTTTTGCGCTGGACAATCGATTACAACAAGCGGTGCGTCGATGCGTTTACGAGTGGGACGGGCTACGTTTATCAGTATGAAGAGGAGATTGTGCCTGACGGGCAACTTTGCGGGGCCTTCGGCGCGCCATTCAGCTGTTATGAGAAATGTGCCGAGGCGTTGCGCGGTGATGATGAACTGGCGAGCCGTCCAGAGGCACGCGTACGCATCACCCGGTGCCCGCTCGATGCCGACGAAGAACATCGCCGAGAAGATTGGCTCATGGTGAACGGCAAAGGTGAGCCCCTTTCCGTTTATTGCCCTTCAG
Organism: uncultured Collinsella sp.; assembly: GCA_900550205.1. Lineage (GTDB taxonomy): Bacteria > Actinomycetota > Coriobacteriia > Coriobacteriales > Coriobacteriaceae > Collinsella. Next base: position 12,607 of record URRJ01000027.1, on the reverse strand, counting down.
CCGGCCCCGTTGAGAACGATTGGGAGATCGCATTCGAGTTCATCTGGGTCGATATCCCCACGCCGTTCCACACCGGCGATATCGTCTGGACGCCGCAAGGCAGTGCCCGTGAGCCGTTCATGTTGTTCGATCTGCCCACGTGGGACCGGACAAAGCTTGAGGCAGAGCTTCGGCAGGCAGACCGTTCTGACGAATGGCTTGATCATGCGCAGCAACGCCTCGAGCACTATCGCCATGCAGGGGATATCAGCAACATGCGTGCCACTGGCTGCTCGATTACCTACAACGAGACGTTTCCCCTCTACATCGGCGAGCCAGACCCGCTTTACCTGAATCTTGAGTACTATCGCAAACCACTCGAAGACGAGCAGCGAATTTTAATCGCCGCCCAGGCGTACCTGCGCGGCGACCTGTATGTCGACTCACTCATCGCGTTTATCGACACCATAAGGATGGAGTCCAAGGCAAAGCGCAACCTGGAAGAGCTGCGTCTTGATCAGGTGCCGCTCAAGGAGAAGTACCCGCAGCTATTTGAATAAGGCCACCATGTCCGAATCCACAAGAAGTCGCACCAACAACTCGGAGACTATCGTGCACGAAGAAATAATCAACCTGATCGAATCTCCGGAGCTGCGAGAGCATTTGCTGCATAATCCGCAGCTACTGAGTGGCGATCATTGCGCGCAAATCATCGGTGGCGCGTCGATAGAAATCAATCGCAAACGGGAGATGCTCAGCAGGCTGGTTGCTGACGAGCGCAACTCGTCAGACGAAACCTTTTCTTGGTACGGACCAGAGATTTGTATCGACTACATCGATGGCTGCTTGAACGCGCTAAAGGCCGTCGACGGGAACAGAAAGGTGCTGCTTATTAGCGAAATTAGCTTTGTCGGCAACGAAGTGGGATCCGTCATCACGCATGGCCCCTTCCCTGTGGCATCCTGGCAGGCCGCCCTTGCGGCAATGAAGGCATACGCAGACAAATGGAGCGAAATGACAGACCTGTCGGCCTCGTATTGGATGATTGAGCTGTTCGACCTTGCTAACGACCCGAGCTGTTCGTATCCCTACGATGGCTTTTTGCAGCCAGACTACACCTACTACGCAAACGCCTCCGGCGAAATCCAGTACATCTGCAGAGAAGAAGAGGGTGAATGTGGCGAGGTGCTCGACTGCATTGTGGGTGGAATCTTTGGGCCGTGGTTTAAGGGGGCATATGTCGACCTGCCCACGCCGTACAGAAAGGGCGACATCCTTGAGATCGACTGCCGGCCATGGGCGCCGGGACCTTGCTATTGCTTGGTAGCGAACTCGAAATTGGACTGCCTGTATCTTGATGACGATAGGCAGATCAGTTGCGGATCAATCCCCTACGGCAGCTGTTTTGTCGGATGGGCGCATACGAATCTGATGCTGTCACCCGTATTCAGAGCGAAGAAAGTGACACAGTCCTTGTCGGAAGGATGCGCGACCTTGCAAGCGATCGAACTGGACCGGATAGATAGCCTGCTAGAAGAGTGCGCCAACAGTAAAGAGGAAGAGCCTATTTGGCTGGCTATATATCGGCATCGTGCTCGATGATGAATCATTTGGGCGGGGCTTCAAAGGCGGCAAACAGTGACGACACCAGCTCTTCCGGCAACGCAGCATTCGCAGTACCCCACCGATGGAGGCCCGAGCCACGCGCGGCTCGGGGGAGGCATACCAAGGTCATCCGCATCTCAGGCCAGAACCTTCAAGGCATTCTGCCAGAAAATAGCCTCGATACCCAAACGAACAAATAGCCCTCGCCCAAAAGGTGGGACGAGGGCTATTTCATGCAATATTTGCTAGCACCCCCAATAATCGATTGAAGCCAAAGCCTGCTTGATACGCTTGCCGCTTGCACCCTTGAAGTAATACCAAATCAACCGGTCAACTTTGCGGTAGCCAATTTCGCCATTCTGATTATTGTCAGAGCGCCATTTATTGATACCCTCGAGAACAGCGTCGTACAACTTCCTGTATTTGGTATATCCATCATCTTCTTTTTTGTAATTCTCGATTGTACTTACGAGCTCTTGGCTGCCCTTGGCCCCCTTTATCCTCTTCATCCTGCAGCAGTCCCAGCTAGCAAGTTCCCCGCTCGCATAGTTATCCACGAAATATGGGAAAACGCTGGCGACGACTTTATCGTAAATGCAATACTTATCGCCCAACTCCAAATACTGGCAAGCCCAATGGCAAAACTTTGTGGCAAACGAGAAATTATTCTTGTTAACATCTGCCACATGAGCCTCATTCAGGTAGGTTTTCGAAGCTTTCGAAATGTCAGTGACAAGCTGGTCGTCGCCTACGCTTAACCTCTCCCTAAGCCCTTCGATGGCAGCAATAATCTGAGACGTAAAAAGTACACCACCGGTTATCGTCTTTTCCCCTTCACCATCATCGGACATTTTCTCCACGGTCATTGGCTTCAGATCGAGCTTTTTCATGATGTCGTCGACTTTATGTCTACCAACGGCAGTTAAATGGGTCGAGTTTTCATTGTCAATTTCGTAAACCACTCTTCCTATGCATGCCATTCGCTCATGCGCATCGCCAACAAACATGCCTTCGATTATTTTGCGAAGCTCTTTTTTGTCCGTCTTGTTGTAATTCGAATCGTTTTCAACCATGCCATTAACAAAGTTAATGTTTTTATCCGTAAAAAGAGGCACGCCGTTCTGGTCCAGGTCAAACTGATATGGGCTAGCCGTTCGCTTTGCATCTTTCACGTAAGGCATCACCATTTTATTTACGCCATTGACCTCTTCCATCACCGGATTAAAAAACATTTCTTGACGACTCATGTGAACTCCTTCCCAGAGCTGTTCAGACATACCGCCGACAGAACGTAACGCCTAATATTGATGATAATTCTTGACCCGCCCAAGTTTCTCTTTGGCTGTTGAACGGTCTCTTTCTGCTGGCAAACGCGCTGCTAGCCGAGCAGTTGTTATTGGCTATGGCCTCAACCGAAGACTTTTGTGCAGGAAGGTTCCGTGCAATCGGTACTTATGCGGACCAGAATATCTGCATTGCAGTGGATTTCGGCGAATGCCGCATCGTTGTCTCTGCCCTCCGCCGCAAAGCAACCTGCCAGGATGGCGGATGTTGGGCCGAGCATGTTACGTAAGTCGCGCAGGATTGCATTTACCGGGCGGTTATCATCGAACATTTCGAGCCCGTCGATTACGACCACGACGTCCTTTAGCGCCGCCCTATTCCACGTCTGGTCGCCGAGCAACCAACTTGTTACAAGGTCCATGGTCATGTTGTCTTCGACAAAGATGCCCAGGTTGCGCTGCTTAAGTCGCATCGTTGCGCGGATTGTCTCAACCTGTTGCTCCTCAGGATCCTCTAACAGCTTGCCATCCATCTCAGCGCGAATAAGCCGGGCAATCGCATCCTCTTCACGCTCCCGAATCGGCATGTAAAGCACGGCGCATTGCTCACTCAGGCGTAAGGCCGCATGCACTAACACGTTCGAGACATCTTCATGCGCGCCGCCAATCACGCTGAGCCTGCCCAACCCAACGCCGCCACCTAGGGCATCATCGACCGGCATACCGGTCTTCAACACTCGCGGGACTTCAAGCACCGACGTCTCCATACCGCGATCGAGCCCAGAAACCAGCCGATTGTGAAAACCGCTGAGGTCAAAACCCTCATCATCACGCTCTCCACGATTCCCGCCGCACCGATTCGCGGACGGCGGCATCACGCCCGAAAAGCCCATCATCTCGCCCATGCTCACAGAGCGTCCAATTCGGTCGTCCCTGGAGTCCATCTTTAGCGTCATCGCAACCCTCCTAACGCCTACCGCGCTTACCAGTAGCCTTAAAATTCCAAATCGGCTTGAGTCGGTGAATAACATCGACCGTCGGGTCCATGAGTCTCAGCACATCATCCGCAGGCTTATACGCTTCGGGCGACTCATCGAGCGTCGTCTCGCATGCGCTCGGACAGTAGATGCCGGCATCGCGCATCTCGTTAACGAACGACCTGGTATCGAGCGTTTGGAACGCTTTGGTGCGGCTCATCGCACGACCCGTCCCATGCGGCGCCGAGCAGTTCCAGTCCTCGTTTCCCTTGCCGCGCGCAATAACGGCACCGTCGCGCATGTTGAACGGAATCAGCACCATCTCGCCCGCATGAGCGCTAATGGCGCCCTTGCGAATCATGCCACCTTTCGAGATGTAGTTGTGCATGGTGGTAAAGCCGTCTCCGTCGAGTCGAATTCCCGTACGCTCAACAATCTGTGCGACAATCGCCTTGCGGTTCTGATTCGAGAAGCGTTGGCAGTTATGCATATCGACGAGATACTCAGCAGAAAGATCTCCCACGAGATACTTAAGCTCGTCGGGAATATCTGCCGTGCACGTCTTCTGCGCCAGCGCCTGATGGTGCTCCGCCGTCTGCTTGCCCATGTTGCGCGAGCCGGTGTGCACGACCAGATATTGGCGCCCGTCCTCGTCCTCGTCGAGTTCAATGAAGTGGTTGCCGCCGCCCAACGTACCCATAGAACGCTCAACCTTGCGTTTATCCTGCAGCCAATCACGCGACTCCATGCCAAAGTCCGCGAGTACGCAGGCAGGATCGCGATGAAGGCTAAAGCCCGTGGGCACCGCGCGCTTCACATCGCGATTGAACTGAATGAGGTCGTCGCGCGCAACGGTCTCCGCAAGCGGCACACAATACATCCCGCATCCGATGTCGACCCCCACCAGGTTGGGAATCACCTTGTCGCCCAAGTTTGCCGTAAAGCCAATCACGCAGCCCTTGCCCTTATGGGCATCGGGCATAATGCGGATCTTGGCGCCTTCAAACGCCGGGCAGCTGGAAATCTCCTCGATCTGCTCCTTGGTTGAATCCTCAAGATTCTCGGCAAAGACTTTGATGTCTGCCATCGCATTTCTCCTGTTCTGATCCTTGTAAACCGGAACCGGCCCCAAGCCAACAGAGTGCATGTCACGCCAGCCAGCCAAACCGCCGATTTCCGTTTAACCACCTTTCGCCCTATTCGGGCTCTTATTGCTGCGAATACTACGGTCGCGCGGGCTACAATGAGTCCCAATAACGGGTCTTGTTTTGTATCTCCGGCTGATACCCTGCCGGCGAAAGGAGACAACGTGGCGAACAGACCAAATCAAAAGCTCAGGCTTCTGTTCCTGCTTAAAACCTTGATGGAAAAGACCGACAGCACGCACGGGCTCACAACGCAGCAAATCATCGAGGAGCTCGCCTATCACGACCTCGAGGCTGAACGCAAGGCCATCTATCGCGACCTGCAAACGCTTCGCGACTTTGGGCTCAACATCGACCAGCGCGGTGGCAAGGAATGGGCGTTGGTCTCACGGCCGCTCGACCTGCAAGAACTCATCATGCTTGTTGACGCCGTGCAGAGTTCGCCGTTTTTGACCGATGAGTTGACTGACCACCTCATCGGCAAGCTACAGAGCCTCGCCAGCCTGGACGAACGCGAGCTGATGCACAAGCGCGTCGACGTGCCTTCACGTGTGAAGATGCAAAACTCCGATGCCCTGCTTAACATCGACTTGATTCAGCAGGCTATGTGCGAAAAACGCAAGATTCGGTTTCGTTACTTCCACTACGACGCCGCCAAGCAAAAGGCCCTAAATCATGGTGGCGACGCCTACGAGCTCACGCCCGTGCGTCTTATCTACTCAGACGAGTTTTATTACATGATCGGGTTTAGAGATAAATGGGCTAATGCCGGGTCGGGTCATCAACCGTTCACGCCCTACCGCGTCGACCGCATGCTCGATGTTGCAGTATCCGAAGAGCCCTCAACCAAGGATCCGCGCATTGCCGGCTATGTGCTCGAAGATCACGTCTCGCCATCATTTGGCGTGTATGCGGCGGACAAGACCACTGTGGTGCTGGAACTCGATGACCGTGCGATGAACCCACTCATCGACAAATTCGGGCTCAACGCCGTTGTGTTTGAAAACCAGGATGGACGCCTGTTAGCAACTGTCAAAGCCCCGCTGTCGCCGCAGTTCTTTGGCTGGCTGCTGCAACTCAGCACCTTCATTAAGATCGTTCAACCTCAAAGTGCCATCGATACGTATCTCGACTATCTCGATAGCACGCGTGCGCTCTACCAGGAAGACAGGTAATACTGCCATGAACATGACCCCCGAACTCATCGCATCGCTCGACCGACTAAACCCCGAACAGCACGAGGCCGTCGAATGCCTAGATGGTCCTTTGCTCGTCATTGCCGGTCCCGGCACCGGCAAGACGCAGCTACTGAGTCTGCGCGCGGCGAACATCCTAGCCAAGCGCGATGCCGCCCCGCGCAACATCCTCTGCCTCACCTATACCGAGGCGGGCGCGGAAGCCATGCGCAAACGCCTGATTGAGCTCATTGGGCGCGACGCCTACGGCATCGAAGTCAGCACGTTCCACGGATTTGCAAGCAGCATCAGGTCGCGCTATCCCGAGTACTTCATGCGCCCTTCGACCGACACGCTTGTTACCAGCCTGCACCAGCAAGAGATTTTTGATCGGCTGCTCAAATCGCTGCCCTTTGGTTCTCCGTTAGGCGGAGGGTCACCTGATATGCCTGCGCCAAATATTGGCAAGATGATTGGCTTTGTCTCCAAGATCAAACGCAGTGGCCTGGACTACGACACGCTGAGCGCCATCGCGCAGCAGAATATCGACGCCGCCGCTTGGCTCACCGAGCATTCCGAGCTGCTTACACTTGTCTGCGGAAGGGCAAGCGCTGCGTTGGCCGAGCGTTTCGAGGAGGAAGTCGAACGCGCCTGCGGCATGGCACCCGCATCGCTCATCCACCCGATCGGCTGTCCCGCCGGCACGTATGTGCCTTATATCCTTGAGCTGCGCGATACCATTCGCCGCACCGAGCTCATCGATGAGAAGGGCAAATCCTCGGGATACACCAAGGTGCGCGATGCCTTCTTTGGAGGCAGCAACTCTCAGGGACGCACCTTTAAGATTGCGGAACAGAGCGAGCGACTTAAGGCTGCTTGCGACGTTGCGCGTCGCTACCAGAGCGAGCTCGACCAGCACCATCTCTACGATTACGACGACATGATCGGCGATTTTGTTGACGCCGTCGAGCACAACGACGCGCTACGCCAAGTGCTCCAGGACACCTACACCTATATCCAAGTCGACGAGTTCCAGGACACCAACGGTGCCCAGATGCGCATCATCGAGCTGCTCTGCGACGGCGTTGATGCGCCCAATATCATGGCCGTCGGCGATGACGATCAGGCCATTATGCGTTTTCAGGGCGCCACGATCGAATGTGCTAACCAGTTTGCGGCCGAGTTCTCGCCCCGGAGCATTGTGCTCAAGACCAACTATCGCTCCACGCCCGCCATCGTTGAGCTTGGTCAAGCCATCGCCCAGCAAATCGAATACCGACTCGATGCCAGCTCGAATAAGTCAATCGAAGCCTTTAAGCCTCAGGGTGATCAGGTCAGCTTTAGCGAGAACGTCTACACCGGCAAAGCCGAGGAATACGCCGCCGTCGCCGCGAGCATTAAGCAGCGACTTGAGGCCGGCTACCTCAATGACTGCGAAGATCCCAATGAAGGAATTGCAGTCATCTCTGCCAAACACGCCGCATTGCGCTCGCTGGTCCCCTTCCTCGTTAAGGAAAACGTGCCTTTTTCGTATCGCGAGCGGCAGAATCTCTTTGCCTCCGAGCGTATGCAGACGACATTAGCACTGTTACGCTGCGTTACCGCGTTTGCTCGCGGGCAAAAGGAGCTCGCCAGCAGCTATCTTCCGCAGATTGTCTGTGCCGCCGAGCTGGGCGGCGACCATCCGTCATCCGCGGCGTTTGCGCTCAACGCCAAGCGCGACCAGCATGGCGACTGGATGGCCGCCATGTGCGAGAGCAATAGCGCCTACGTCAAAGAGCTGCACGACGATCTTATGCAGTGGGCGGCGGAGGCCGGCGCCTCCCCGGTCAGAGCGCTGCTCTTTAAGATCGTCGAACGCAGCCTTGGCTATTACCGGAATCGCAAAGATCAAGATCCGCTGGGCGCCGCCGAATTCAATGCCGGCATCCGCGCCTTGCTTGCCTTTGCTGAGGGGGAGATGGGAGACGCGCGCCGCATGGGACGCACGCTTCGCCTGCCCGATATTGTCGACAAACTCAACGCCGCTCAAAAGTTTGGCGTGAGCATCGACGCATCGATCGATCTTGGCACGCCAGGAGCTGTTCGCCTCACCAGCGCCCATAGCTCGAAAGGTCTGGAGTTCGACTGCGTCTACCTGCTCGATGCCGACGACTCCACTTGGCACAAAGGTGCAAGCGGCATGAGCCTGTACCCGTCCAACCTGCTTATTCGCGATGAAAAGGATGATGACGACGCGCGCCGCCTGCTGTTTGTCGCCATCACGCGCGCTAAACGACACCTCGGGCTGTACCGTGCCGGCGGGTCGGCACTGCAGGAGCTCACGGGGCTTATCGACTCTTGCGAGGTTTCTGCTGAAGCAGACCAGCTCAGCGTTGCAATCGAAACCGAGTGGCGCGACAACTACGTGTTTGATACGCCCGAGCTCCGTGCGCTTTTGGAGCCTCACACCGACGTAAAACACCTCTCTGCCACGGCACTCAACAACTTTGTGACGTACGAGCCTGGGTGTGCAAATAGCCAGCACTTCCCCGAGAAGCAGATTGTGCGCCTGCCCACGGCGCCCACGATCCAAACCGAATTCGGCACCATCGTTCACGCGATGTTCGAAGAAATCGTTAATCGGATGGCAGCCGATGGCGAGGCGGCGATTGAGACAATTGAGGCCGAGTGTCGTCAGCAGATTTCGTGGCTCGATTTTGCCCCTGAGGACGTCCATCGCTATTCGGAGCGCTTTGAGCGCATTTGTCGTGCATTCGTCCCTTGGCTTGTCGAGCACGTGCGCGGCTACCGTTGCATCACGGAAGCGAGCATGCAGTGTCTGACTGCCGGTGGAACCCCGCTCTTCGGTTTTCTTGATCTGCTCCTCGTTGACGATGCAGCTAAAACGGTGCAGATCGTCGACTACAAGACCGGCTTTGGCAAAGAAGTCCCTGCAGGCTACCATCGTCAGCTCAAGTTCTACAAACTGCTGGTCGAAGCGTCACCCGAGTTTTATGGCTACACCGTCACTTCCATGGGCGACTACTATGTCGAGCCCGACAAGACGACGGGCGAGCTGCGCCCGCCGTTCGCGACAACCGCCAACACTGATGACATTGCCGAACTCGGACACCTCATCGATGCCGTATGGTCGCGCATTGAACACGGTGCCTGGGACACCAGCGCCTTTGAGCAGAGCGGCGCTTATGAACTGGCCGTTGAGGAACAAAAGGGCTGCCGCAAAAAAGCCGATAAAATTGAGGTCATGCAGCGCGCCTACGAGCATTGGCTAGTCGAGAACCCCGGAATGTGACGAAGGGGCTGTCCCTTTGCCACATTATTCGATGACGGTGCGAGAGTTTTGCTTGTGCATGGTGGCGAGCATGTGTTTGGGAACGGCGTGGACCATGCAGCTGCCGATAGTTGCGCTCGCGGCGGCCTTGGCGGCATCGCTTGCGTTTTTGGTCGCGTAGCTGTGACGGAAGCGCTTGAGCATGGCGATGTCGTTGCCGCCGTCGCCGTAAACCGCGACCTCATCCTCGGCAATACCGTAGTAGCCCGCCAGCCAGGCCACACTCTCGCCCTTGTTGCACGCCACGTCCGTGATCTCGAACATCACCGGATCGAACGGCGCGTTGACCACGCGGTCCGATCGCTCGGCCAAATATGCCTTAAGGTCGCGCTCCAGCTCGGGCGAGGTCACGCGGCAGTTGATCTTACACACATCGTGGCGCAGGATGTCGCCGATCGACTGATCGAAATACTGCTCCTCGTGATACCCGCCACGCGCGCGCATGCCGCGCATCACGATGCGCTTGATAGGACTGTCCTTTTTAAAGCCCGCCTGGTGCATCTCGAACGAACCGCTCGAGAACATGCCGTCGGGCGTGGAGCAGTCAAAGCAAATGTCCGGGAACGCCTTGAGCAGCTCCTCGGTAATCTGCGGATCGATGGTCCAGGTCTTGAGCACCTCGCCATGGCTGTCGCGCACGATGGACCCGTTGGAGCAGCAGGCGTCAAGCGGCAGGCCCGTAAAGCCATGCTCGCCGATCGGCAGCGTCGAGCGTCCGGTCGCGGGAACCACATGCAGGCCAGCCTCGGTCAGCTCGCGAATGGCACGGCGGATGGTCCCATCTGCCTCGTGCAGGGCGTTCAGCAGCGTTCCGTCTAAGTCGCTCGCAAACATCTTGATCATGGGCATGCCTCTCCTTCGTCTGCACGATATTGTAGACGAGAACGGGCGCGCCCCAAGAGAGGCGCGCCCATCAGTCGAAAGATTGTCCTACACCGCAGAGGGGCCATGTTCGCCGGTGCGTATGCGGATAACTTCCTCGACCGGCTCGACCCAAATCTTGCCGTCTCCAACGGCACCGGTGCGAGCGGCGTTGCAGATGATGTCAACGATGCCGTCGACGTGCTCGTCGGCGCAGATGAGGGTGAACTGCACCTTAGGGATCGTGTTGACAAGCAACTCGTTGCCGCGCACGTATTCCTTCCAGCCATGCTGTGCGCCGCAGCCCTGCACTTGGTTGATAGTCATACCGCGAACATCAGCAGCAAACAGCGCGTCTTTAAGAACCTCAAGCTTCTCGGCGCGAACAATCGCCGTAATTTTCTTCATAGTGAATTCCTCTCTTCAATAAAAGAAATGAATTGTCCTTCACATGGCACGGGTTTTCCAGGTGCCCGAGATTACCCCGAAAGAGGAGCGCCGCGTACTTCGGTACGCAAGCGACGGTTTGAGGGGCAAGGTCGGGTGCCTGGGAAAGCCGTGCTGCTAATCGAGTCCGGAGAAAGAAGGATAAGCGCTCTCGCCGTGCTGACTCGCATCCAAGCCCAGTGCCTCGTCGGCCTCGTCCACACGCAGGCTGCCATGGAACAGCGCCTTGACCACCGCGGCGATCACCAAATCGAGCACCAACACAATAGCGACCGTCACCACAATGCCCAAGATCTGCGAGATGAGCAGCGACACATCGCCCGTGTAGAGCAGGCCGCCCTTACCGGTCCACGAGAGCTCCGGCACGCAAAACAAGCCCGTGAGCACACCACCCAAGATGCCGCCAATGCCGTGGCAGCCAAACGCGTCGAGCGCGTCGTCGTATCCGAACTTGGTCTTAAGCTGACTGATAGCCAGGTAACAGACGGGCGATACGATCAGGCCCATGACCAGCGCTGCCCACGGCTCGACAAAGCCCGCGCCCGGCGTGACCACCACAAGGCCCGCAACCAGACCGGTGCTGGCACCCACCAGCGTGGGGCGACCGGTGTGCACGCGCTCGACAGCAAGCCACGAGACCATGCCCGCCGCGCTGGCCGTCACGGTGTTGAGGATGGCAAGCGCCGCCACGGCGTCGGCCTTAAACTCGCTGCCGCCGTTAAAGCCAAACCAGCCAAACCAAAGCAGCCCGGCGCCCAGCGCCACAAACGGAACGTTATGCGGACGGTAGCTCACCATGCCAAAGCCGCGACGACGGCCGAGCATTAAGCAGAGAATCAGGCCCGTCAGACCGGACGAAATGTGTACCACGTCGCCGCCGGCAAAGTCGAGCGCGCCGATGATGTCGCCGATAAAGGAGCCATCGCCGCCCCAAACCATGTGGGCGAGCGGCGCATAGACCACAAGCAGCCAAATGCTCAGGAAGGCCGCTATGGCACCAAACTTAACGCGGCCTGCCAGGCTGCCCGTGACGATAGCGGCGGTGATCATGGCAAACGCCATCTGGAAGGCGATGTTGATGATCTGAGGGTAGACGGCACCATCCGCAGCATTGCCCTCGGCCGCCTGCAGCACCTGGTTGAGCACCGGCAAGCACAGCAGCTGGTCAAGGCCTCCAATAAACGGGCTGGAACCGTCGCCGCCGTAGGCCAGCGACCAGCCGGCAACAATCCACAACACACCGACCAGGCCAATGGCGCCAAAGCACATAAGCATGGTGTTGATGACATTTTTGCGCCTGGACAGGCCGCCATAGAAAAACGCCAGACCCGGTGTCATTAAGAATACGAGCATGGTGCAGATGAGCATAAACGTTGTCGATCCCGTATCGTACATTCGCTCCCCCTTGGTCGCATGAACGTTGTCGGCGCCCATAATGCGGCCGAGGGGCAACTGGTGTAGACCAGATACGGCGTTGTTAAACGCTGCGTTGTCGAATGGAAACGGTGCCGCAATCTTGGAAACGGCGCGGCAACGGGCGCGAAACGAACGGGAAATACGCGAGCAAGGGGGCCGTGAGTGCACCCGTCCCGACTAGCGACGGAACAGCTCGTGGGCGCGGTCGCGGAGATTAGTTGCTCGAATGACACCTTCGTAGCGATTGATGCGCAGACGCGGGAAGGCGTTAAAGAAGCGTAGGTCGCGGCGGCTGAGTGACACGCTCGGCACCGGACGGCTCATGCGCTTGCCTGCGAGGCGACGACTGAGCGACGGACGCGGCATGCTCGGCGCGGCATCGGCC
>URRJ01000026.1 GCA_900550205.1 uncultured Collinsella sp. | reverse complement strand
CGAGCGCCACGGCGGCATCGCGGGCGGCGTCGACCGTGTCGGTGGTATCGACGCCGCGTACGCGGCTCAGATCGGCCGCCTCGCCCTCAAGACCCCACAGGCCGGCGAGTGCAATGATCTCGGAGGCATTGCCGCGCACGATGGCGGGCTTGTACTGCTTGAGCTCGTTTACCAGCTGGGTGCGCAGGCTACCGATGCCCAGGCCCACCGGATCGAGCACCCAGGGCTTGCCGGCGTCATGTGCCGCCTTGGCCGCTCGGGGAATCGTCTGCTCGTAGATGGGGAAGAGCGTGCCCATATTGAGATAGATGGCGCCGCCGCCGGCAACGAGTGCCTCGCCCTCGTCGGGCAGATAGACCATGGCGGCCGATCCGCCCACGGCGAGCTGTGCGTTGGCGACAAAGTCGATCGTCACCGTGTTGGTGATGGAGCCTGCCATCGGATTGGTGGCGCGAATCTCCTCCACGGTCTTGACCATATGCTGCTTAAGCTGTTCCGAATCAATCACTGCACATGCCTCCTTGGCATAGAAAAGGGGCGCTGTGCATAGACAGCGCCCCTGTAAAGGCGGCATGCTCCCTACGCCAGCATTAACTGACAGGTTCAAAGGATTGGGCCCCATGCCCTCTCAGCCTTGTGGTTTGCACCGCTGGCACTCCCGCATCGAATCTGTTGTCCCCTATACTAGCGCACCTGCCAATAAGGGACAGGTTTATTTTGGTAGGTGGCAACTGGGGCGTTGCGTTTTCCCAGATAAAACCTGCCAAAATAAACCTGTCCCTTTTTGGCAGGTCGTTACAATGGATACGGTGAAAATGACGGGGGACTCTATGATCAAACTTGTGCTGACCGATATGGACGATACGCTGATTCCAGCCGGGCATGACGGCGTCAGCGACTACGCCATTGAGGGTATTCATGCCATGCAGGCGGCGGGTCTGCACTTTGGTCCGGTTTCGGGTCGTCAGCCGTCCGCGATGGGCTGGATGTTCAAAAACCGTTCCGAGTGTTTTTCGACTGGTGCGTTCTGTAACGGCCAGGTGATGTTTGTCGACGGCAAAGTAGTCACCTCGCGCGCGATCGACAACGATGCTCTGATGCGCTTGGCCGACTATCTGGAGCAGGAGACCGATGATACCTACCTGAAGGTCTACAGCCTGGGTGATGACTTTTGGGGTAACGATGCCTATTGCGTGACGAGTGACCCCGAGCGCGTTCATCGCGCCATGGAGTCGGGCGGCAACGCGTGGCTCAAAGGCGAAGAGGCCCCATGCCGTCCCGTCGTCGATGACGCGCCGGTGTTTAAGGCGAATATCTGGAGTGCCTGTTCGCGTGAGGAGCTCGCGGAGCTACGCGAGCGCGTTGCCGCTGAGGTGCCGGAACTCTCGCTCGTGTTTCCCAACAACCGAGTGCGCCTGTTTGACATCCTTCCGGCTGGTTGGGACAAGGGCTGCGCTGCGCTGGAGCTAGCGCGCGCTTTGGGCCTGACGCCCGACGAGGTGGCCGTATTTGGCGATTCCGATAACGATTTGCCCATGATCGATGACGTTCCCAACTCCGTTGCAGTCGCCAATGCCAATGAGGCCGTCACGGCTGCCGCGCGCTGGCATATTGGCGCCGCGGCAGATGATGCGGTCGCCGGGGCTCTGCATCAGATTGCCGCCTGCGCCGCGACGGGGGAGATGCCGACGTTTATGCGCCAAATGGACGCGGCGGGTCTTGGCGTCACGAACGTCTAGGGAGAAAGTCATGAAGCTTCAGCAGCTCAGGTATGTTGTCAAGGTCGCCGAATGCGGCAGCATTACCGAGGCCTCGCGCCGGCTCTTTGTGTCGCAGCCTTCGATTACCGCGTCGATCCGCGATCTCGAAAACGAGATGGGCGTGCACATCTTTGAGCGCACCAACAAGGGCGTCATTGTGTCTGAGGAAGGCGAGACCTTCTTGGGCTACGCGCGTCAGGTACTTGACCAGGCCGACCTGCTCGAGGGCAAGTACAAGGGCGCATCCGAGCAGGTGCCGCACTTTAGTGTGAGCTGCCAGCATTATTCCTTTGCCGTCAACGCGTTTGTTGATGTGATCCGCGAGTTCGATGCCGCGCGTTACGACTTTACCCTGCGCGAGGAGCAGACCCACGAGATTATCGAGGATGTCGCGCATATGAAAAGCGAACTGGGCATCCTGTACTTATCCGAGCATAACCGCGAGGTTATCGAGCGCATGCTTGCCGCCAACGAGCTTGTATTCGAGGGGCTCTTCTGCGCCGCGCCGCATGTCTTCGTGTGCGCCGAGCATCCACTGGCGGACCGCGCCAGCGTGACGCTCGAGGACTTGGAAGACTACCCGTTCCTGTCCTACGAGCAGGGCAGCTACAACTCGTTTTACTATTCCGAGGAGCTGACCTCGACCTTTGAGCGCCGCAAGAATATCCGCGTGCGTGACCGTGCGACGTTGTTCAACTTGGCTATGGGCCTCAACGGCTACACGGTGTGTTCGGGCGTGATCAGTCATGAACTTAACGGCCCCGGTATTATCTCGATTCCGCTCGATGTGGACGAATATATGGAGATCGGCATTATCACGCGCAAAAATACGACGCTCACGCGCTATGGGCAGGCCTATATCGACGCGATTCGTCAGCATATCTAGGCTGCTGTGCTCCGCGCGGGTCAAATCTCTTTACGGCAGTCCAGTTTGATATAGAAATCATCTATATCAAACTGTTATAAACGTATATTTTACGATGGCCATATGAACGCTCATACTCTGTCCCAGTAAAGCAACCAATGCAAAGGGAGATATCTATGAGCACTTCGATTCAACCGAACGCGCCGTTTCGCGCCGATATCGTCGGCAGTTTTCTTCGTCCCCAGGCTATTAAGGATGCGCGTGCCGCCTATGCCGCGGGCAAACTCGACGCCGCCGGCCTTAAGGTCGTCGAGGACGAGGCCATTCGCGATTTGGTAGCCAAGCAGAAGGCCGCCGGCCTGCAGGTTATCACCGATGGCGAGTTCCGCCGCAGCTACTGGCACCTCGATTTTATGTGGGGCCTTAACGGCATTGAGCGCCGCACCTCACGCACGGGTTATATGTTCCATGACGAGGAGACGACGGCCGATACCGCCGTGGTGACCGGCCCCATCAGCGGCGAGAACCACCCCTTTGTCGAGCACTTTAAGTTTGTCAAAGCGCTCGAGGGCGAGGGCCACGTTGCGCGCCAGACCATCCCGGCGCCGATTCAGACGTTCTCTGAGGTCACGCTCGATCGCTGCGATGGCCAGCAGGAGAGCCTGCGCGCCGTCTACAAGACCGACGAGGAACTTGCCGACGCCATTGCAGCCGCTTATCGCACGGTGATCGCCGACCTGTACGCAGCAGGCTGCCGCAACATCCAGTTTGATGACTGTACCTGGGGCATCTACTGCGACACCGACTTCGTGGCAAAGACCGGCATGAGCCCGGTCGACTTGCAAAAGGTAAGCGAGCTGGGCGTGGCGCTCAACAACGCCGCCATCGAGGGCAAGCCCGACGATCTGGTCATCAACACGCATGTGTGCCGCGGCAACTACCACTCCACCTATGCCTTTGAGGGCGGTTACGATCCCATCGCGCCGTACCTGTTTGCGCATGAGAATGTCGATGCGTTCTATCTGGAGTTCGACACGCCGCGCGCCGGCGGTTTTGAGCCGCTCAAGTACGTTGCCCCGGGCAAGAAGGTCGTGCTGGGCTTGGTAACCACCAAGGCGGCAGAGCTCGAGAACGAGGATGTTATCGTCGAGCGCATCCGCGAAGCCGCAAAGTACGTGCCGCTCGAGAACCTGTACCTGTCGCCCCAGTGCGGCTTTGCCAGCTGCGAGATTGGCAACAAGCTGACCGAGGACGAGCAATGGGCAAAGATCGCGTTGGTCAAGCGTATTGCCGCGCGCGTTTGGAAATAGCGGTAACGTTCGCAGGTGACGGCGCGTGCGAGACATGGCGTATCACGTACAATGGTTCGGATCGTATCGTTCGGGCAGGTTATCCGATATGCCCGACCGCCCTTCCATTCGAAAGGACATCCATGTCCCAGTCTTCGACGCCCGCCGTCACCGATGCCATCTACGACGCATCGTCGCTCGGCCGCCCGCGCATGTTCCTGCTCGGTCTGCAGCACCTGTTTGCCATGTTTGGCGCCACGGTACTGGTGCCCGTGCTCACCGGTCTCTCGGTATCGGCGACGCTTTTGTTTGCCGGCTTGGGCACGCTCCTGTTCCACTTCCTGTCGCGCGGTAAGGTACCGGCCTTCCTGGGCTCGTCGTTTGCCTTTATCGCTGGCTATGCCGCGATTGCGCCCAACGGCGAGGCCGAGCTTTTGCCCTACGCTTGTCTGGGCGTTGCCTGCGCCGGATTGCTCTACCCGGTGCTCGCGGCGCTCTTCCGTGCGTTTGGTGCCAAGCGCGTCATGCGCTTCTTCCCGCCGGTGGTGACTGGCCCCATCGTCATTTCGGTCGGTCTGATCCTGGCAAGCTCCGCTATTGCCAACTGCCAGACCAACTGGCTCGTTGCCGTGGTTGCCGTCGCCGTAATCGTCATCTGCAATATTTGGGGTCGCGGCATGGTCAAGATTGTGCCGATTTTGCTGGGCGTTGTGGTGAGCTATGCCGTTGCGACTGCGCTGGGCGAGGTCGATTTTTCGGGCGTCGCAGCCGCTCCCTGGGTTGGCTTGCCCGTCGTGTGGGACAACACGGTGTTTGCGCTCTTTGGGCCGCAGTTCGATAGCGGTCTTGCCACGACGGCCATCATCACCATCATGCCGCTGGCCTTTGCGACCATGATCGAGCATATCGGCGATATCTCTGCTATCGGTTCGACTTGCGAGCGCAACTACATTGCCGATCCCGGCCTGCATCGCACGCTGCTCGGCGATGGTCTTGCCACGATCCTGGCTTCGCTCTTTGGCGCTCCGGCCAACACTACGTATGGTGAGAACACCGGCGTGCTCGCCCTGACGCGCGTGTTCGACCCGCGCGTGATTCGCATTGCCGCGTGCTGCGCCATCGTACTTTCGTTCTGCCCCAAGTTCGCGGCCGTCATTGCGGCCATGCCGGCGTGTGTAATCGGCGGCGTGTCGCTCGTGCTCTACGGCATGATTAGTGCCGTGGGCGTTCGCAACCTTATCGAAAACCAGGTCGATTTCCAGAACAACCGCAACGTGCTGGTGGCAGCTCTGGTGCTCGTACTTTCTCTCGGCATTGCCTATAGCACCGCCGGTGCCATCGTGCTGGAGCTGGGCGGCGTGACGATTTCGCTTTCCGGCCTTGCCGTGGGCTCGCTGGTGGGTATCGTGCTCAACGCGATTCTGCCCGGCAATGATTTTGAGTTCGATACTTCCGGGCTCGAGGAGTCTGCCGAGTAACAGCTGCATCAAGCTAAATCAAAAAATGGCGCCCATGCATACGCGTGGGCGCCATTTTTAATGCGTCAGTATCCAGTGTATGGCGTGGGCCATGCGCAGGTCGGTCTGGGCAAAGTGATTGCCGGGGTTGAGTTCCAGCGTTGTTGGGATGCTTCGCTCGATGAGTAACTCTTCCATTGCGCGCGTGTCATCAAGTACGTGCCTCATCATGCGGTTTGGCGTCTTGGTTTCCTTTTTGCCGAGTGACAGGTAGGCAGCGTCGGGCGTAACTGCCATCGTGTGCTCGTGTGCGTAGTCGATAAAGTGAGGAAACCACAGCGACCCCGATGCGCTTGCGGCGCGGTCAAAGGCATCGGTCTGCCAGAGGGACCAAAGTGAAAAGAGGCCCGCCAATGAGTAGCCGGCAATGCCGCGCCAGGAAGGCGGGCAGGGAAGTGATGATTCGACCTGTGGGACTATCTGATTCAGCAGTTCATCGAGAAACTCAGACGCCTGTCCGCCAAAGGGCTCGCTGTCGCGTACGGCACCATCGCATGCCCAGGGGCTCAGCTCGCGATTCCAGTCGAGTCCGCCAATGGCGACAAGGGTGAACGGTGGGCAGTCGAGCTCTTGGCAGCGGTCATAAACCTCGCTGCCGTTGCCCATGACAACGGGGAGGTAGATGACAGGTACGCTTTCCGCATGATTCGAATAGACGGTTATCTGCTTTCGATACGCTTCCATGGCCTGCTTCTCTCAGCGTTGTGATATCGACGGTCCCAATTGTCGCACGCTGGCACATATAGGTTGGGCTGCATTAAGAATAATCGCATGCGCAACGCGCGAGCGCAAACTGGAAAACGCCACCGCCGGAGGGGAACTCGGCGATGGCGTCGTTAAACGGTGCTCGGGCTAGGCGCTTTCATGGGCGCCGTTCCGTGCGTTAAAGGCCAAAGGCGTCTATGAGCGCTTGCGGCTCACCACGGCGCCTGCGGCGATGGCGGCTGTTCCCGCAAGGGCGGCTGCCACGATGGCTGCGCTCGAGGCGTCGCCGGTTGCCGCGAGCTTGCCGGTGGTCTTTGCTCCCGTGGCTGCGACTGCAACGGTCTTGGTCGCCTTTGTGCCCTCAGGCTTGGAATCCTCGGGCTTGGTCTCCTCGGACGGTGCGATGACGGCTTTCTTGGCGATGACATCGTCGTAGGGAGAATCAATCACGGCGTCGCCCGTGCCAATGACTTGGCCTGCCTCGTACATGATGCCGTTACTGAGCTCTTCTTTGTGGCGATAGTCAATGACTTTGCCGCCTTCAGGCGTCAGGATGCTGGCGCCTTCGATTTCGATGGTGCCGATTGCCTTGCCGTCCGTGCTCATGGCAAGGGCGAAAATCGCTGCCGTGTCTCCCTCGGCCGTGACCTTACTGCGGACGATGGAGATGGTCGCGGGCATAATGCCCTCGGTGGTCTGAGCATAGATGCCGATGTTCACGCCCCTGCGCTCAGGGGTGATCTCGCCATCCTGGTCTGTACTGTAGCAGTCGGGCCCATCGCCACCGGTCTCGACATAGCGGGCTATAGCCTTAACAACGGAGTCGCTGATGTAGATGTGACCGCCAGCGACGTTTGGCTGGTGGTTTCTGGTAGAGATTGCAACCGAGAATTTGCCTTCCGCGAACGCGTCCACGATGGAACCATTCTTGATGACGATGTCGTCCCCGTCAGTGATGAGGGCGATGGCCTGGCCGCCGCTCGCGCTTGTGCGGACCGTCACGGTCGCGTGATCGAGCGTAACGCCCTTGTAGGCATAGACACCATATTCAACACCGCTTGCGTCAAGGGAGGCGTTCGTGACCGCGAGACTGCCCTCAGCGTCGACGGCAAGATCTCCCTGGGAGCTTGCCTCGACCTGGCTGCCGCCCGAGATGTTAATGCTGCCGTCAGCCCAAATCGCCGCTTCTTCTATCGAGCTTGCTTCTACCTTGCCACCGCCTTTGATGATGATGTCACTGCCCGCGGCGACGCCGTAACCTTCGCCTCCTTTAGCGATCACTGTGCCAGAGGAATCGATGGTGGTCTTGCCCTTGGATTGGATACCTTCGGTACCGCCCGTTGCATTCACGGTGCCCGAGCCCGTGATAGAGAGGTCGCCCTTTGCCTCAATTCCGTCGGAAGTAGTGCTTGTGGTGTTCACGGTGCCTGGGCCAGAAATGGAGAGGTCGCCTGTGGATTTAATTGCATCGGCCTCGGCAGTCACATTGAGCTCATCCGTGCTATTCGAGCTCGTTATGTTCAACTCCGCTTTCTGGTTAGTGCCATCCTGCGCTTTGATGGCGGCTCCGGTGTAATCGGGCTCGGTTTTCACGGTGTTCTTGCCCTCGTACGCAATGTTGAGCTTCCCTGCAGCATTGATTGCACCGCCGTTATAGCCGTTGAGCTTCATATCGTCGGCGCCGTCCCAGCTCCAGGTGCCGGCCTCGTCGCCTGCCGCGGTGCCGGCGTTGTACTGGGTGCCGCCGACGTCCACCCACTCGGCCGCGAGCGAGACGCTCGGCATGAGTAGCGAGCTCACCGTAAGCGCGCATACGGCGCCTACAACGATGCGACGTGTCACGCGGCGCCAGCTGCCGTGTGCGAGCAGCGTGCGACGGCGCACGTCGGGCTCGACAAAATGGGCTCCAGAGGTTTTGTCATTGCGCTTGGGGGTCGTGAACAAGGCGGCCATGGTTACTCCCATCCTCATAGGGCCTATGCGATTACGCCCAGCATATCTGCAGGATGTAGCCGGCGGTAGTGCCGTTTTGAGGGCAAAATGTCCAAAACTCAGGAAGCAATACATCGTGCGTCCGTGCGTTGCCTGGCTTTAAAAGAAAAGCGCGGAGCCGCTCGATGCGACTCCGCGCTTTGGTGTTCTGCTTTGGCAGCTTTGCCGCTACGCTACAAAGAAGTAGACGAGGAAGGCGAGGGCTGCGATCCACATGAGCGGCTTGATCTTGGAGGCCTCGCCCTTAAAGAGCGCGACGATCACGTAGGCGATAAAGCCCAGGCCAATGCCGGCAGAGATGGAGTAGGTGAAGGGCACGCCGGCGACAATCATGAACGCCGGGAAACCCTGCGACACGTCGGACCAGTCGATCTCGGAGGCCTCGCTCATCATGAGGTAGCCGACGTAGACCAGAGCACCGCAGGTGGCGGCGCTGGAAACGATGGTGACGATGGGGGAGAAGAACGCGGCGAGAATGAACAACACGCCGGTGGTGACGGAGGTGAGGCCCGTGCGGCCACCGTCGGCAGCGCCAGAGGTGGACTCGACGAAGGTGGTGATGGAGGAGACGCCCATAAAGCCACCGGCAGCAGCGGCCACGGAGTCGACGACCAGGATGGGACGGATGTCCTCGACATTGCCGTCCTCGGTCAAGAACTCGCCCTGCTTGGCGACGGCCATCGCGGTGCCCATGGTGTCGAAGAAGTCACTCATGAGCAGCGAGAAGGCAACGACGAGCAGCATCGGGTCGGTCAGAACCTTCACGATGGCCATGTTGCCATCGGCGGTGCTGGCAAACGGGGCGCCAAAGGTCGAGAAGTCGAGCGGTGCGATGAGGCCCTCGGGCGCATGGGTGACGCCCAGCGGGATACCGGCGATAACGGCGACGATGATGCCGATGAGCAGCGAGCCCGGCACGTTGCGGGAAGCCAAGGCAACCGTCACGACGATGGAGATGATGCCGACGATAAAGGTGGGGGAGGCGATGTCGCCCAGGCCGACGAGCGTACCGGCGCCAGCGGTGATGATGCCGGCGTCGCACAGGCCGATCATGGCGATAAACAGGCCCAGACCCACCGAGATGGCGTGGCGCAGGACCACGGGGATGGCGTCCATGATGGCCTCGCGCAGGCCGCAAAGGACGAGCAGCAAGATGACGATACCTTCGAGGAAGATAACGCTCATGGCCACGTGCCAGTCGCCGCCGCACATGGTGGTGGCGATGCCCGCGATCATGGCGTTGATGCCCAAACCCGACGCGCAGGCGAGCGGGCGGTTTGCGAAGATGCCCATGCAGATGGTCATGATGCCAGCGCCCAGGCAGGTGGCGCAGGCGAGCGCTCCCGCATCGATGCCGGCGCCCGAGAGCACCGCAGGGTTGACGGCGATGATGTAGGCCATTGCCAGGAACGTTGTCAGTCCAGCGCGAAGTTCGGTCCCGATTGTGGACTTGCGCTCACTGACGTGAAATAGTTCGTCCATGCATACCCTTTCCTTGTTCGGCCCCGAGTTTAGGCCGATTGACACGAACTCATTTACTATATCGCCTTTACAACCTTGCTGTTCTCACATGTTGATGTTCGGCGCTTTGTAGCGGACGGGCGGTATTTTCCGTATGAAAATGTGTGGGTACCGTATACTTAAGCAGTTACAACGACCCCTATGGAGGAACGTATGATTAAAGAGCTCTGCCACGACGAGGCTATCCTGTCCCAGCGTTGCGAGGTTGCGACTGTCGAGGACGAGTCGGTCGCACAGGACCTGATCGATACCATCAAGTCGCTCGAGGACGCCGGCTGCCTTGCCGCCAACCAGATTGGCGTTACCAAGAAGGTCTGCGTCTACCTGGACGACGCCGGCGAGCCCCACGTGCTCTACAACCCCCGTCTGGTGTTTGGCCTGGGCGCCAGCAAGATGGAGGAGAGCTGCCTGACGCACGACGAGATCACCAAGTCCACGCGCTACATCAAGTGCAAGGTCGCTTATGACGTGATCGTAGACGGCAAGATGCGCGAGCGCAAGCAGGACTTCGTCGGCTTCGAGGCGCAGATGATTCAACACATGATTGATCACTGCTTAGGCAAACTCGTCTAGAGTGGTTCAATTGGGGACCGATTTTGCGGTCTTTGCCCCGGGCGTGACATTGTTGTCATGTCCGGGGTTTTTTGTTTAGCGCCTTTTTGTTTGGAGACAATGAAATTAGCAAGAACGTAAAGCTAGGAGGCGCTATGTGCACGAGTATTCGATTTACCGATAATTCTGGCCACATGTATCTGGGCCGCAACCTCGACTGGAGCTTTGACTACGGCCAACAGGTTCGCGTGATGCCGCGCGGGTTTCACATTCCGTATTCGTTTATCGACGACGCGACAG
The DNA here is from genome assembly GCA_900550205.1 of uncultured Collinsella sp. GTDB lineage: Bacteria > Actinomycetota > Coriobacteriia > Coriobacteriales > Coriobacteriaceae > Collinsella. Next base: position 6,959 of record URRJ01000026.1, on the reverse strand, counting down.
CGGCGCACGCGGTAATCGGTATGTGCATCGATTACAAGAACTATCCCATGTTTTTCGATTGCGGTAACGATGCGGGCCTCGCCGTGGCGGGCCTCAATTTCCCGGGTTATGCTGAGTATGCCGAGGACCCTGTCGACGGCAAGACCAATATCGCGGCCTATGAGTTTCCCCTGTGGGTGGCAGCGACGTTCTCGACAGTCGACGAGGTCGAGGCTGCGCTGCGCGATACGGCGATTGTTGCCAAATCTGCAGGAGAGGGACTGGGCGTGTCGCTGCTCCATTGGATTATCGGCGACAGCCAGCGCAGCATCGTGGTCGAGATGATGGCTGACGGCCTGCATGTATACGACGATCCGGTCGACACCCTTGCCAACCAGCCGACCTTCCCGTGGCACATGGAAAACCTACGCACCTATATCACCGCCACAAGCGATTTTCCGCAGACGGCGACATGGCGTGGCGCCGAGCTTAAGCCCTATGGAGCCGGTGCCGGCATGCGCGGCATTCCGGGCGATTGCTATTCGCCGAGTCGCTTCGTGAAAGCGGCGTATCTCAATGCCAATTATCCGCAAAAGGAGAGCGAGACCGAAAACGTCGTTCGCATGTTCCGCTCGCTCGAGGGCGTGGTGATGATCGAAGGGGCGTCCAGGATGGGCGATGGAAAGTTCGAGAAGACTATCTACACCGGATGCTTTAGCGCGCGTACGGGCAATTATTACTACACGACGTACGAGGACCCTTCGATTCGCTACGTGAGCCTGATGGATGCCGAGGGTGCGAGCCCCGATAAGCTCGTGACGCCCGAGCCGCGCCGTTCGTAGCCGATAGCTTTACTGCAATGCAAAGCGGCTCTGCGTCTCCCGTGAGATGCAGGGCCGCTGTCGTTGATTTGTGACGTCGCTAGAAGTTGGCGTCGTTGAGTTGTTCGCTCTCGAGGCCGTCGAGCTGTTGCTGTTCGGGCGTATCTGCGACGCTATCGAGCAGCTCAGTGGGATCGAAGTTCATATTCCTACCGGCCTCGTTGCCGTTGACCAGGTCGTCCGAGAAGATATCAACATCCATTTCCTCGGCTTCCTCGATCTGAACTTCGAGTGGCACCTGGGTGCGCACAAGCTTGACTGCCGGACGCATGCGGGCAAAGAGGGGCACGTACTCGATGATGATGGCCGAGTTCTCTAGACCGTACCAGCGTGCCGGGCTTCCGCAGGCGCGGCGGACGGCGTACTTGATGGCCATGACGCGGTGGTCATTGCGGTTGATGTCCGTTTCGGGGGCGAGCATCTTGCGCAGCATGCAAAAACGGAAGTCGCCCACGTTGCCGCGTGTCTCGTAGATGGAGTAGGTGTGATGCTGCGGTGGCAGCTCACCCGATGCCATCAAGTCGCCAACGATCTGGCGCAGGTAGGCATTAACGCGCTGGTTGACCTTGAAGCCCAAGTCCAGGCGCACGCGGAACAAAAAGTCCGTGCCAAAGGTCTCGACGGAATACTCGTGCGTATAGGGTTCATCGGTAACGTGTACGTTAATGAACCAGTATGCCTTGGCGCGCTTGGGATGCTTATCCAGGATGGAATAGAGCACGTCGCGGTCGAGTGTGAGCGGATCGGGGCTGTTGGTGAGGAACACCAGATTGTCGGCGAGCACGGGGTAGGTCTCGTCGTTGCGCAGGCGGCTGAGCTGATCGATGTACTTGGAGACGGGCAGCAGGATCGTTTGCGTGCGCTCGATGGCGGTGCCGCGGCGCCACACATACATAAGGCCAAACAGCAGCGAGGCCAAGAAGATCATGACGTAACCGCCGTCAAAGAACATGGTGAGGCACGAGGTGAAGAAGCACAGCTCAATGGCGCCGAAGAGCAGGGCGAAGACGCAGGCGCCCAGCTTGTGCTTGAGAATGCCGGCGATATAGCTCGTCAGCAGCGTGGTGGTCATGAGCATGGTCACGGTAATGGCGAGGCCATAGGCGCTCTCCATGCGCTCGGAGTTCTGGAACAGCAGTACGATGAAGATACAGCCGACCCACATGATGTTGTTGACGAGCGGAATATAGAGCTGGCCCTTGGTGTCGCTGGGGTAGTGGATGCGCAGGTGCGGCATAAGGTTGAGGCGCGTTGCCTCGGATACCAGCGAGAACGAGCCGGTGATGAGCGCCTGCGAGGCGATGATGGCCGCCACGGCCGAAAGCACGATGGCAAAGGGGCGCAGGGGCTCGGGGAGCATCATATAGAACGGGTTGACGATATCCATCGCGAGCATCTGGGGGTTGGAGTTATTGGCGAGCAGCCAAGCGCCCTGACCCAGATAGTTAAGGATAAGGGCCGCCTTTACGAACGGCCAGGATGCGTAAATGTTAGCCTTGCCCACGTGACCCATGTCCGAATAGAGCGCCTCGGCGCCGGTTGTCGACAGAAAGACAAAGCCGAGCACCATGATGCCCGAGTGGTTGATGGGCGAGAACAGGAACATGATGCCGCGGATGGGGTTGAGCGCGCGCAGGATGGACAGGTTGTCGAGCATGTTGAACAGGCCGGCGCCTGCCAGGAACAGGAACCACAGCGTCATGAGCGGGCCGAACAGCTTACCGATCGACGAGGTACCGGCGCGCTGCATGGCAAATAGGCCGCAGATAATGATGATGGTAATAATGATGACGTTGGTTTGCCCGTCACCCAATAGCGCGTGGCCCCACTCGATGGTACGCAGGCCCTCAATGGCTGTGGTGACCGTGACCGCGGGGGTGAGGATGCCGTCGGCAAGCAGTGCCGCGCCGCCGATCATGGCGGGGAGAATCAGCCACGGTGCCACCTTACGCACAAGGCTGAACAGGGCGAAGATGCCGCCTTCGTTATGGTTGTCGGCTTTCATGGCGATTACCACGTACTTGACCGTGGTCACGAGCGTCATGGTCCAGATGACGAGCGAAAGCGCGCCCAGGATCATGTCCTCGCTGACGGTGCCGATGCCGCCGTTGTTGGCGACGATTGATTTCATGGTGTACATGGGGCTCGTGCCGATGTCACCATAGACGACGCCGAGCGTTACGAGCAGCATGCCAGCGGAGAGGGGAATGGCTCCGTGCCCGCCCTGCACATGCTGATCTTGGAGGTTTGCCTCCAGTTTGTTGTGTGCCACGTGGACTCCCTTAGACATCCGGTTATCTGTCTAGGACAGATAACCTTTATGCCGTCTTTATACATACAAGAGAGTTTGGCACATCGGGTTATTTTAGACAATAATCCCCATCTGGGGATTATTCATGTACACAGGTAGCATTTCAAAGCAGGGGTATATCCGCTGAATGGCTTGCTGCAATGTGATAACCGCGGACGCGGCCTGCCTTGAAACTGAAGAGGGAACTTTTAGGCGCGTGCTGTCTGGGCGATGCCGGCCTTGGCGTTTGTGCGTTTGCCGGCGAGTTCGCAAAAAATCGCGCCGCCGATGATAAGTGCGGCGCCCATCAGGCGGATCGGTGTTATGCCTTCGCCTAAAAGGACGGCGGAGAACACGACGGCCGAAAGCGGCTCGAGGTAGCCGACGACGGCGACGGTCTGCACGGGCAGTTTGGCGACGGCGCTAAAGTAGAGCAGGCAACCGATGCCGGTGTTGACGACGCCGAGCATAGCGACGGCGCGCCAATCGATGCCTGCGGCGATGTCGGGGGAGAAAAACGAGGGAGCGCCTTGGGTGACGAGCGTAAGGACCAGCGCGGTCACAAAGGCGGCGCTCACCTGGAGCGCGGAGTTCTCGAGACCCTCGATGTGCGGCGCACTCTTGCTAGCGATGACCATCAGCGCATAGCAAAATGCCGAGGCGATTCCGCAGGCGATACCAGCAATGGGCATATTGCCGCCTAGACCTTGCGCTGCAATGAGAAAAGCACCGCAAGCAACGGCGATAAAGCCGGCGATTTTTCCGCCGGTCAGCTTTTCGCCAAAGATGAGCGGGGAGAGGGCCATAACGATGATGGGGCCGCAGTAGTACAGCAGCGAGGATACGCCGACGCCGATCGTCTGGTAGGCGCGGAACAGGAAAATCCAGCTGGCGCCCAGCGCGGCTCCCGAGAGGAGGAGGGCTGCGGCTTCGCGGGGGCGAGATGGCGTCTGCAACTTATGGCGTTGGGTGATGGCGAGAATGGTGACAAGCGAGAGGGCGCCCAAAAACGTGCGCAGTAGCACGATATCGGAGCTCGGCAGCGCGATGGCGGCGGCGATGATGCCGTTGGAGCCAAACAATAGCAATGCTGCTAAGTACGTAAACAGTCCGTTGTTCATGCGCCGACATCCCTCTATATCCGAGCATGTTCACTATGGGTGAACTGGCTTTAGAAGAAAAGCGAATATAATGCATGGCAAACATGACAAAAACTCATGCAAAGGTGGAGGGGTGCCGTGGAAACGAATATTCAAAAGATGCAGGTTCTGCTGGAGACGGTGCGCGCCGGAAGCTTTACGCGTGCTGCCGAGCACCTGAGCTATTCGCAATCGGGTGTGAGCCGTATGGTGGCTGATCTTGAGGCCGATTGGGGCTTTAAAGTGCTCGATAGAAGTCGCGAGGGCGTGGTGCTTTCTGCCGATGGGCGGCAAGTTATGCCGGCGGTCGAGGCGTTATGCGAGGAATTCGTTCGTTTGCAGCGACGGGTGGATGAGATGCGTGGACTCATGCGCGGCAAAATCTGCATCGGTACGTTTTCGAGTGTGGCGACCCACGTGCTGCCGCCGGTGATTGCGCGCTTTCGCGCCGATCACCCGGACGTCGATTATGAGTTGCTGATGGGCGATTACTCAGAGATTGAACAATGGGTGTCAGAGGGCCGCTGCGATCTGGGCTTTATCCCGCATGAGCCCCGAGAAAACAGCATGGCATCGCGGCCTTTGGTGCGCGACGAGTTGATGGCGGTAGTGCCGGCAGACTCTTTGCTTGCCACGGCGGAGGCCGTCTCTCTTTCCGATTTGGCCAACGAGCAGTTTATTCTGCTGGAACGCGGCACCGATGACGAGATTACGCCGCTGTTTCGTCGGGCGGGGCTGACGGTGCGCTCCAAGCTGTCGACCTGGGATGACTATGCGATTATGGCCATGGTCGAGGACGGCCTGGGCGTGAGCATTCTTCCGGCGCTCATCTTGCGCCGCTGCCAGTTCGATGTTGCCGTGCGCTCGCTCGAGGGACATCCTCATCGGCAGATCAACGCCATATATCGAACGGCTGACGTTTCGCTTGCGGCGGCTCGTTTCCTTGAATACCTCTAAACGTGTACACGTCATTGTCCGCTTTGGACAAATCTCAGAGTCCGGTACATTTTCTTATGAAATTGAACTTTCGAATGAGGTACGGCGCTATACTGCTTGCTAAATTGAACCCTGGTTCAATTCGTGTTCTATAAATTGAACTTTGCCAGCAAGGAGGTTCCTGTGGCCCAAGAGACGTTTAGCGATCGCCTGCGACAGACTATGTCCGATCGTGACGTTCGCCAGTCGGACGTAATCCGCGCATCGGAGATGCTCGGCAAAAAACTCGGCAAGAGCCAGATGAGCCAATATGTGAGCGGCAAGACGATTCCGCGGCGCGACGTGGCAGAGCTGCTCGCCCGTATTTTGGAGGTCGATGTTACCTGGCTGCTTGCCGGTGACGCCGACCAAGGCGAGACATCATCGCCCCGTAACGTTTCCAAGCCCGAACCCCGTCCCTCAGCTCAAATTCCAAGGAGCGCCACCATGCGTACTTTTTCTAAATCCACCAAGCTTGATAACGTCCTGTATGATGTGCGCGGTCCCGTCGTCGACGAGGCTGCCCGTATGGAGGACGAGGGCGAGCGCATCCTCAAGCTCAATATCGGCAATCCGGCGCCCTTCGGTTTTCGCACGCCCGACGAGGTTATCAAGGACATGCGCCAGCAGCTGCCCGACTGCGAAGGCTATTCCAACTCGCGCGGCCTGTTCTCTGCGCGCAAGGCGATTATGCAGTACTCGCAGATCAAGGGCCTGCCCAACGTTCAGATGGAGCACATCTACACGGGCAACGGCGTGTCCGAACTCATTCAGCTTTCGATGAATGCGCTGCTCGACAATGGCGACGAGATTCTGATCCCCAGCCCCGACTATCCGCTCTGGACGGCGTGCGCGACCCTTGCCGGCGGTCATCCCGTGCACTATCTGTGCGATGAGCAGGCGGATTGGTATCCCGACCTGGAGGATATGGAGTCCAAGATCACGAGCGCGACCAAGGCCCTCGTCATCATCAACCCCAACAACCCTACGGGCTCCGTTTACCCGCGTGAGGTGCTCGAGGGCATTGTCGAGATCGCGCGCAGACACCAGCTCATGATTTTTGCCGACGAGATTTACGACCGTCTGTGCATGGACGGTTACGAGCACGTCTCGATTGCCTCGCTTGCTCCCGACCTGCCCTGCGTCACCTTTAGCGGCCTTTCCAAGTCGCACATGATCGCGGGCTATCGTATTGGCTGGATGGTGCTTTCGGGCAACCAGCGCTGCATGAGCGACTTCATCATGGGCGTCAACATGCTCTCCAACATGCGCCTGTGCTCCAACGTGCCGGCTCAGTCGATCGTCCAGACGGCGCTCGGCGGCCATCAGTCTGTTAACAACTACATCCGCCCGGGCGGTCGTGTCTACGAGCAGCGCAACTTTGTGTATGAGGCACTCAACAAGATTGACGGCATCTCGGTGGTTAAGCCGCGTGCGGCGTTCTACATCTTCCCCAAGATGGATGTTAAAAAGTTCAACATCACCGATGACGAGCAGTTTGCCCTCGACCTGCTGCACGAGAAGAAGATCCTCATCACGCGCGGTGGCGGCTTTAACTGGGGCGAGCCCGACCACTTCCGTATCGTTTACCTGCCGCGCATGGAAGTGCTCAAAGAGTCACTCGAAGACCTCGCCGACTTCTTTGACCATTACCGTCAGGCGTAACTAGTTCCGCCGTTCTACCGAACGGCGGAC